>CACOBR010000001.1 GCA_902625475.1 uncultured Alphaproteobacteria bacterium
TTATCTCTATGTCCACTCCTATCTTAACATTCTATAAAAATCGGTTCTATCGCAGTTTAACTTCTTAGCAATAGCAGATGCTCCTAATTAACTAAATATCATACCTAACATAACCCCCATCATAAGGCTCATACAGACTCAAGATTTTCTCTAGAGTCCTATATACCTTTCTGCAAACCTAATATGACTCTCCTGACTCATCCTGGAGTCACTGAGAGTCCCTTTTGGTCATACTTAATGACCTATCATCCTAGCTGCACACATTAACAAATCATCTAAAGTGGTTAACAAGCTGTATCACTAATCTGTGTAACATATTGAATATACATACGTATGTAGGGGGGTGGCTCATGCATGCCCTAGTTAACACTTAGGTGGGGCATTCCCTATAATAGTAACAGATAATTTAGTGTGAAAGAAAACGTGTCTGTTGACAGTGACTCACAAATACCCAACCTGCTGTTATTGCTTACATTAAGATGTGAGAGGTGCTTCATAGAGATAAACTAGTACTTCTCAGCCGAACCATACTTATATGTTTCAAATTGATTTGTAAGCACTTTTTGATAATTCAGATTAGTTGTGTGAAAGATTATGAAAAATAAATGTGCCTCAGCTCATTTTACGAAACGTGATAATAACTACTATTATGTTCGTCATCATGGACACAAATGTATTTAACGAAGTAGAAGATACTTAGACTTAAAAAACTGAAATGCCTCGGCTTCCTTCCACTTTTGCCATAGTCATCAATTCTTTTGTTTTCGGAAGCGTATAAAAATGTTTATCTAAAAAATTAACGTTTGATTGAAATGCTTCTTTTGTATCGTATTCAAATAAAAGACCTAATTTAAATGTATCACCTTTGTTCCAAATGCTTGTAGAAACAAAACGTTTTAAACCACGCTTTTTCATTTCAGGCGCCCATTCTTTAGTAGTAGCATCAATATGCTTTATCATCTCTTTCATTTCAAATTCTGTTACAAAGGCAAGAGTGGTATAATTAATAAGTGTAGATATAGTAATCTTCCATATTTTATTAACTTAAATTTAATATAATTAAATGTAAATTTCACTCAATTATGTAATTTTTTATGTTTAACCTTAACGGTTATGTTGATAGTTTTCTAAGAATAGAGGATATGTTATAATTGTTTTTTTTAATAAGAAAATGAAACTAATTAAATTGTATTGAGGTTTATCATGAAAGTTATAGAACTTCACAAAAAACAGATGGAGTGGTGGAAAAATAAATTAGGAATAGACGACTATGCAGTTGCCTGGATAGCATTTATAAAAGGTTTAATTATTGGTTCCTTACTTACCTATTATATCAACAACTAATATTAGTAATGATGAGAATTTTTACTTACATAATATTTTTCTTCATTATGATTTCAAATACAATTAATGCAGAGATCTTTAAAACTAGTTGTATAGACGAAGGTGACCTTTCCAAATCAGAATATAAGATGTTCCAACTTCAAATTAATAAAGATAATGAAAAATTGAACTGGGCTGATGATGGTTGGAGATCTTTTAAAGAAAGTTCTTTTCAAGAAAGTGCCGGTTATCTTTATTGGGATAATGTTAATGCAATTGATGGTACATCAATTACGTATTTTTTTGGTAAGAAAAAGTCTATGTTGATCGTCACCCAATTTGGATTTGAATCTAAAGATTATTTTGGGAGACAAGGCAATATTTATAAAGATATTTTTAAATGTTTTTAATCATTGATTAGGTTATGTGTCACCTTGTCACTTGCGAATAGCTGATCAGTTATGCTTTGCAATTTTTATTGCTTGTATCATATCCACATTTTTAACATTTCTACTACTTTTTTGGGAAGCATTATTAGGTGCTAGATGGATCTTCAAAACTGTTAGAAATAATAGAGAGAATATCAGCAACTTTATCTACAATACATACAACTTAACTGAAACCACTTTTCAAAAAATTAAAGTAAGTGTTAATAGGAATAAGTTTAATTAGTTTTTAATTAATATTTATTGAATTAGTTTCTATTTTAAGCTATAGATCAATTAGGCATTTAATTACCAACTTGTGCGCCTTTACATCCTGTCTAAAGCACTAAAGCGGAGGAAATCAAATGAATATTCTAGATAAAGAATACCAATCTGTTTTCACAGAACTAGATGATATTGATGATAAAAATAAAATTTATCTTTATAAAAAATATAATCAGAAAGAAGTATTTCAGCTTTCTTGTTTTGGTGTGAATGATATTCTACAACTAGAAAGACAAGGCATCCATTTATCACCTCAAGAATATATAGATTTGGGTGGGGGATAATCTAAACAATCATTAATTCAGGCATTTAATACGGCAATTTAAATTCAACTTGTGCGCCGTGGAATAATTCCAAAAGCACTAAAGCGAAAGAAAATCAAATGAAATACATTTATAAAAAAAATAAGAAATATCCTAACATCAATAAGTATTTGATTATTCAGGAGGAAGACTTAGTTCACCAAATGATATGGCCAAATAGACCTTTTATTTATCAATATTTTGTTTTTATGAACCACAGACCATTACCTCCGTGTGTTCATACAAAGAATTGGCAGATTGATAATTTTGATGCTGTTTTTTATGCAGATGGAACTACTGAAGCCTTATGGGAACAAGATTTGATATATTACGATGAAAACCATACTCCTCTATTTACAGAGAGTTTACTTAAATTTGGAAGTAATTGGTCACAGCTAATAGCATCAAGAGTAATAAGTATTAAAGATATTTAGCTATGTAAAAGTTAGTTGTGCAGTTTTCTAATAAAAGAGGTTATGTTAATGTTGATGTATAAAATTAAAAAATATAGCTAATTAAATTTTAATAAGATAAACAATAACAAAATAATAGTATCAGCAATAATATTACTCATCTTTCCTATTAGTTTTTGAGAAAAATGGGTTAAACTATTGGGATACCTCCAAATAATTATTTAACTAATCTGAAATTTGCTTAAAGATATCTTAATCAATACGGTTAAAAGCTTAAGACATATATGCCGCCTGTTAAAAAGATACTTTTTTCTTTTCTAAGGTGATTAGTAGAAAAATGAGAGATACTGTAGTCAAATTTCTCACATAGATTTTCAATGTAACTTTTTGAATGTGAGTATCGTGCAGACCTACGAATATGATAGCCATCATTTTCTGTATGTTCAGTAGAAAAAACTAAATGACCAGATTTTTTATTTCTAGACTTAATCAATCTAAATATTTCAGTGAGCTCACCGACATAAATAAAGACATCTAAGGCTATATAATAATCAAAATCAAGAGGCATTGTGGATAGATATTCCACTATATCAGTTTGTGTTAATTGATCGTAAACATTTTTTTGATTAGCGATTGCTAGCATTTTTTTTGACAAATCAATGCCCTCAAGTTTTGAGCAATAATTTTTTACCTCTATTCCAAATAATCCAGTCCCACAACCTAAATCTAAAACAGAACCCAGCGGCTCTTTATTAGTTGGTTTAATTAAAATATCTTTTATTAATTTAGGAATTTTATATTCTAATTTGTCAACGAGGGAGGCTTCAAATGTATCAGAATATTCGTCAAATAATTTTTCAACAAACTCCCTAGGTGCTGTTTGATTTATATTTCCAGTAAGTGCAGATAGCATATGCTTCGCAGTTCCACAATTAGGTTTTATAGAAAGTGTTTTATTGTAAGCCTCAATGGCTTCTGTTAAATTTCCTTGCTCTTTAAGAACAATGCCCATGTTGTTATAGGCATCAGCATAATCAGGTTTGATAAATACAGCTTTTTTATAAGCCTTTATGGATTCTTCCGACTTGCCTTGATCTTGAAGAACAGTGCCCATGTTATTGTAGGCTTCAGCATAATCAGGAATAATGGAGAGAGCTTTGTTAAAAGCCTCTATCGCTTCTTCCCACTTGCCTTGATCTTTGAGAGCATTGCCCATACTGTTAAAGGCTTGAGCGTAATCAGGCTTGAGTGAAAGAGCTTTGTTAAAAGCCTCTATCGCTTCTTCCGACTTGCCTTGATCTTTGAGAGCAAGGCCCATATTGTGGTAGATATCAGCATCATTTGGATTTATAGATAGTGCATTATTGTAAGCCTCAATGGCATTTTCCAACTTATTTTGATCTTGGAGTGTAACGGCCATATTATAAAAGGTATCAAAACTATCAGGATTAACTGATAGAGCCTTCTTGAAAGCTTCTATTGCCTCATCATATTCTTCATTTTTTCCTAATGCTACACCTAAATTATTATAAGCTTCGTAGTACTGAGGATTAAGTTCAATTGCTCTTTCATAAACCAAGATTGCTTCATTATATTCCTCCATCTCTTTATAGACATTACCGAGGTTATTATATGCTTCAGCATAGTCTGGCTGAAGTTCAATGGCCTTTTTAAGATTAGACTTAGCTTCTTGATATTTCCCCAAATTAATAAGTACAGCCCCTAGATTATTATAAGCATGAGGATGATGGGGGCGAAGTTTGATGACTTTATGAAAATGTTCAATCGCAATCTCTTTATGTCCCTTTTCGAAAGAGATTGCCCCTATTATATTGTGAAGGATTAAAGTGTGGGGATATTCTTTAATTAGCTGAGAAGACCGAGATAAAACATCATCATACTTACCCTGATGATATAGGGTGACAAGCGCATTAATAACTTCTTTAGGCGCACTTTTGTGATTTATCTTTTCAAGCATAGGGGGGGCTAAATCGTTATATTCCAGTCCTCTCCCTCGCAATTATTATACCATATCTAAACCTATACAGCTCTTTATGACGAGAAAAATCTTGATACAGAAAAGGTGATAAACTTTATTTGGTTCAATGAATTAAAATGTAACTCTTTTTGATTAGATTATGTGTCACCTTGTCACTTGCGAATAGCTGATCAGTTTTGCAATGTTGTATTGATGGTTTGCGTCATATCTACATTTTCAACACTTCAATTACTTAGTTGGGGAGCATTATTAGGTGCTAGATGGATCTTTAAAACTGTTAGAAATAATAGAGAGAATATCAGCAACTTTATCTATAATGCATACAATTTACCTGAAACTACTTTTCAAAAAGTTAAAGTAAGTATTAACAGGAATAAGTTTAACTAAATTTTTGTTTGTGTTAATTCTGTTTTTTTATTAATAGTCCTGACAACTATTCTACAATACTAAATGGTTTTGTTGATAGTTTTCTAATCAAAGAGAATATATTATTATAGATCAAATCATATTAACAACGATCAGAATAATACTATCAGCAATACTATTACTTATCCTTCCTATTCAGGTTTGTATTGAAGATTAATCAAAAGGTACATTTACTTGTAAGGCTAAATATCAAAAGGTAATAGAAATGAAAGAATGTATACATTAGGAATAAACAATGAAGGAAAATATAGAAACATTAAGTCACTCAATACTAGATACACGCTTTGCAAAAATAGTTATTGGGAAATCATATCTTGGGGATTTTGTTAGATCAGTTTGTGTTTGTATCTTTTATGGGGTGATAATCCTTTTGGCCACGATGCTTTTGGTAGCCAAGTATTGAGAAAGCTCAGCATCTGGGGCGGTTGGTTTTGTGGCAGTTTTTGGTTTATTGGCCTCAGTGCCAGCTGGTATTGTATATTTCATACTATTGGCTTTAGGGCGAGCTTTACGAAGAATAAAAACTTTAAGCAACATTTTTAGAATAATGGCCTTAATTTGGTTTTTCATTATTCCTCTGACCGTTTTATTTGTTTTAGTTTTTAATTAAAATGAGCTCTGGTATTGTGAGTATAAAACATTTGAGGATTTAATGAATTAGGTCTATCTAATGGTAGATAACTACTAAACTGACTATTAACCTTCCAACTCAATTACTTAACACTCACCACCTATCTGATCCATATCGTTCAGATCATTATAGTCTCTGATATATTTAAATCTTAGAATGTATGGAAAGAAGTATCTTATTCATTTTCACAAAAAGTGCTATATATGACGGTATAATCTGCTGCTGTTGATGCATAGAAAGAGCCTTTTTCCTCATTTTTTTGTTTCCACTCTTTACCAGATAATTTTGTAAATAAAACAATTGCATTATACAGATCAGTACACTCTTTTTCTTTCCATTTTTTTTCTGTTTCCTTTGCATTAGCTAATTGTATATTCACAAATAATGACATTACAACTATCAATATAAGAGAAATAATTCCTTCAATGAGAAATGCTAAATCACGTATTTTCATCACTAATACCTTTCCTTATCTAAGCACTCTACAAACACTAATTCTATCGCATTTTAACTGCCAATCATACTACGTGATAAGCTTACTTATCATTTAAATGGTTGCCTAACTATAACAATGACTTATACATACTATATGATATGATATGATATGATATGATATGATATGATATGATATAATATGATATGATAAGATATGGAAAGAATTCTATACTGGAAGTATTAAATGTTTGGATGCAAAAGATATAATAATTAATTGATAGCAATATTTATAAGATATTATAGATCTTAAGATTAGGTTGCATAAGCAGTAAGATTTTATTTTATAAAATTAAAACTTGAGAATTAAGGAGGGAGCTTCAGTTTGTTTACTGGAATGATTTATAGAAAATATAAGAATAGCAAACATCTAAAATACAAAATAAAAAATACTCAAATTTTATTTTTTATGTTGTATAGAAAATATAGTAATCATACTTATAAATCTTTATAGGAGAATTAAAGCATGGAAACAAATATTAATATATCTGGGATCTTAATTATTTTACTTATTTTAACTCCTTTTTTAATTATTTTTTTGCACGTTATTTTGGGAGCAATTTTTATGGGCATGCAAAAAAAAGTTAAACTTACTCATTCAGATTCAGGTTTGAATAAAAATGGATATTTTGGTTATTGTTGGACATATTGTATTTTTGGTTTTTTTGTACCAATTTTTAGGGGAGAAATAGGTATAGGACTTCTTCATTTAGTTTTTTCAATTTTGACATTTAATATTTTCCAATTAGTTATGCCTTTTTTGTATAATAAACAATATACTAGCCGTATGCTTACTAGTGGCTGGAAATTATCAGATGAAAATACTGTAAATGCATCAGCGCGTAAGAAGCTCAAAATTTCTGAATTATAAAACAAAAAATTATTAATTTTATAAATCAATAATTTTCAAAAAAGTTAATTTGAATTCTAATTTTTTTGTGCATTACCTTGAATATAATAATAACAAACCTGCAAATATATTTATAAGTTATACAAACTATCTGATGTGATATAATGTAGCTGAGAAGTCGTCATATGAACTATGATTCAAAAGCTCGTTGAATTTTCCAGTAGATAAACTTCCATTCGTTTGTTCAGCTTAAACTAATATATTTGATTTGGGCTTACTTTCTTGGATAACATCATGCGTTGCAACGATATAGTTTTCGTTTTCGCGGATTGTTTTTAAGTTATTAATTCTTTATCCGCCTGCAATACACAAACTTTTTGTATTTTTTAAATTATCCAGTTCACCAGTGGTATCTTCAAACTTAAAATCATCTGAAAGATATTTTTTTCAAGATGAGTGAAGTCCTTTGTTTCTAAAGTTTTATCCCATGCTTCTAAGACAGTATTTGCTTGTATCATTTAGATTATTCCCTACAAATTATTCATTATTGTTTATTGATCATTATTGTTTATGGATAAAAAAATTTCTCTATTGTTGTTTTTAAGCATACTTATTCTTGTTTTGAAGTTAAGCATTCAGTGTTCACGAATGCATCTGGATAATTTGTAAAGTAATCTTCACATATTGGCATCATGATAACAGTCTCAATTACAGTACCACCTTGCCTTCTTATTTCTGTCAACTCTTCGTCAGCACCAAATGCTTGAAGCACCTCTATATTTAGAAACATAACGATTGCATGAAGTTGAATAGGGTCATCCTTTTCTGTTTCTGCGAACAAAACTTTATTCCCATTTCACCTAGTCTTTTATCTTGTGATTTGACCATGGTAGACCATGTATAAATACTTTTATTTATTTATTACATTTCGATACTAAAATGATGGACAAAATACTTTAAGTTTACCTAGATTATAAATTTTTCATATTTGATGAAAATTTTTTTAAGTATAAAAACCATTATCCTGTTTCAATTAACCTCTGAGTGCGTCTGTTCAGATTAAATGTCTTGCACACATTTTTTTAGGATTTCTATTGATGAAATTGCTCCTGATAAGTCAAATTCTGCAATCAACTTTTTATCATCATTCCAATGATACATTTTATTACCATTTTTAATCTGTTCATAAATCACATCAAGTTTATTTTGATCAGCATCTCTAAAATAAAAATATATTGATCCATCCTCTATTGTTGGAGTTGAAGAATACCAAGCTTCATTTTTATCAACACTAAAAGTCATTCTTTCAAGTTTACTGTTTATATCTTCGTCTTCATACCAAAAACCAAATATACTGTATTCTTCTTCTGGATTGATTTCTATGAAAAATTCCTTTTCATCAGTTATTAATCCAGCTGCGCAAGATACTCCACCATAATCATATTCCCAAATAGCTACTTTCCAAGATCCTTCATTAAAAATGAATTCTTCATTATAATCTTCAGCAAAGCTAGCTGTTGATAAAAATAGTAAACTTATTGTTGATATTATTCTGATCATTACTGATGTACCTTAGATAAAACATAATATAACTTCTTATTTTGTAAAACAATAAACAAATTAAAAAAGATGATATTTGCTTGTTCACTTCATATTTTTTTTATACTATGTTGAACTGAGTTCATCTATTACTGGTGATTATTAATTACTAATAATAAATAATAATAAATAAACTATAATATTAATGATTTATACATAATATCTTATGTGATATGGTACGGCTAAGAAGCTCTAGTTTATCTTTAGGAATTACCACTCACATCTTAATTTAAGCAATCTTATAAGAATAGTAGCTTTAATTTGGTTTTTTATTATTCCTCTGACATATTTATATGTTTTAGTCTTTTATTAAAATGAGATTAGGCAACGTCAGTATAAAATATTAGAAGATTTAATGTATTAGGTCTATCTGATGCTGCATTTCTACTAAACTGCTCTATCCTACCAAAATACCCATCTATCCTTGTGAAATATATAAATGATAATAAGCCAATTATAGTAATTATTAACAGTAGAACTTTAATCATCCTCATCTCTTCTATTAGATACAAAGTATCCAAAAGTTATAAGGATAATTGCTCCAATCAGTACAAGAATACCTTTTATCATCTAATTGCCCTTTTTTAAGTACTATTAATTATTTGTAAGGATCATTAAACATACATTCTAACCTATCAAAAGTTTTTTTATCATCACTGATTTTGTAAATAATAGATCTAATTGTGCCTTTTCAATAAAAATTATAAAATAGCAGACATTCTGCTGATCGATATTCTAACCAACTATTTCTAGCTTTATTAAAAAAAGAGTCAGATCCTGAATCTTCAATTTTTAGAAATTCAACCAATTTCTCACTCTCTACCTTTTCTAAAATGTTGAGTGCATCAGTAAAAGAAATCATACATCTATTCATTTCATAATTTGTTAAGTTATCCATACATTCCTTTAAATCAATTTTCTGATTTTATCATAGTATTTTATTATGGTGTATTTATTATCAAACAACTAGAAAAAGAAGTGATAAACTTAAGGAAATTTCTGTGCATTTCAAAGCTATTTTCCGTAAAATACTATGTTTCTGAAGTCCAAGTATTTTGTCTTTTGACAATTTATTTGTAGAATTACCCTTTTTTTTACTAAGTTTTTGAAAGATTGCTGCAATCACGCTATATAGTTTTAAAAGTTGAGTATCATTGCATATAGTTTGTTCTCTGATGGTGTAAGCATTATTACAATTGAAACTCGCTCCTAAAATCAGATTTTCACCAAAAATTATAAAAAGAATTAAAATAAAGGAAATTTTTGTTAGTTTTTTCAATTTCTAATGATCAAACCTAAATAATTTAATACTTACCAACTATCTGACCTTTATCATACAGTAATTATAGATATTAGCAGTTCCCACACACCTAGTATTTGGAATAGTATAAAAACTAAGAAAATGATAATGAAAATTCTGCTAGCTCTATCTTGTTTTTGCCATGCTCCTTTAAATCCAAACTTAAAAACGTCAGGAACTATTTGCCATATATGGAAGTGATAGTACCATTGCCATTTATCTTTATTATCTTTCTTACTCATTAATCCTCCAAATCAATTACGCATCACTAACAATCTAATACCTTAATAGTCCTGAAAATAGTGCCAACAGATAATAATTATAAAGACTACCAAGCTAATCCTAATATCCCTTTTCAATATAAATATTAGAAACTTAAAAGCTTTTTTAATTCGATTATTCTATTATTATAAATGGTTTTATTGATAATTTTCTAATGACAGAGATTAGGTTATAATTACATACAAATTACTTTTTGATTGGAGATTGGAATAGAATAAGCAATAATTAAATATGGAATATTTATTATTGTTGTTATTAGCCTATACATCACTTTTTTAATTCAAGACATTTTTTTCTTTGTAATTCAAAACCTTTGATTTAGTTTATTTTATAACATTATTCATCTTAAAAAGAATTATGCTATTTTTAACATAAAGAGGAGCTAGAAATTGTCGGATGAAACATGGACTATAATTAAATACAAACCTAAAGAGGGTTGTGAAGAACAGTTTATTGAGTCTCTAAAACGACTATATCAATTGATGAGAGACAATAAAAAGTATGATTATCTCAATGATTTTATTAAAATTGATGCAACTGGTGAATATGTTCAAATAGCAAAGATGCCCAGTATTGATGCATTAATTGACGGACAAGTTGCCGGATTGGAGTGGCTTGATAGTGTTGATCATTTGTTAGAAAGATATCCTGACGATAGTAGAACTGAAGCCTTTTCTGGAATAAAAATTCCTCTAGATTAACTAACGAGCAATAAAGGTGAAATTATGAAGAAAATAGCAATTGTGACAGGAGCATCAAGAGGGTTAGGACGTGGGACTGCCCTAATATTGGCAACTGAAGGAAATTATAGTGTTTACGCAACTGCAAGAAATGCTGATGCTCTTAATAAATTAAAAGAAGAAGTAGTCTCATCGGGGTGCGAAGGTGAGATTATACCCTATATTTTAGATCAAAATAATGACGATGAAGTAATTGAATTTACTAACAAAATTAGTTCCAATGAAGACAAAATAGATTTGCTTGTTAATAGTGCTTATGCTGGTTTAATTGCTATGACACCTCATTTTGGTAAACCATTCTGGGAAAGACCTATATCTGTTTATGATGAGCATATGGATGTTGGTGTTAGAAGTTCATATGTAATGAGCAAATTAATTATACCTAAAATGATTGAAAATAAGGATGGATTAATTATTCAAATTTCAAGTGCAGGTGGTTATTTATATTTTTGTGATGTTGGTTACGGAGTTTCTCATGCAGCAATGGATAGACTTACACTTGATATGGCAACTGAATTGAAAAATCATAATGTTAAAGCAATTAGTTTACACCCAGGTGGAGCCCAAACTGAAGTTGCATCATTTCCTGATGGGGAAAGTCCAAAATATGTTGGTAGATCAATTTTAGCACTTTGTGAAAATGCAGATGACAATTTTTTAACTAAAGCAAATGGAAAAACATTACTTACTGCTGAACTTGCCATTCAATTTGGATTTAAAGAGGATTACGATAAAGATGGATCAATTAACAATGCTAGATTAGAAGCCACTAAATTTTTTAAAGAAACTATGAGTAAACCATTAACTCAATATAATTTAGAAGCTCAACTACCAAATTATACTGATTCAAATAACGAGGGATTTGCAAATATTTTTCCGGGAGCAAAAAAATTTCAATAGAATATATTATTTCATATCAGTAAGTGTGTGTAAATTATTGATATGCAGTCATTTTTATTCACAGATATTAATGGCAATAATGCAAAAATTTCAGACCAGAAATACTAAATTATTTGGAGTTAATAATGGATGATGATAATTATAAAAATTTTGTTAGCGTAGTTTTATTAAGTTTTCCATCTCAATTACAGTATGATCTATGGTACGAAAAATATAATACATTCTATTCTCCAAAAGCAGTTGAATTTTTAAAATCTAATGGTCAAATTATGCAATCAGCTACCTTAGTTGATGATAATAATGATATGATAAGAGTTTCTTTAATATGGGTTTATAAAAATAAAAAAGCTTACGAAGATTGTCAAAAGTTTCATGGAAAGTGGGCAAAAATTGGTGGTGATTTTATAGGTAAAGCATCTGGTTATCGTGGTAATGAAATTTGGGGATTTAGTTAATATTCATAATAAAATCTTAATTATCCATTTTTTCAAAAGATATTAGGATTCCATTTCCATAAGTTTACTCTCAAACTGCAGTTAACCATTCACTTTTCATACATCTTTATCACTAGGATACTCAAAGACTCTTAACCTATCACTTATTATATATCACATAATTAAAGGTAATGTTGAAAAAGAAATAATTTTGATTAACCAATCCCATTTTTTTGACTTTTTTATTATACCTAATTAAGATACGATGATGGATTGTTAATATAATATAAAGGAAGAATGAAATGGCCAATTTATATTCTAAAAATTTTAACGACGCAGATGAAGTAAAGAATCCTCCAAAGGCAAAAGTCCAGGTTGTTAAGCTTGGAAACGTAAATGCTTCGAAACTAGTATTGGAGCCTGGTTGGAGATGGTCAGAGTGTATTAAACCAACAGTTGGTGGAGATAGTTGTCAAGCAGGTCATGTGGGAGTAGTTATTTCAGGGCGATTAGCCTGTACTCATGATGATGGTTCAAAAATTGAAGTTGGACCAGGTGATGCTTATTATTTTGCGCCTGGACATGACGGTTGGGTAATTGGAGATGAGCAGTGCGTTATGTATGAAATTGTTGAAGGTGGTAAAGACTTCGGTCCATGGAAGCATGCTAATTAATTTACCGTGAAAGAAACAAAACCTAATTTATAAAAAAATAAATATTTAACCTATTGTTATTAATTACTTAAGATGTGAGTGATGAATGGTATAAGTTTTAAACTAAAGCTCAGCCTCATCACTAATATTTCTTATACGTTGATATAGAAGAACTTTTGGTGACAAAAGTAAGTAACTTCAATATAAATAAAAAAAGATTGGTTTATCTCTAGAAATTAATTTTTTAGTTACTATTTTATAGTTTCAATCAAGGAGAACTATAATGTTAAAGAAAATTACTTTTTTATTTTTTATATTGCTAACGCCTACATTATCATATTCATATCAATGTACCATGCTCATGAGCAACGTTGATAGTGCAATTATGAAAATGGATAGCAATAAATATTCAAGTTTAATAGAAGCGGCAAAAATGCTCAAAAATGAGGGTGAGAAAGCACATGATAATGGTAATCATTTGTTATCTGAAGAAATTTTAAACGCTGCTTTAAGATTGCTGGACGTCTAATTTTAAATTAACGTTTGAACTATCTTATCTTTTAAGCATTCTTAATCCTGAGGTTGTAAAATGAAGTTTTTGTATATAGCAATAAGTTTTTTGTTTATTTCTTGCCAATCCGACAACAAAAACTTCATTTCGACTAATGACTTTGGACATGATGACAACTCAGGATATTCTTCATCTAGTTCTTATAGTTCACAGGAAGTTTCCACTAGTATGGGTTCAGTATCTGTTAGTTCGTCTTCTTCAGGCTCTTCATCAATCAGTTCTAGTTCAAGTTCTGGTTATTCATATTAAATAGATCTCGGTTATTTAATTTACAGATTTAATTTAATGATATCTACATTTCAAATATTAAAGGCGTTAATATCTGCTTTTTTAATACTTGTAGCCACTGAAGTATCCAATAAATCTACTATAATTGCTGCCATAATTATAGCTTTACCATTAGTATCTATAATATCACTATCATGGATATGGCTAGAAACTAAAGATATTGAGAAGATTTCTGTTCTAAGTAATCAAATATTTTGGTTTGTTATACCCGGATTACCAATGTTTTTATTGTTACCTATTCTCCTCAATAAGGGACTAGGTTTTTATATTTCGATGGTTATAAGTTGTGGAGTTACTGTTATTCTTTTTTATGTAATGCAAAGAATTTTAAGCTGATTACAAATTTAACTTTAACAAAAATAATAATAAACAATTATATAAGTGTTATTTATTAATTTTTTCGTGCTTAAATAAATCAATAAATAAAAAAGGTCTATTTATCTACTTAATCTATAAAATCTGTGTCACCTTGTCGCTTGCATATAGTTCATCAATTATGATAATTAAAAAACTGATTTAATTCTTATTTTATTACTTCGAAAACATAATAGGACCCTAAAAAAATTTTTCACAAATTCTTTAGAGAACTCAAAATAAATATTAGCAGTCTTAACCGTAATATTCAAAATAATGAAGACTTTTTTTCTAATTGAAAAATACATTTAAAACAATTTAGTTTGCTAATTATTAAAAAACATAAGGAAAGTCATTATGAATACAACAAAGATATCATGCACTATTGTCTATATAATTTTTATGTTAGGTACTTTTTATACAATTGGAAATGTATCTCAATTTTTTGATGTTAATTCATTCATATTCGTAATTGTTGTTGGTGGACTTTATGCATTTTCTGTGAAGGGTGAAAATACTTATATACAAAAATTTGGAGATGGTACTGTAAGAGCAGGTTGGCTTGGTTCATTGATTGGAGTAGTGGCAATTCTTGGAAGCCCAGTGTTTGCTGGATCTGTTTCCAATTTAGAAGCACTGGGAGCAGCTTTAGCAATTGCATCACTCACAATTTTATATGGTTATTTCTTTAAGCTAGGTTCTATTATTCTGGATTAATTTTTTATTCTAAAGGTATGCTAATCATTAATGCAGCCCATAAAGTTTCCCATACGGCTTTTTGTTTTGATGAGGGGTTAGCTTTTCTTAATTTTACTGCATCAAAAAGGTAGTCATATCCCTTTTTTACTGGAATTTTAACAATGCCATCTTTTGAAGTTTTAGTTGTGAAGATAGACACAGTATTATCTAATGATCTTTCAAAAACCTCCACTTGTGCATTACTTCTTGGGTTTCCTTGATAATTTAATTTTAGTTTAACATAATTTTGGTTTTTATCTGTATAAGGATTATTTAATAATACAAATTCTGTCAATAATCCAAAGTTTGAGTCATTTCCAAAACTAGACCCAATACCAACAATTACTTTTGCAAAACGAGTATATGTTTCTTTAAAATATTTTTCTGGAAAACCATTATTTATATGTAGGTTTTTTACAGGCCCCAAATCTTTATGCGTAGCAAACTTTTCAAATTTTTCGAATGTCTCATATGTGATGATAGATGGTTTTGAAATATAAACGATAGACGTTAGGCCATTTTCACTAAAAGTTTCTGAGAAGGCAGGAATATTTCCTAATCTTGACTTTACATTACTTTTTTTTCCATTCTGGCTCCAATAAAATTCCTCAACCTTGTTAGGAATGTAAGGAAGATTACTTCCTTGTAATTTTTCTCCAATTTTTATGTTGACTTCTAAAACACCGTTTGTATCAATCTGAAATGAATTTGCCTCTAACCACATTTCGTGAGAATAAGAAAAAGCAGCGTAAAAAACTAAATAAATTAAGGAAAATAGTTTAACAATGAATAAATTATCTTTATTTGTTATAATCATTTTATCATTTAAGACTAACTTAATATTTTTTCCATTTCAACTATCATCACATGAATTATCACCAAATATTATAAATCTACAATTAGAAAAAAATCGTATTGATATAAAATTCACAACTAATCTTGAGGCCTATTTGGCTGGTGTAGATTTTTCAATAATTAATAATACGAATGAACACGATGAAGAGGAATATTATAAAAAACTTAGAAAATTAAATAAATCAGAACTAACAGAGATTTTTTTAAAAAAATGGGATTCTTTTATTTCTTTATTTTACATATCTCTAGAAGATGGAACAAAACTTAATAATTTCAATTTTTCAAAAGTTGATACAGAAAACATCGATAACCCTGACGTTTCTCGTTTAAGCACTGTGCACTTTTTTATTGAAAATCCTGGAATGAAATCATTTACATTCCAAGCATCTACAATACTAGGAGAAATAATCTTTCGTCAAACAGGAGTGCAAAATGGAATAACTCAATATTTATTTACAGGTGAAAAAAGTGAAATTGTTTCTTCCGTAGCTGGAAAACCTATAATCTGGTATGATACTTTTTTGGAATATATACCAGTTGGATTTACCCATATTTTACCAAAAGGGCTTGACCATATTTTATTTGTACTTGGTCTACTATTTTTAACTCCAAAATTCTATCCATTACTATTACAAATATCAATTTTTACCTTGGCTCATACAATAACATTAGCCATAAGTTCTCTAAAAATCATTACTATTTCTTCAAAAATTGTTGAACCTTTAATTGCAGCATCCATTATCTATATTGCCGTTGAAAATTTTTTTAATGCATCACTTACAAAGAATAGATCTATAACGATATTCTTTTTTGGTTTATTACATGGGCTAGGTTTTGCAAGTGTATTAAGTAACTTTGGTTTACCAAGCGCTAATTTTGTATGGGCTCTAGTTGGGTTTAATATTGGAGTTGAAATTGGGCAAATAACGATAATATTTGTTTTTTATGCAATTTGTATTTATTGGATTAATACAAAAAATTATTATACCAAATTTATTTCAATGCCAGGATCTGCAATTATTGCTCTAATTGGTGTATTCTGGTTTTTTGAACGGACCTTATTTACTTAAATTTAAAAATTAAAAAAATAAATCATTCAAAAAATAAATGAGTTTTTACGGATTTAGTTTATTTTGCTATTTTTATTTTTCTTATTAGTTAATAAAATATTCTTAAATTGAAACGGTATTGGTATTCTAAGTTTTTAAAGTTAAGATAATAATATGTACATTATTAATCCAACCAGAAAACACAGTTATAGCAGACCTTTAAATATATTTCTTGATACACACAATTCCGAAATAAAAGAACTAGCAAATACTATTTTTAAAAAATACTTCAACGCAGAAGAAAATGTAATTATTAAGAAACATCTAGAAGTGCTTATTCTTGATCTTTATATTGCTTGGAATACTGATCCAAAGTTGGAGATTGTTATTCATATGTCTCCTAACTCTTATACTAAAGTAAGAAGATATAATCAGTTAAATATAAATGAGATAATGATTGATGTAGTAACTTTATTAATAAACCATGAACTTATTATTGGACATGAAGGTTTAGAAAATAATAAAAAAATAACTTATGTCTGTGCATCGTTAACTTTAGAAAACTATTTTAAAAAAATTAAAGTGAGTGTTTTTGACATAAACCAATACCAAGAATTAATAATTCTAAAAGACAACGCAAAAAAAGATATTGATTATGAGGACAATTCTAAGACCAAAGATATAAGAAAGGTGTTAGAACAATATAATGAAATTCTAAGAAAAACATTTATAGATATTCCATTCTTAGAGAAGAGTTATCTTGAATACAAAGGAAAAAAATATAACGTTAATCAGCACTCTAAATTAGTTAGGAAAATATTTAGTAATGGATCTTTTGATAAAGGTGGTAAGTTTTACGGTGGGTGGTGGCAACGAATTGGTGAAAAACAAAGAGAAAAAATCTTAATGGATGATAGAGAAACAATAGAAATTGATTACAAATCTTTACATCCTGTACTTGCCTATGCCAAAAAAGGAATAGACTTTTGGAAAAGAACAAATACGACCAAATATAGCTATTTTAATGATTCATATGATGTTTCTATTTCTGGAATAAAGGATAAAGAAGATAGTAGAGCAGTGGTAAAACTTTTATTCCTTACTGCACTTAATACTAACAGCGAAAAAGAATGTTTTAATAAATTCAGAGATCAATGGGATTATGAGTTACATTCTTATAAGGGATTATTTTCTGACATTTTTTTACAAGAGTTATTAGATACTATTAGAGACCGTCATTATCAAATAGATGATTTGTTCTGTTCAGGTATCGGACTTGATTTACAGAAATTGGATAATGAAATAATTGAATACATAGTAAGTGATTTTACTGAACGTAATTTGCCTATTTTGTGCAATAATGACTCCTTTATTATCTGGAAAGAGCAACTAGATCTTTTAGTTAATAATATGCATACGGCTATTAAATGGGTAATAGGTGGAATAGTAGAAAATTCTCAGATACAAACTAATCAATTTAACATTTTAGCTTTTAAAGATGATATATTAAGGAATATCGATAAATCTATACCTGATCAAAATTATTCTGATAGTATTATAAAGTCATCTATTTCATCAGATAGATGTGTAGGTTATATTGAAAGATGGAATAATCATAAAATATACTTTTATGAAAAATATGATCATTTTAAACAATAATTGGATTAAATATTGCATGGGTTTATAAGGGGCAGAAAGAGCAGTTCCACAAGAAATTGCAAACCTCATGTTTCTGTCATATCGCAATTATACAGGCTCTTGTGGATTAATTAAATAATATTTAAAGATTATATTTGAATTTGATACAGAAACCTTTTTTTGGCAAATTTATAATACATGTAAGATTTTTGTCTGACGCTACGTCATGTTTGAAGTGTTCAGGTGCTTTTCCTATGATCTTTACTAATTGGAGATGATAATGGCTAAACAAAACATTGAAAGGAAGATTGCAGTTATTTTTGCAACTGATGTAGTCGGTTATAGCAAACACATGGAATCAGATGAGAGTGAAACTATTCATAATCTACGAGAGTGTGAGTCCATATTAACCAAACTTTTCTCTAAGTATGATGGTCGAATGTTCAATACAGGAGGAGATTCA
This sequence comes from uncultured Alphaproteobacteria bacterium, assembly GCA_902625475.1. Classification (GTDB taxonomy): domain Bacteria; phylum Pseudomonadota; class Alphaproteobacteria; order Rhodobacterales; family Rhodobacteraceae; genus CACIIZ01. The sequence goes on from CACOBR010000001.1 coordinate 19,011, forward strand.
TTTCTTGCAGAATTTCAAAGTGCGGTATCTGCAGTTGAATGTGCAGTTGAATTTCAATCTTTAATAGAAAAAAGAAATACTTCTGAAAAAACTAGTGTCAAGCTTCAATTTAGAGTTGGTATTAATTCAGGTGATGTCGTTAAAGAAAAAGATAATTTATTAGGTGATGGTGTGAACATAGCATCAAGATTAGAAGCATTATCTCAACCAAATGGTATAACAGTTTCGAAAGTAATCTATGATTATGTAAAAGGAAAAACAGACTACGAATTTAATGATATAGGAATACAAAAAATTAAAAAAAACGAATTTCATGCATTTGATCTTATTTTAAATGTATCTCAAAAAAGAAAAGTTCGTAAACCCAATTTAACTTTAAAGTTTGTTTCAACTATATCATTTGTCCTTTTATTATTGATTGGTTTTATAGGTTATTTTTCATTTCAAAATACGTCAAATATAACATCAGCTCTTGAAAATAGAATTTCATTATTAATCTTACCTGTTGAATTAAAAACTGAAAATAAAGAACTTGAAGTTTTAGCTAGTGGTTTGAATGATCAATTATCCATAACATTAGGGGTCTATGACGAATTATATTTATTTGACACTACATCAGTTGAATATTTTATTGAAAATAAAATATCGAATAATGATTTGTATCAAAAACAAGGTGTAAATTATTTATTAGCAGGTAATCTCCAGTCTATTGCGGATAGGTCAAGAGTTACATTAAAACTCGAAAATCTCAAAAAAAATAAAGTCATTTGGAATAAATCATTTGATTTTAGAAACGATGAAATTTTCGAAATCCAGGATGAAATAAGTGATGCTGTGTTATCAGAAATTATACCTAATGTTATGTCGCTTTCGGTAGGTAATGAAACTACTAAAAATGAGTTTTCACCAAAAGTTTATTTGAATAGATTAAAAGCGAGGGTATCATTTGAAAAACATACTCCCGAAGGAATACAAGAATTTGCTAAGTTATTAAAAGCTAATCGGAATTTAGAACCTAATAATCCATATTTAGATATGGATGAAGCTTGGATGTTAATGGGTGAAATTTGGTTTGGTGTATCACAAGAATATGAAAAAAATGTTAAAAAAGCCTATGAATTAACACTTAAAGTACTATCATTTGATCCTGATTATCCATATGCATTGTCTTTAGCCCAATTACTAGAACGTAAATTTTTAGGTATGAAAGAAAAAGCATGTTCTAGGTTGGATAAAATGGTAAATATAACTAATGATCCTTCAATTTTATCATCTGCTGGTAGCCTTGCCAGGGATTGTGGAAAATTTGAACAATCTCTTGTTATATTTAAAAATATTGAGGATAAAGCACCCCATTTTCGTTTGTGGTTCAAAAAGGACTATGCTTGGACATTTTTAATATCTCAATACATGGAAAAAATTGACAATTTTGATGAAGCGAAGATTTTTATAAATAACCAATTAGATAAGCAATTTACTGAAGATGGAATTAATGAGATGTGGCTAATAATGCTTGCTTACATTGCTAGCGTAGAAGGAGACACTGATAAAGCAAAATACTATTTTATCGAACAAACAAAAATGACTAACCCAATTAATGTTATTTGGTCAAATAAATATCCTGACATTTTAGACGAAAACCCTTCATTTAGAGATAGTTTTTTTTCAGAACTAGAAAAATTAGGACTTAAATTAAAACAAAAAATTTAGTACTTATTTTATTTTTTTACTAAGCATTTTGTTTCAAAAAAGTCTAAATATGGACTTAGTAATTATAACACTTATTTACTTTTATATCATTAAATAACAAACCAAAACTTTTTTTTAATTATTCAACCTATATATACCGTTCGCTCTGTAGTCTCTAAGATATGACCTGACTCTAAAATTGCATCTTTGTTCTCTTCCATAAAGTTAGCTGCTTTCTCATCATCAGCCATACGAACTACTATACAAACCTTTTGAGGATCATCTTCTGAACGGCCTCTATATAAAGGTGTCATTCCCGCAACTGCTTGAATTTCCCTGTGGCTATCAAAATTTTTTTCCCAATGTTCATATGATTTGTTAATTTTAAAAGTCATTACTTGAGTTTTCATTTTTTCTCTTTCTTTTTGTTTATTTCATTAATTTAATTCAAACATTTTTTCTCCCATTATTGACATTGTTGCAAATTCAAGATTTGCAGCTAAAAATCTCTCAAAATGTGGAGCTTTACTTGCTCTTTCAATATGTGCTTGAATGTCTTCTGGTTTATTCCAGATTTCATTTATTGTAAAAATAATATTACCAGTTGTTCCTTCTTCGGGATGCATTGGATTGGATAATTCTGCAGCCTTTGTGAAATAAGTATGACAAGGTTTTACTACTTTAGTTCCATCAGCATAAGTCGATTTCATAAAAGTTGCATGATCCATTAAAGTTTCTTCAACATCATGAACCCTTTCTTCTGGTACTTTGTAACAAATATTAATACACGGCATTATTTTTTTCCTATACTATTTCATACAAAATTTAAGTTTAATTAGCTATGATTATTAAAATCAACAGTAACTTGACGTCAATCTTCCGAAGAGTATTTTGTACTAAACTTACAACTCATAATTCTCAGTGATTTTCATATCATATTTTTAAGAAAACAATTATTCATCAAATAATTAGAATTTATTAATTTCTAGTTTTTGTTATTAAAAATTAATATTAATAAAAAATGATAACTTATAATGAAAAATGAATAATTTTATTGCTATTAGTTTTATGCTGGCTGCCTCTCTTTTCTTTGCATTAGCTACCGTTTTTGTGAAAGGGATCGGTCGTTCTTATTTTGGTGAAGGTGTTCATCCTTTTCAAATTGCATATGCAAGATTTTTTTTCTCATTTATATTTCTGATAATAGTATGTTGTTTTATAAGACCAAAAATTGAATCATTAAATAAACGGTTACATTTACTCCGATCATTTTTTGGCTGTTTAGGTGTATCAATTTTATTTACTGCTATTTTGTATATACCTATTAGTGATGCAACAGCTATTACATTTCTGAATCCAATTTTTGCAATGTTTTTTGCAGTTATCCTTTTTAAGGAAAACATAGAGTTTGTTCGTTGGGGAGCTGCTATAGGTTCATTTATAGGTGGGATAATTTTAATACGTCCAACGTTAAACTTCAATTTTGACCCAGTAGCACTTCTTTGTTTGATTGGAGCGATAATAATGGGTTTGGAAATTATTTGTATAAAGATATTATCTAGTAGAGAGAAAGTATTTAACATATTGTTATTTAATAACTTTTATGCAATGTGTATAGGGTCTTTAATAATTCCATTCTTTTTTCATCTAGTCTCATTTCAGGAATTTATTGTATTAATAATTATTGCTCTTTGTATGTTATTAGGTCAATTTTGTTTTATTAAATCTGTCAAACAGGCAGAAACAAGTTTTTTGATGCCATTTTTTTTTACAACACTCATTTTTGTAATCATATTGGATTTAATATTCTTTAATTCTTTACCTGATAAAATAAGTTATTTAGGCGCAACTATCATAATTACTGGTTCATTAGTTGTAGCTTTTAAAGAATTACAGAATAATGAGCCCAAAAATTAAATTTATAATAATCTTAACATAGTTATAATTTTGCCTCTATTAATTAATATTAGTAAATATTTTAATTTATAATATAAATTAATAATTTATTACAAAAGAGGGGATAAAAAATTATGGATTTAGAAGAAGTTTATCTAAGACAAATAGATCAAAAAATTAAACAAAATAATGATTTACAGGAAGAAACTAATAAACTTTTAAAAGAAATCATCTTAGCATTAAAAACCAAAAAAGAGTGATAATAATTTGAATTTATTAAATTTTAAAATACAGAAACTAAAATTTCTTATAATCAATATTTACTTATAAATTCTTGTCAGAATAATTTTATTGCTGATAATTACTAAGATACATTATATTTCTAAGTTATAGTTTTTATTAAGTTTGATTATGTAGTTATAGATTAAACTTGTAGGCCTAATTCATCAATAATTGTTACAAGACAAATTATCAAAGTTTACCTAAGGTTATTCTTTTTTACTCTATAACAGTAATATATTATTATACCTTATTATATTGGAGAATAAAATGGTAATTATTGGAAATTTTAAAGTATCTAAGGGCTATGAAATATGGAAAAAAGCATTTATTGATAATCATAGTATGAGAGAAAAGCATGGAATTAAGGTTCTTGCATTTGGTCAAAATAAAATGGACAATGATCACGTTTATACTGTAATTGATGTTCCTTCATTAGAAGTAATGCAAAATCTTATGAAAGAACCTGAAATGATTAAATTAAGGGAAAATGCTGGGGTTATACCTGAAACTCAAGAAATGGTAACAATTAAAGAGTAACTTAATAAAAGTGTTGGGTTTGTTAACTACATAAAATGTTTAATAAGAATTTATGAAAAATTAAATAAAAATTTTGTTAGATTATTCTAAAATAAATATAATAGGGGTCTAAAGTGTTTTTAATAAATAGCCACAAAAAACAAATCTTATGGATCAAAAATAAACTTGGAATCAGTAATTATATTATTGCTTGGATAGCTTTTATTAAAGGTCTAATTATTGGTTCTTTGATAACCTACTATTTATAATCTAAAAAATCTAAGTATTTGGATTTTAATTTATTTAATTTGGGATAAGTATTTGAAATTTTGTGTATTTTTTTTGTTATAATCAATATTAAAATTTACATGATTATAGGAGAACAAAAAAATTTTAGTAATCAGAATATTGTTAATAATTAGTTTTTCCATCATATTACATCCGATTTATTCAGAAAATATAAGTGAACATCAAAAGCTTGAGGAATGCCTTAGTGAATTTTATCAGGGACGTCCGAGAGACTATCCACCTAGGGCAGAGAAAAAAAAGATTTTAGTCTTTAAATCTCACAATGGTACTGAGTATCACCACATACAAGAATTGAGAGGGATGGAAGCAGTTTGTTATAAATTATTTTCACCTAAAAACTAAAATATAGAGTATTACTATAGATAATCATTATAGTTCACAACAGGTCCTGAAAATGAGTGGAAACTTTCTCCGTCTTCATAAGGCTCTACATACACCCTCATCATTTCACTTACACGATTATCTCTATTCATAATATCAACAAAACTGTCAATGCTATGGTGTAACCCAATTAGAGCAAATTCTCCAGTTCCTAAATCAATAATTTGATGCATTATATCATCAAAAGGGTAATCTCTTACATATTCAGCAAAAGCTTTAAATAAAGCCTCTGTTTGACCTTCTTTAGGCTTAAATCTCATACAATTTATCATACCTACCATATTATTTTTCCTCATTTTTCAAATTTTTTTAAAATAGACATAGTTAAGAAAAATTTCAATTACTAGCATTATTACATTCATATAAACAACAATTGACCGAAAACCTTATTCTTCATTATAAATGCCTTTTTTTAAAATTTTTGCACAATTATTCCTCTAGAACCAACAACTTTTCTATTAAAATCTTTAAAATAAGGCAATGTATGTTTATCTAAGATTTTTTGACAATCCTTATAAGCTTTTTCTCCTTTATATTCGAAAAGTATTCCAACACGAAATGCTCCTTCTTTATTTCAAATTTTTATTACCACCCTTCTAGCTAACCCTGCTTTTTTAAATTCTGCTATTACTTCTTTTGTATAAAAAGTATCGTGTTTTGAAATAAATAAATCTAATTCAGCTTTCGATATAAAATCTCTAGCATTATAGTTAATAAGGTTAACTTCAAACAATTTTTATTATCCAAAATATAAAGATCTGCAGTTTTTATTTAATAATAAAAATTCAAAGTATTCTTAACCATTATGATATAATGTTTTTTATTGATTAAATAAAAAAATTTATTTTAAGACTAAAACAACCTACCTATCGAATTTTATTCAACAATTAATTGAGAAAACACCTTTTCCCACATATGAGCTATTTTTTCATTATTTCCATCATAATTAGGATCTGAATATAGAAAATAAAGTCCTTTTGCTGCCCAAATAACTCCCAAATTATAAGATTCAAAAAAGAGTTTTTTTGCTAATTTAAAATCTTGAGTAACATCGTCTCCAAGATAAAATAAAGTAGCTAATGCAAATGCTGCGGCTGGATATCCCAATTCGTATGATTTATTTAAATCAGATATTGCATCATTAATACTTCCAATCTTTAAAAATCCACGAGCTCTTTGAAGATAAAATCTTGAAATGTTATCAGAATTTTTTGCTTTTATTAAAGCATTTGTACAATTTATAATTATTTTTTTTGCATCAAGATCTTCAAATAAAACAGGTTTTGAAGTTTTTTTAGGGTCAGCTTCAAGAGCACCTAATTTATCACAAATGTTAATAGGGTATGCTTTATTAAATGAAAAAAATATTAAAACTACAATTGAAAATATTAAATAATTTTTCTTTTTGTTAAAGATATAAACCCATAATTTTTCTATATATTTTTTATTGAATAGCATTTTATTTAATTATGATCACATGAATTATTATTACAGTTTAATAAAGAATTAGTTAGCTCATCATATGAAGAATATGTCATACATTTACCTTTTTTATAATTTCCGAATCTTAAACTATTTGTATTTATTATTAAGTTTCTATTTCCCCAAAAAAATCTTAGTTTCAATAAATATTTATCTTCTAGTTTGTAAGAATTATTATTTAGTATAATTATATCATTATCTTCTAAACCAATTAGCTTATAATTGTTTGTATCTATCCAAATAAAAAAGGCATTTTCAAACTTTGCATGTTCATCTGTAAAATCACATTTAAATCCAGTATGTACTATTTTATTTACTATTTCCGCTTTTGAGGGTAATAGCAAAATAAAATTTGAAGCAGTTATTATAAAAAATGTTACAAAAACTGTTGTTGCAACTATGATTTTATTACTTGTCATTTTTTTAAGTTAAAGTTTTTCTGAATACATTTATAATATTCTTTCAATATATTTGACTTCTATAAATTTTAAATAATTACTAAAATTTAAAAGATATACAGAAACTATTAACAATTTTAGTTATAAAAATTTTATTATCTAATTTTTTTTAAGCTTAATAAACGTTATTAGAGATAAAATAGCTATAAAACCAGTTCCAATGATAGGTGGGATAGCAGAAATTTTTCCTAAAATATGTAAGATTAAGTTAGTTAGAAATATGGCGCTAAATGCTATTGTATAGCCTCTCATTACTATTTTTTGAAACTCAGTTCCTTCAATATTTCTTATATGAAATGAAATGGTAGCTACTGCAAAAATTACACTTGCCAAGGCATATCTAAGAGTTACTAAATCATTAAAGCCTTGCCCCTCAGAATTGGGAAATTGTTCACTTGTCACAAATTCAGGCGCAAAAAACATACCTAAAGAAAAAAACAGTGCTATGATGGTTGCTACAGTTAAAGTTAATTTGGGCGTCATTATTTTCTCATAATGTTTAATATTTAATTCTTTATTAATATAAAATAGTATGAAAATAAATATACTATTTTAAAGTTAATTTATACAAAAAAAATATTCTATATTTGAAGAAAAATAAGGAAACAATATGACTGACTTTAGTTTAAGATGTAAATTATTAATGTTTTTTACTATTATGCTACTCTCTGCTTGTAATGACAGTAGTGGTGGTATTTATTAAATGTTCATTTTAGAAGGGTGGAAGATGCAAGATATTTATTCAAAATGGTAAATATTTATTTTCATTGCTATATTGTTGCATAAGCTTGTTATGAACACTTTAAGCATATTCTGAAGATTTAAATTGTTTTGACTAAAGATATAAGTTTTATAAAAATAAACGGTTTTAATATTTTAAGCTTTACTTCCTCGTAGTGCGAAAAATAATCCACCAACCCATAACAAAACATGCAAGTTATCGTAAAGTAATATATCTAACAAGCTTTCTGGCTCACCAATCCATATAACTCCAGTTGTAATACAACCAATTGTAAATCCACTAAATCTTGTTATTAAATCACCAAAAATTTGTAAATTCTGAAAGGACTTGATGTTCAACAATCCACCAAAAATCAATCCTAAACCAGCACCTAATTCGCCATGTGCAACTACCCACCAAGTTAAGTATGATAAACCATATGACTCAGCTTCTGAAGGGTCCAACGGTAACTTCATTAAACCTTGTTGGATAAAAATTACTGCTAACGGTATTCTTAATAACCAATGAGATAAGCAAAATTCAGGTATATTCTTTATAGTGTTACTTAGAATTGAGTTTAATGCAAACATGTTAAATACCTCCGATCTGAGACATATATATGATGTTATCTAATATTTGGAATGACTATTTTTGTCGCAGTTGTACTAAATCAATTATCAAAGACATTAATCTAAAATTTAATTCTTTTTATACTTATCAGCGTAAATTCCAACAAAAACTCCAAATATAACTAAAATGGATGATAAAAAGGAAAGATAAGTTAATTTTTCATCTAAAAATGATATACTTAGAGCAAGAGCTATCACAGGAACAAGTAACTGAACAAGGGCTGCTATAGTTTTTTCAAGATAAGGCAAAATAGTATACCATAATGAATATCCAAGACCAGACATTACAGCACCTGAGCATATAGCTAAAAATATTCCAAAATATGTTAAATTTATGTTTTCAGGATAAATAACGAAACTTATCATTACAATAGGAATAGTAAAAATGAAATTTGACATTGTTGTTGTTAATGGATTTTTACTTTTTGTTCCACTTACAGAATATATACCCCAACCTAAAGCTGCCATTAACATCAGAATTATTCCATTCATTGGTTGAGATGAATTAAGATTAAATGGAAAAAATAATAGTATAATTCCTATCATCGCTGCAATCATACCAATCCAATTGAATAAAGTAGGTCGCTGTTTGGTCAGGATAGATGAAGTAAACATTACTACTTGAACACCTCCAAATAAAATAATTGATCCTATTCCAGCTTCTAAAAAAATATAAGCATAGTGAAAACCAACCATATATAAAGACAATCCAATTACACCCTGTAAATTAGGTTTAATATTTATGACAGGATAAAGTCCAAAACGGAAAAAAACTAAAATTATTAAAATGATTGATCCACTTATTAATCTTATTAAAGAAAAATATGACGGACCTATTTCTTGATTGGCAATAGCAACGCGTGCTAATAAAGAGTTTGCAGCAAAAGCTGACATAGTTAAAATAACAAAAAAAACTAGCCTTCCAATTTTAAAGTTTTTTTCAGACGACATTTTTTATAAGATATTTTTTTTATTAGAAAATTAAGGTCAATTATATAATTTATTACCAATTAGCTGAAAATTTTTATTAACTTTTTATTTTTTTCTTTCCAGCTAAGATCAGTTTTTAAAGCTGAAATTGTAATAAAGCTTTTATCAAGATAGTACTCGTCTATCTTTTTAAAACTTTTTGAATTTTGTTTGTTATGTCTTACCCACAAAAAATTTCTTTCAGTTGATTTTGATTGTGGAACCATCTCAAAAGTTGCTTTTTTTCTTTTTCCAGAATTACATATTTTAATACCTTTTACCTCTTTAGTAGAGCATGAAGGGAAGTTTATATTATAAAAACCCATGAACTCTGAATTAGAAAAAGGATTATCTTTTAAAATCTTTTTACAAATATTTAGGCCATATTTTGTAGCACATTTAAATGGATTATTTGATGAATAGGTTTCTTTTGAATATTGCTGACTAAGTGCAATAGATTTTATTCCATTCAATGCGCCCTCCATGGCTGCACCAACTGTTCCCGAATATAAAATGTCATCAGCTATATTCCTTCCCATGTTTACACCTGATATAATCAAGTCAGGTTTTTTATCTTTCATAACATAATTTATTCCTGCTAGTACGCAATCTGCGGGTGTTCCTTCTAGAGCATATTTATTATTACTGATTTTTTGAATTAATGATGGTCTAACAAAAGATATACTATGAGATACTCCAGATTTTTCAGTCGTTGGGGCTATTATAGTAATACATCCTTTTTTTTTTTGTATAAGTGATTTTGCTATGTTATAAGCTACATCAAGCCCAGGTGCATTTATTCCGTCATCATTAGTAATTAAAATCTGCATTAATTATTCCTTTAATTGAATTCAATATTTCTTTTATGATTTAAATTGTATTAAGTAATATTTTTTTTGAAGAATTATCAAATTTCTATTTAAATACTCTCAAACATGGAATGATCACATTCAAATCTGACATTTAATATCTCAATGAATTAATCTTATACTTTAAAAAAAAATAGGAAAGATCGTATTTAATATTTAAGTTATTTTTTTAAAGATTTTTCAGATTAAAAACCTAGCATAAACAATACATTATTTAAAAAAACTTATGAATTTTAAGTTTTCTTTTCTTGTTTGGAAGATTTTTTATAATACAAATGTAATAATTACAATCTATGTCACTTTAAATTTGTTAGGAGAATATTAATGAAGCAGAATATAATTATTTCATTATTACTTGTTTTAGTAATTCTACAGCTTGTGAGTGTAAAGTTTTCACATGATAATAGTTATAGATTGAGCTCTATTGTAAAACACTCGGCAAATACCTCAAATGACATTAATTACATTTTAAATTTTGGTATTAAGTCAAAAGACAACAATTAAATACTTTGTTAATCAATTTAAGATTTTTGTGAAATATTAATATTTTCTTAATTGTAAGTTAATAACCAATAGCAAAAAAAACTTTCAAATCTAAATCTTATATTTTAGACATAGACAATTTATTAAATTACAGTATTAGTATTGTTATGTTTTTTCTTTATATTAACAAATATAGAGAAAGTTGATTTTTTTCTAATATTGATTAATAGAGGTTATAAAATGGCAAATGGAAAGATTAAATGGTTTAATCCCAAGAAAGGGTATGGATTTATTGAACCCGAAGATGGAGACAAAGACGTTTTTATTCATATAAGTGCTCTTGAAAAAGCAGGTATAAAATTTTTAAATGAAAACCAAAAAATATCTTATGAAGTCAATCAAACTAAAGGTAAATTATCAGCTGGTAATATAAAACTTTTAGACTAGTTATTTTATGAAATTTATTTTTTATATTTGAATTTTTTTAAAATTATTTTTTAATTTATTCTTCTTTTTTTTATGAAATAATATATCAAAATATTATTTTCATTTTGATTTTTTGAAGGAATAAATTATGAAACAAAACACAATAATTTTGTTATTATTTGCATTATTAACTACACAGGTTGTAGATATATTTCAAATGGAAAAAAAACTTTATCCAATTATAGATGACATAAGAATAGAGCTAGATGAAGTGAATGCTCATCTAAAAAAAATAGATATAAGTAATGATAGTAATATTTTTTTGGAACTCCTGAAAAAAGCACTGTAGATATTAAAGTAAAATTCTCACATTATTGAATTAAAATTATTAATTGTTGCAAACTTTATTTTATCTACACTATATATATAATCGAATTATCCTAGATCTGTAATTTTTAGGGAGTTATTTATTAAAAAAATGTCTTTAATTACAACTGTAGTAGGGTCATTCCCCAAGCCTAGTTATGTACCAATTGAGGATTGGTTTGATGCTGCCAGAAAAAGAAAGGGGATGAATACGTCAGAAGTTACAAGGCTTTATACTGATTATAAAAAAAAACAAAATCACAGCCACGAAAAATTGTTCGTTAAAGCAGCAGCAGAAATTATTGATCTGCAAATAAAAGCAGGGATTACAATACCAACAGATGGCGAAGTCCGACGTGAAAATTATATTCACTACCATTGTCGTTTTCTAAATGGGTTTGATTTTGATAATTTGGAATTTCGAATATGGAGAGATGGTGCCTATGAATCTTTCTTACCTGCAATTAGAAATAAAGTCTCTCATAGTGGCAACATTTATTCTGTTCATGATTTCAAAAGTAGTCAAACAGTATCTCCGGTTCCTTTAAAATTCACACTACCTGGTCCATTGACCATAATGGATACTGCAGTTGATTGCTGTTATTTTGATAGACCAAAATTAAATAAGGATATTGCTGACACTGTAAATAAAGAAATATTAGCATTAGCAGAAGCTGGTTGTACTTACATCCAAGTAGATGAGCCTCTTTTTGCTCGACAAGTTAATGATGCCTTATCATTTGGGATGGAAGGTTTAGATCGTTGCTTCCATAAAGTCCCTAAGAATATCACAAAAATTGTACACATGTGCTGTGGTTATCCTGATTATGTTGATGATATAAATTATAAAAAAGCTAATCCTGAGAGTTATTTCATTTTAGCAGACCACATTGACAAACTATCAATTGATCAGGTTTCCATTGAAGATGCACATTGTTGTAATGACTTAAAGTTATTGGATCATTTTGAAAATTCTACAGTAATTTTAGGATTAATTGCTATTGCAAAGAGTCAAATAGAAAAAGTTGATGAAGTTGAAGATCGCATTAAAAAAGCCTTAAATCATATTGAGAAAAAGCGATTAGTAATTGCCCCTGATTGTGGATTAGGCCTTTTAAACTCAAAACTTGCAGAAGCAAAATTAAAAGTCATGTGCGAAGCTGCTTCTAGAATTAAATAAATTTATTTATAAAACAATTTATTAATGAATTTCTGTGATTACACTTGATAAATTCTCTATTTGAAATTTAACAACATCACCTGATTTTGGTTTTTTTGTTTTTAACAAACTTCCAGTTATAATTATACTACCTTTATCTATTTTTTTATTATATTTACAAAGATGCCTAATCACCCAACCTAGAGAATTCAAAGGGTCAGTATTTGAAAGTTTAGATTCCCCTATTAATTCGTTATTCCAATATAATTTTGAATTTAGTTGATTTAAGTCTAAATTTCCCCAGTTTTTGATTGGATTTCCTAAAATAACTCCTGCAGACCAAGCATTGTCAGCTATAAGTGTTAATGCATCAAGGTTTATGTATGATGCATTTCTATCGTCAATTAACTCAAGGCTAGCATAAGCTCTATTTATATAATTTTTTATTTCAATATTTTTGTCATTTAATGTAACTGGTAATATATCTTGGTTAATTTCAAACGCTACTTCAAATTCAATTCCTAAGCTATTGAAATTATTCAAATTTATAGGTTTTGATGATTGAAAGATTTCCTTTTTAAAGACTCCTCCTGCTATCGGATTACTAATAGAACATAATTGTTGTTGAACTTTCGAGGCTAATGCAATTTTATAGCCACCAATTTTTCCTCTTTTTGCATTTTTTTGAAAAATAAATTGGGCATTATATGCTTCATCTTCATTATTTAAAATAAGTGGTTTTTCTAAATTTTTAAAAGGAATACCGGTATTATGCTCAGATAATATTAATTCAGAAATTTTGAAAAGTTTATCCATGAATTAAAAAATTATTTCTATTACTACTAGGGGAGAAAACTTAAAAAATTTCCCCCAATAAGTTTTACTCCCCATAGTCGGTCGCGAAATGACACCGACAATCAACCTTAACACATAAAATAAACATAAACAATTCTTGCATCAGTTGAAATTATTTCTGGACTTTAAGATATCCTAATTTACTTTAAAAATAGTAAAATCAATATTTAAAATCTTTTAATCTTTTAAACAGTTCATTAATCTCTGATTTATTTATATTAGCAAAAGCAATTCTAATATGTTTCTTAATGCTTTTATTACTTTTGGGTGTGAACATTGTTTCAGGTAAGGAAAGAATTGCTTGATTTGATAATAATTTTTTACAAATTACACTAGCACATTCACTAAATGGATGTTCAATATAGGCAAAATAAGCTCCACAACTTTTAAGTTTCCAATTATGAAGTTTTTTAAAGCCTCTGATAATTTCCTTTTTTTTATTAAGAATTTCTAGTCGTTCATTTTTTAACCATCTAGTAGACTTTTTTAAACCGTGTAATGCTCCAATCTGGCCTAGTTGATTTGGACAGATTGTAACTGTATCTAAAAATTTTTCTATTTGGAATAATCTTTCTTTACTGGATATTATGGCTCCAATCCTGTGTCCTGTAAGTCTGTAAGATTTTGAAAATGAGTAAAGACTTACAAAAGTATTTTTCCATTTTTTCAACTTAAATAAAGTATGAATGGGATCATTTTTAGAATGAAAATCTCTGTAGGTTTCATCTAGGATTAATAAAATATTATTTTTTTTTGCAAATTTAAAAAAATTAATAAGCATATCATTTGGGTATTCAATTCCAGTTGGATTATTTGGAGATACAAGTAAAATTGCTTTTGTTTTTTTATCAATTAAATTTTCAGCATGTTTTAAATCTGGCAAATTTTTATCATTTAGTTGGAGAATTTTAGATTTGATGCCAGACATATCTAACCACATTTTGTGATTAAAATACCATGGAGTTGGTATAATTATATTATCTCCAGTGGATGCAATAGAAGAAAGAGTTGCACAAAAAGCCTGATTAGATCCTGATGTTATTCCAATATTATCTTTATTAATATTTGCATCATATTTTTTTTTCCACTTTTCACTCAATTCTATTCGTAAATTAGTATTGCCTAAAATAGGTCCGTAAAGATGTGCTTTGTTTTTATTTAAAGCTGCTTTGGCTATAGCTTTACATATTTCTTTTGGAGGGGGATACATGGGTGCAGCTTGACTTAAATTAAGAAGCTTTTTATCTTTTGGAGTTTTTATATCTTCTAACCATCTAAAGGCTTGTTCAACTGGTGGTGAGAAGGATTTTTCAAGGTTTTTATTTAAAGGGAGAGTTTTCATTTATATTCATTTTAAAATCTGTTTTAGTTATTGAAATGAGAAGTCTCATTAGGTAAATTTTTTATAGATGTTAATTATGTAAATATATATTAGTTATGTCAAAAGGTGATTTATTTATGATGATCGAAGCAGGGCTTATTCTCTCTTTTGTTGGCTATATGTGGTGGAAATCTAAAAGTAAAAAAAAATAGGAGCAAAATAATTTAAATTTTTATGAAATGCTTTTTAATTTCTTTCAACTTTCAAAACAAATAATATTGCATGTTGGCTATTAATAACAATCATATCTTTTTTTTTGAAATTTAATTTTTCTAAAATACGGATGGAACCATAGTTTTCTATATGTGATAATGCATAAATTTTTTGAAATTTTAAATCTTTTATACCAAATTTTAGTACTAATTTAGCAACCTCAAACCCTATTCCTTTTCCCCAAACAGAAGGAGTGTATCTATAACCAAAATCAATTCCGTAATTTTCTTCTAAATATCCACACATACCTATTACTTCGTTATTTTTTCTTAAACGAACTATATATCTACCAAAACCACTTTTTTCATATGAAGAAATATTTTTTTTTATATAATCAACTGACTGTGAATATGTTTGTTTTTTTCCATCAACAAAATGTCGAACTTTGGGATTACTATCAATTTTATTCCAGAAAAAAGCATCAGAAATCATAAACTTTTCGACCTTAAGTCTGTCATTTTTAATAATCATTACTTTTTAAAATGATACTTTTGAATATATGTGTGAGTGAAATAAAATTTATATTTTATAATTATGTTAATTTAGTCTAATTTCTTAACATATTGGACTAATATTAAAACTTATGATTTTTTCGTCTAAAATTTCAAAGTATAATTTGCTTGTGCAATTATCGGCAGTTTTAGCAGTTCCTTCAAGTGTTGTTACACTATTCTCAATATTAACTGATTGAAAGGATGTTTCTATATAAGGCTTTGCATTTTTAAAAGCTTTTTCAAAAGATTCTAGAGTAAATTCTTTTTTCAAGGCATTATGCATTAGTTCTGTAGCTTCATTATATTTGCCAGAGCTACTTAATAAGGTAAAGTTCTTAGCAATTTTTCTTTCATTATTAGAAATAGTCCAAATTAATATTAAAGCTGTTATAATAATAGCAACAAGACTACTTATGATAATAAGAAAATATTTAATGATTTTTTTCATTTGAGTAACTTTTTAAATTTTATAAAATAATAAAAACTATGTTAAATCATATATATATAAATGATAGTCTTTAATTAAAATAAGTTCTATTAATGAATAATACACTTCTATAGATTCTAAAAATAATTATGTTTTTTATTAATGAAATCACAAAAAACGATTATCAATCTTGGAAGATTATTTTTAAAGAATATCTCACATTTTATAACTCAGATCTGACTGATAGCACAATCAAATCTTCATGGGATAAGATAATAAATAAGGATGAACAAATCTATTGTTTAGGTTGTTATAAATCATCAGAAAAAAATAAAGAATTAATCGGTATCATGAATTTTATTTTCCATAAATCTACATGGAGTAAAAAGCAAGTTTGTTATTTAGAAGATTTATTTATTCAAGAAGACTATCGATTAAAGGGTTGTGCTTCATTACTTTTAAAAAATTTGGTTAAAATTTGTAAAATAAGCAACATAGAGAAAATATATTGGAAAACAAAATCTGATAATTACCAAGCACAGTCTTTATATGATAAATTTGCTATTAAGACAGACTTTCTAGAGTATGAGATACTATTTTAAATTCTAAGATTATTCTTTTTCATTTTTTTTTATTAATCCTCCAAATTTGTATGTATCAAAATATAAATAGCTCACTTTTCTAATACAGTTATAACAAAAAATTTCCCAATATTTTTTATGGTCATATTGGCATAAATAAAGATTTTTATAGGGTAGTTTGCAGTATGAACAATGTTTTTTTTCTTTATTTCTCATATGAGAACAAAAGTAGAACATTTAAAAATTGAATTCAAATTATTTTTTTAAAAATTAACCAAAAAAATAGTAAATCAAAAATATTAAAACTATCCAAATTGTTATCAAAGTTATCCAGTACCATCTTATCAAAAAATTTTCTAATAACTTATATAATACTAATAAATGAAACATTTTTTTCATGTCTAATCTTAAAATAAAACAATTGGTATATTATTTATAGAATATTACTGCACTAATATCTGGAGAAAAATATATGATTATATCTAATTTAATTACTGCAAAAGTTAATTTGTTAGCTGGTATAGCTATAGGTGTAAGTTTTGCTATTTTAGCTGATAAAATAAAAAAACAAAATATTTGTAATAAAGAAAAAGAAAATAAAACAAGTGAATAATTTATATTTAGTATCAAAACTTTATTAAGATAATGAGTAAAATTAATTGGGTATACCATGAAAATTACGATATACCTCTCAAGTTAAATCATCGTTTCACATCTTCAAAATTCTCGGATCTTTTTTATGAATTAAAAAAGACTGTATTATATAAAAATGCAATTATTACTCAGCCTAAAAAAGCTAATATTATTGATTTATCTATTTCTCATAGTGTGGATTATATCAATAAAATTAAAAATGGACTACTTAACTATAAAGAAGAACGTAAACTAGGGCTAACATGGTCTAAAAGGTTGTCAGAAAGATCTTTTCTCGCAGTGAATGGTACTTTATTAGCCTCTAAATTAGCTATATCAAATGGTATTGGGTGTCATTTGGGTGGAGGAACTCATCATTCTCATTATGATTACGGATCCGGTTTTTGTGTCTTTAACGACCTTGCATACTCAGCACTTAAATTAATTGAAAGTAAAATAGTAAAAAAGATATTAATTTTTGACTGTGACGTTCACCAAGGAGATGGTACGGCAAGAATATTAAGCAAATGTGATGACATTTTTACTTGCTCTATTCATTGTAAAAAAAATTTTCCTTTGATTAAAGCTCAAAGCAACCTTGATATTGAGTTAGAAAATGATTTAGGTAATTTTGATTATTTGAATAAAATAAAGAAATCAATTGCGTTTTGTGTAAACCATTTCAAACCAGATTTTGTTTTATATGATGCTGGAATAGATATTCATAAACTGGATGAATTAGGAAAATTTAATATTGATGATGATGGTTGCTTAGAAAGAGACTTAATAGTATTGAGTTATTTGAAGAATTTATCAATACCAGTCGCAACAGTGATAGGTGGAGGATATTCTAAAGACAAAAAAGACCTGGCAAAAAGACATTCAATAATTTTTAAAGCAGCCAACCATGTTTTTAGTTAGAAATTGAAGATAAAATCTGATTAGTTTTTATTGTATTTTAATTCCAAGCATCGAAAATCTGCAAATAATTTTTTACCCCCAAAATTTACATGGCATATATTTATATTATGTCTAATGCACCAGATCTGTAATCCTGCAGATGTAAATCCAACTTCAAATTTAGAATAACTTTTTAAATTAATTTCAGGGTTTGATTCACTCGACAATTCTTCAACGCATTTATTACATACTATATGGTTTTCAATGGAATATTTTAGATTATCCATATTTATAATCAGAACTTAATAAAATATTATTTTTCGTTAATAATTTTATGAGCGCAACTCTTACAAAAAATACTATTGTTAATTTTAACAAAATCTTCATCATTAAAAAATTTTTCATTTTCGTAGTAAGTTGTTTTCACACAGTTTTCACACCAAATTTCAAAAGATTGTAGCATTTTAACTCCTTATTTTTAGATAAATAAGCAGTTAAAATGCCAGATGAATATTATGAGACAACATGTCTCAAATCGAAGGAAAGTAATCTTTTTTTATTTTGATTGGCATATAATCTGCATAAATATTTAAAAAAATGGTGTTTATTATGAAAACAGAAATTAACAAAAACTCCAAAAGACATATTAATGAAAAACTCTTTTTGAAATTTGTTTCATATAATACTTCAAATAAAGAAGATTCAAAAAAAACATTAGCTTTTAGTAATTTTTTTAATAATAAAGGAAAAAGAATTTTTGAAGAAGAAAATAAGTCACTTTAATAAAAATTTATTTAAAAGATTTAAATTGAAATATCTGACCTTAAACTTTTTGATATAAATTAGGAGTTGTTTTTTTTTTATTTTGAACTTTATATAATTATACAAATTAAAAAAAAATAAAGAATTACCTAATAAATGATCAGAATTTTAATTATATCATTAATTTTTGTAGTTTTTGTTTGGTTATTTAATAATTTTTCTTCAAAAACTAAATCTCCATTATCACATAAATTAAATACTATTCTGAAAGTTATTTTTTTTGTATTGGTATTTATTGCTATTATACTAATTTTACCAAGATTTGGTTTTAATCCACTAGCATTGGTTCAAAAAGTTTTACCTTTATTAGGTATGTTATAAATAAAAGTACATAACTCTTTTAAACGCAAGGGTTAGGATCAGATAAATGAATATCATTTATTTTTTTTAAAATTTCAGGACTTAATACTATATCTATACTATCAATATTTTCTTTAAGTTGATCCATTGATGTTGCGCCAATAATATTACTGGTGACAAATGGCCTGTTGTTTACAAAAGCATTTGCAAATGTTGATGGTTTAATATTTAAATTATTTGCTAAATTCACGTAAGACTTAATGGCTTTTTCTCCTCTTTCGGTATGATGACGTGAAAAACGGCGAGGCCATAAAGTATATCTTGAATTTTTTGGATTTTGATTCTCTAAATATTTGCCACTTAATCTTCCACCGGCTAATGGTGAATAAGCCAATAATCCACAATTTTCTCTAATGGAAACTTCAGAATTTGCAATATCAAATACTCGATTTACTAAACTATAAACATTTTGGATTGACATCATTCTTGGTAAATTTCTTTCTTTTGATATTTCTAAAAATTTCATCATTCCCCAAGGTGTTTCATTTGAAAGACCTACATATCTTATTTTACCTGAATTTATTAAATCTTGTAAGTTATCTAAAACTTGTTCTATAGGTGTCCAATCTTGATCACTAGGTTCATATTCAAAGTCTAAAACACCAAATTTAGGAACTTTTCTTTCCGGCCAGTGTAATTGATATAAATCAATATAATCTGTTTTAAGTCTTTTTAAACTTTGGTCAATTGCATTATTAAGGTTTGTCTTATCAAATCCAAGGTATTTAGAACCTTTTCTAATCCATTCTAAACCCTCAGATTTAGATGCAATTTTAGATGCAAGAATAATATCTTTTCTATTTTTTTTATGCTGAAACCAATTTCCAATTATTTCTTCCGTTTTTCCATACGTTTCTTTTCTAGGCATTACAGAATATAATTCTGCAGTATCAAAAAAATTTATTCCTTTTTCAACAGCATAATCCATTTGTTGAAAAGCTTCTTCTTGCGAATTTTGTTCTCCCCAAGTCATTGTTCCTAAACAAATTACACTAACTTTTATATCTGTAGTTCCAAGTTTTCTATATTTCATCTTGTATTTGTAAAATTTTAATTTTTTTTAATTTTTTTTTAAAATATAATATTCTATATTCATTATTATATAACAATTCCATAATGTACTTTATTAGAAATTATACCAAAATGACAAGTTCTAGTTTGTAACTCAAAGGTAAATAAAATGTTGAAATTATTTTTTATCTTTCTTTTTTGTTTTATGAATATAAATCCAGTTTTTGCAGAAGATTTTATTTTAGGTTTAAAAGCTTTTAAATCTAAAGATTATGATACGGCTTTTGAACAATTCCTATCACTAGCCGAAACAGGAGATATTAGGGCACAAACTTATATCGGAATGATGTATTTTAATGGATTATCAGTAACTAAAAACTTAGAAACTGCTGCAAGTTGGTATATAAAAGCAGCTGAAGAAGGTCATCCTCATGCACAATTCTACCTTGGATGGATGTATGATCATGGTAAAGGGTTAGAAAAAAACAAACAGTTAGCTTTTAAGTGGTTAGAAACGGCAGCAAAACAAGGGCATCCCAGAGCACAAAATAATGTAGGCGTTATGTATTATAAAGGGGAGGGAGTAAAGAAAGACCTTCTATTAGCTCAAATGTGGTATATAATTTCTTCATCTAAAGGAATGAGTGAAGCCAAAGAAAATATGATCACTTTGAATGATAATCTTACAAAAAAACAAATTTCTCAAATTAAGCAAATGGCTAAAAATTGTATGGTAAGCAATTATCAAAATTGTAAAAAATTAAATTAAAAAAAAGTTAATTTTGGAAAAAAACTTAGACAGTATATCTATTGGTAATTCATATCATATCAGTCAAATTGTGTTTCACTGGATAATAGCTCTTCTAGTTATTTATCAATTGATTTTTGGAAATAAAATTGAGTTCTTAGAATTAGAAGTGTGTAAAAATAATGCTATAAATACCTTGAAAAGTTGCCAATATCTAAATACCCATTACCTCATAGGTGTTTTCATTTTTTTACTGATGATTTTAAGAGTTTTCCTTAGGTTTCTATTTGGCGCCCCACCACTTTCTAAATCAGTTCCAAAAATAATTATAATTTTTGCAAGAATATCTCATATTTCTATTTATTTTATTTTATTGTCAATGCCAGTTTTTGGATTATTTATGTATTATTATAATTCAGAAATTTCTCGTTTTTTACATATATATTTTTCTAAAGTTTTATTATATCTAATACTCTTACACATATGTGCAGTAGCTTTTCATGAAGGAGTCTTAGGTTCAAAACTTTTTTACCGTATGGCATCAATATATAAAAAAAAGAATGATTAAGTTTAGTTTATTATTGGCTTAACAACAATATTACCATCTTTGAGCCACTCTGTTATTCCATCTGTGACATCATATATCGATTTATAACCCAATTTTTCAGAAAGAAACTTTGCTACAATTCCCGTTCTCCTGCCAGTTCTACAAATTAAAACAATTGGGTCTTTTTTAGAGGCAATTTGATTTAATTTATTTAACCAATCATTTGTATTAGCTTTTCCATTTTTGTCAAAGAAGGTCATTAAAATACTATTTTCTATAATTCCCGTTGCTTTCCATTCTTCTTCTCTTCTAATATCAATAATGGGAACATTATTTTCTAATAATGATTTTAATTGAGAATTACTAACTTCTGTCACTTCAGAATAAGTTATTGAAGTTAAAATGGTATATATAATTGTAGAAATATAGAGTATTTTATTTTTCATAATTATGAATTAATAATTTTTATTTAAATTTAAAGAGGTTTTGGTTTCTTGAATAACATAACGGTAAATAAAATCAAATGTCAAAGGGATCTATTTAATATTCCTGAACACATAGTCTATCTTAATACAGCATACATGTCTCCTTTGTCTAAAAAGGTTCAAGAGGCTATACTTAATGGGTCGATTATTGAAACACAACCTTGGAAAATTGACCCTAAATTACATTTTTTTAGCTTTATAAATCAAATTAAGATTTCTTTTGCTGAACTATTTAAGATTTCTAATAAAAACGTTTCTTTGATACCATCTGCTTCTTATGGTATTTCGACAGCTGCTAAAAACATTAAATTAACAAAAACAAAAAATAAAATATTAATTTTAAAAGACCAATTCCCTTCTAATGTTTATCCTTGGATGGAACTTGTGAGAAATAATATGGGTATTATAGAAAAGATTGATTCATGCAATGAAAATTCAATTACTGAGAAATTAATCGATAGCATTAATGAACAGGTTACAGCAGTTGCTATACCAAATATTCGTTGGACTGATGGGTATGTTCTTGATTTGGAAAGGATAAGTATTGCTTGTAAAAATTACGACGTAAAATTAATTCTAGATCTAACACAATCTGCTGGTGCGATGGAAATTGATATGGGTAAAATAAAGCCTGATTTCGCAATTATTGCTAATTACAAATGGATGTTAGGTCCATACTCAACTGGTTTTATGTATGTTTCTGACAATTTTATAGAAGGAATACCTTTAGAAGAAACATGGATAGGAAGAAAAAATAGTGAAGATTTTTCAAAATTAACAGTTTATCAAAGTGAATATAATTCAGATTCTGTAAGATTTGATATGGGGCAAAGAGCAAATTTCACATTAATGCCAGGTGTAATGGCCTCACTTGAGCAACTTCATGATTGGGGTATTAAAAATATTGAAAATACACTATATGAAAACAATAAAATAATTTGTAAGGGTCTGAATGAATTAGGTTTTGATATTCTAGAAGAAAATAAGAGAGCTCCACACTTTATCAGTGCTAAACTTCCTAGTTTAGACGGAAATTTAGTAATTAAAAAACTCAAAATGAATAATATTTTTATTTCTGAAAGGTCTGGGTATTTAAGGATTACTCCTCACTTATGGAATAATGAACAAGATTTTTTAAAATTATTGGAATGTTTAAAATTGATAATTAATTAAATTCAAATCTTTTTTTTCTTTTCATTATTGAGATAAGAGAATTAAAGGTAATTGCAATTAGTAATACAAAACCTCCAATAAAGGTGAGTTTAGAAGCACTTTCCCCTAAGAATAACCAAACCCATAGTGGTGCTAGCAACACTTCACAAAGTGATAATAGTGTTAATTCCGCTGCTGGTACTGTTTTAGATCCTATTGTGTAAAGAATTAAACCAAGACCAACTTGAAATACACCTAAAAACAAAGCAAAAAATGCATCATTTTTTGTTAAAATTAAATTAACATTTTGAAATTTACAGATTATAATTGTTAGAAAAATAGCTAACAATCCTGAAAGAAAAACTGAGGGTAGCATATTATTTTGTTTTCCCCATCTTAAAGATACTGTAAAAATTGAAAAACCAAATGCAGAGATAATTCCGCTAATACTACCATTGATGGAATTATTACCAAAACTATCCAAAAACATAAGTATTATTCCTGAGAAGGCTATCAATATTGATAATAAGGTATGAAGAGATACTATTTCTTTCAAAAAATAATAACCTAAAATAGAGGTAATTAATGGAGCTGAAGCAAATAGCAACATTGCATTTGCTACACTTGTGTTTTGTACTGCATAAATCCCACCAGAATAAGCTATGAATAATCCTATAGCAGCAATAAAAACAGGGGTCTTAGATTGATATATTAAGATAAATGGATTTTTTTTTGTTGTAATTATTAAAACTATAAATAAAAAAACTACTAAACTTAATGACCTATAAAGTAATATTTGCCAGACATTAGCATTCTCAATCATTCTTATTCCAATACCCATCATGGACCAAAGAATTCCAGCTACAATCACATAATAAATTCCTAAATTTTTTTCTTTATGGAGATACATACTGTTTATAAATAAAGTTTTGATATTAGAAAAACCGCTATATCAAAATTTATATAAGTACAATATTTATCTTGAAATAATTATCATATAAGCTATCAATATAAAATTTTTCATATGTAAGTACACATTTTTTATGTCAAAATACTTAATCTTAGGTAAATCTGGTGCCGGTTCATTAATTCCTGAATTTTTATTTACGGAATTGGGTATAGATTATGAAATCAAATTCATAAACAAGAAAGATATAATTAAAGCAGGTAAAAAAGGTTACAACCCTTTAGGGAAAATTCCTGTTTTAATTTTACCCAATGGTACTGAAATTTTTGAGTCATTAGCTATAGTTAATTATATAACTATGAGTTATAAAGGCCTTTGTCCTTCAATTGATAGTAATGACTATTTTCAATATTGGAGAATGCTAAGTCTTATGGCAACTACGTTATATTCTGGCTATCATCGACAGCACCATAGGGATTTTTATGTTGATGAACCTGAATTCGAAAGTTTAAAATCAAAAGCCCAAAAAGAGCAATCAATAATTTTTGATTATATTGAAAAAAACTTAACACCCTACATTTGTGGCAAAACTATAACTGCTGTTGATTTTTATTTGTATACATTAACAAGGTGGGATTTTGATAAAACAAAATTACGAAATGGAAGGCCTAATCTTACTAATTTCCTTGATAAGTTAAGATCAAGACCGTCGATTACCAGGGTATTAAGCCAGCAACCTAAAAAAACTTAAAGTGAGAATGAAATATGCCTAGTTTTGATATTGTAAGTAAAATCGATATGAGTGAATTGAAGAATGCTATATCTAATTCAATGAAGGAAATTAGTCAGAGATATGATTTCAAAGGCTCTATTTCTAATATTGAATTAGAGAATGACTTTTTAATTGTACATACCGAAGATGACTTAAAAGCAAAGCAAGTAAATGATATTTTAATTAGCAATTTGGTAAAAAGAAAAATTGACCCAAAATCAATAAAGGAGTTTAAGAGAGAAACTGCTTCAGGTAATTCAATAAGAATTTTATTTACAATAATCGATGGTATTGATAAAGAAGACGCAAAAAAAATAAATTTAGAAATTAAAAAAAGTAAACTAAAAGTAAAAAGTCAAATTCAAGGTGACGAGTTGAGAGTTTCGGGCCAAAAACGAGATGATTTACAAAATATCATAAATTTAATCAAAAACCTTTCCTTAGATATTCCAGTGCAATTTATTAACTTTAGAGACTAAATATCTATTCACAATGATAAGTTGATTTTATGAAAGAATATATCCCAGAATTATATGTAACTGGTAAAAGTTTAGATTATTATAAAAAAAAAGCACCTTCCCTTAAATCTTATAATTTAAACTTACGCCAGACTTGTGATCTAGATTTAATTTTGGATGGTTCTTTTTATCCTTTGAAAGGGTTCTTAACACAAAAAGAATATTTGTCGGTTTGTGAAAATATACATTTACCAAGTGGTGAATTATGGCCAATTCCAATTAACCTTGATGCACCGGAAGAATTTGCTGATACTTTAACAATAGGTGAAGAAATTTCTCTTAAAGATCAAGAGGGTGTAACCCTGGCAATATTAGTTGTTGAAGACATTTGGTGTCCTAAAAAATTATTCGAAGCTGATAAAGTATTTGGTTCTACCGATAATGAACATCCAGGAGTAAATTATCTTTTAAATAAATCTAACAAAATTTACATTGGTGGTAAATTAATTGGAATTAATAAGCCTACTTTTTATGATTTTAAACATTTAAGAAACTCTCCTAACGAATTAAGAAATATTTTTAATAAATTAGGTTGGTCCTCAGTGGTTGCTTTTCAAACAAGAAATCCACTTCATCGTGCTCATTTTGAACTTACTTCAAGAGCATCATCAGAGAGTGAAGCAAATTTATTAATTCATCCGGTTGTGGGGATGACAAAACCAGGCGATATTGATCATTTTACAAGAGTACGTTGCTATGAAGCTATTTTAAAATATTATTCAAAATCTACTACTTGCTTATCACTCCTTAACCTTGCAATGAGGATGGCTGGTCCCAAAGAAGCTATTCTTCATGGATTAGTTAGAGCTAATTATGGTTGTACTCATTTTATTGTAGGAAGAGATCATGCTGGGCCTGGGTTGAAAGCTAATAAGGTTCCATTTTATCAGGAATATGAAGCACAAGATTTGTTTTCTAAATATCAAGATAAAATAAATATTAAATTATTAAAATTTCAGAACTTTGTGTTTTTAGAGGATAGTGCTGAATATGTTCCTATTAATGAGGTGCCAAAAAAATCAAGTGTAGTACAAATATCAGGTACTGAGTTACGCAGAAGACTTAATAAAGATCTTAATATACCCGATTGGTTCTCATTTCCAGAGGTTATAAAAGAACTAAAAAAAACAAGGCCACCATTACATAGACAAGGTTTTGCAGTATTTTTTACAGGTTTGTCTGGTTCTGGGAAGTCAACTATAGCAAATGCTTTAATTAATATGCTTTTAGAGATTGGAGATCGATCAGTTACTTTGTTAGATGGAGATATAGTTAGAAAGAGGTTAAGTTCTGAACTTGGTTTCTCTAAAACTCATCGAGATATTAATATCAGAAGAATTGGATTTGTGGCAATGGAAATTGTAAAAAATGGAGGTATTGCAATTTGTGCTCCAATTGCTCCTTACCAAAAAACTAGAGATGATGTGAGAGAAGAAATTGAAGCTTTTGGTTCATTTATTGAAGTCTATTTATCTACTCCTCTTGAAACTTGTGAAAAAAGAGACAGAAAAGGTCTATATAAATTGGCAAGAGAAGGTAAAATCAAAGAATTCACTGGAATTTCAGATCCTTACGAAATTCCAGACAACCCAGAATTAATTTTGAATTCGGAAAATAAAAAAGTTGAAGAGTGTGCTTCATTAATTATGCTAAAACTTAAGAGTATGAGATTAATTTCTGGATAATGAAAAATTATTAAATTTAATTATCTGGGAGATAAAACATTGAACTTAGAAAATTTAATTTCTTATTTGAAGCCAGTAGTTTTAGAAGCTGGTAATGAAATTATGAAAATTTATAGAAATGGAGCAAAAGCAGAATATAAAGAAGATGGTTCACCAGTAACAATAGCTGATAAATTATCTGAAAAAATTATATTAAATAATTTAAAATCGATTGCCCCGACTATACCAGTTGTAAGTGAAGAAAACACTAGTAGCCATATTAATATTTCAGCTGAAAAATATTTTTTGGTTGATCCTTTGGATGGAACAAAAGAATTTTTAGATTTTAATGGCTCAGGAGAATTTACAGTAAATATTGGTTTAATTTCTAATAATCAGGCAATTATGGGTATTATCTATGCTCCTAATTTAAAACAAATGTATTATGGTTTAAATAGGAAAAAGTCTTTTTTTGAAAATAAAGATGGTGAAATTTTACCTATTAAAGTCAATAAAAATAAGAGTAAAGATATTATTGCAATTGCAAGTAAAAAGCATCAATCTTTGAAAACAGAGCAATGGTTAGCAGAAAGAAATATTTATAATGTTATTTCGGCTAGTTCTTCGTTAAAATTCTGTGCTATTGCAAAAGGTGATGCTGATGTTTATCCAAGATTTTCACCTACAATGGAATGGGATATAGCTGCTGGTGATGCAATACTTTCTGGTGCTGGTGGAAGAATTACCATAGGAGATTCAAAGAATCCAATTTCATATGGTAAACCAAATTATAAAAATTCAGAATTTATAGCTTGGAGTGGCCTTAAAATAGTTTAAAGGAAATTTTATGAAAATAGATCATTTTGCTGTATCTGGTATGAAATTAGAGGAAGCTACTGAATATGTAGAATCTACACTAGGCTATAAAATGGAAAAAGGGGGTAAGCATAAATTATTTGGAACTCATAACAATTTACTTGGTTTAAAAGACGGTTTGTACATAGAGGCTATTGCAGTTGATCCTACAGTAAAAAATTTAAACTTTTCTAGGTGGTTTAATCTTGACAATTTTTATGGTAATCCAAAATTAACAAATTGGATTTGTAATTGTGAAAATATTGATCAATGCATGCTGCATTTTGATGTTGATGTTGGTGACATTTTAAAAATTAAAAGAGATAAATTAAATTGGAAAATGACAGTAAAAAATGACGGTTTATTACCTTTTAATAATACTTTCCCTGCTATTATTGAGTGGGGTGATAAAACAACTCATCCATCAAAAAGTTTACCTACAGTAGATTGTGAGCTATTTCATTTGTCAATTTATCATCCATTAGTAGAGGATCTAAAATTTAATTTAAAAAATTTAAATGATAAGAGGATTTCTTTTATTCAAAATAATGAAAAGGGTATAGTCGCTGAATTTAAAACAAAAAAAGGGAATAAAATTCTATCAAGTTTTTAATTTAATATAAAATGATTTTAAGATGGATTATGAAAATATAGTTAAGTTTTGGTTTGATGATATAGATCAAATAAAATGGTTCGAAAAAGATGATAATTTTGACGAATTATTAAAAAATAAGTTTAGTTCACATGTTGAATTAGCTTTGGATAAAAAACTTGATCATTGGAAATCTGACATTAAAGGTTACTTAGCATTAATTTTACTGTTAGATCAATTTACAAGGAATATTTATAGAAATTCTCCAAAAGCTTTTGTGGGAGACAAAAAAGCTTTAAATCTTTCTTTAAGTGGAGTGAGTCAGGGATTTTTGAAGCATGAGAATTTATCATGGAGACATTTTTTACTAATGCCTATGATGCATAGTGAAACACTTGCAGTTCAAGAAATGTCATTACCACTTTTCAAGAAATATACTAACGAAAAAACATATGACTTTGCAAAAAGGCATTATGAAATAGTAAAAGATTTTGGTCGTTTCCCTCATAGAAATAAAATTTTAGGAAGAGATTCTACTAAAGAAGAAATTCAATTTTTAACACAACCAGGTTCTTCCTTTTAGATATAATTTTTAAACCAAAATATGAATCAAAATTAAAATGAAATTTCCATCGAAATCAGTGGCTAGTGGTCACATTGCCATGCTTATATTTTCCTTACTTGTTTCAGGTTCTTTTGTGCTCGGTTCAATAATAGCAAACCTAATCGACCCTGATTTTGTAACCTTTCTTAGGTTTGTTATTGCTTTTTTACTTATAGCAATACTTATTATATTTCAGGATAAGTTTCATCTAATGAAAGGGTTATCTCCATTGAAGAGCTTAATATTAGGTGTATTAATTTCAATTTATTTTATAACAATGTTTGAGGGATTAAAAACTGCTAATTCGACCTCTATGGCAGTTGTTTTTACACTTACCCCATTACTAGCAGGTTTATTTGATCTGATTTTTTCAAATCGTATTATGTCAATAAAAGTTTGGATAACAGTAATTATTGCAGCTATTGGAGTATTATGGATAATTTTTGATGGTAAAGTTGAAAACTTAATTCAGTTTAAAGTTGGCTATGGAGAAAAACTTTTTTTCATTGGGTGCATTTGTCATGCTTTATATGCTTCATTGATACCAAAGTTTAATAGAGGTGAGCCTGCAATTATTCAAACTTTTGGTACATTAATATCTGGGGTTATTATTTTGGGATTATTTTCTAATGAAAAAATTATCTATTCAAGTTGGTTTGATTTTCCAATTATTGTTTTATTTACAATTTTTTACTTAGCAATATTTGCTACCGCAGCTAGCTTTTTTTTAATCCAATATTCTGCTATTAGGTTAAGTTCAATTAAAGTTATGGCATATACTTATGCTGTTCCAATTTGGGTAGTTTTATTGAAAATTTTCTTTTTTAACCAATTTCCTAATAAAATTACTTTTATTGGAGCATTTATAATTATGATCTCCCTTGTAATTTTGTTATTTAATGATGAAGGTTAAAAGATAGTAAATTTTAATTAATCACTTAATAATTGATAGTGAATTTCTTTAATGATGCATTCCTTGCCATTGATTGGCACAATATCCATAGGACAAACTGACATTATTAAGATACAATCCATCTTTGCTTCAAAAATAATATAGTCATTTTTCGTAGATAAAGGTGGAGAAAATGTCACTTTTCCATCTATATTTACAGGTATATTCATCCAAAGGTTAAGAGGAGAGGGGCATCCAATAGATTTAAAGCCTAAATTATCCAATGTATTCATTAAATTATCTGTACAATTATCATGATATTCTTCACAACCTAGCATTTTATATCTGTAAGTATCACAAGCTGCAATGAGTGTGTCATGCCTGCCTTGTGAGCTATCTTTAAGAATATACAGAATTGGTTGCCTTTTGTTTGTGTATAAAAATTCACCTTCTTTAGGAAAAATTGAGCTTGTAACAGCTCTATTATGTTCCATTGACATATATTCCTTGACGTCTGCCTGATTAAAACACCATGTATCGACAACTTGTGTTCCATGTGTATTGATTATTTTTATTTTTTGATTTTTTGCTAAAAAAATACTTTTGGACTTTCTTGGAGGAATTTTAATTAAATTATTATCATTCATCTTCTGCTATATCCTCTAGCCAAAGCTCAGGTTTTTCTTTAATGAATTGTGACATAAGCTGAATACAATTTTTATCATTAGCAATAAGTACCTCAACACCTCTTGATGTAAGAAATTCTTCATTTCCTCCAAAACTCTTATTTTCTCCAATTACTACTTTTGGGATACCAAATTGTACAATTGTTCCACTACACATCATACACGGACTTAAACTAGTATATAGCACAGTATCTTTATAAGTTTTTTGTCTACCTGCTTTTCGTAAAGCATCCATTTCACCATGTGCTATTGGATCTCCTTTTTGTACTCTTTGATTTCTTCCTTGTGCTATTATTTTTCCATTTCTTGCTAAAACTGATCCAATTGGACATCCTCCCTCTTGGAACCCTTCTTTTGCCTCTTCATAAGCTATTTTAAGTAATTTTTGATCTATTTCACTAAGCATTATAAGTTAAACTCCTATAAAATTTTCTTGGTATAATAGGGTAATTTTTCAACACTTGGTGACCAAATTTTTTTATTTTTTAAATCTTCTAAATGTTGAACAATATCTTCTAGTTTAGCAAACCATACATTTTTTGTTGAAAGTGTCTTTTCTATCCACTTTTCAACCTGTTTCCAGCGTGCTAAACGACCAGTTAAAAAAGGGTGAATAATTAACATAAAAAATCCACCTGCTTCATATTGTGCTTCAAATTCTTCCCAAAAACCAAATAGTCCTTTTGAAGGTGCCTGAACTGGCATCATATAACCAATTTCTTCATAATGTGCAAAAGGGGGCCAATCATCGGTTCCCCAATGAACAGGTATTTCATATAAATTACCCTTTGGTGTTTGGAGTTCATAAGGTATATCATCAGCCATCATAGAACTATCATACTTGAATTTATTCTCTATCATTAAATCAACTACCTCATCAGTAATATTGTATACTGGCGCTCTATACCCTATTGGATATTTACCACAAATTTCTTTATGAATTTCAAGAGTTTTTTCAAACCATTCTTTTTGATTTCCATATGTTTTGATAGGATCCTCATGTAAGTATCCGTGATGACCAATTTCATGTCCATCTTTAAGGATTAGTTCAATTTGTGATTGATACTCTTTTATACACCATCCAGGTATAAAAAATGATTGTTTTAGACCAAACTTCTGGTAAGTATCTAAAATTCTAGGAATTGCAACATTAGGACCATATTTCCCCATTGATATTGGGTATAATCTTCTAAAACTGTCGTTAGGTTTAGAAATATGTATTAAGCTATCCGCATCCATATCAAAGGAGATTGATACAGCACATTTTGCTTTATTGGGCCAAGGAATTGGATTCCTTATCATTATTTAATCCTTTTTTAAAGTATGGACATTCTTCTTTGACCAACTAAGCCAATATTTTTCACCATTTTGAATGTTTAATTTTGAATATTCTCTTTCTTGCATTTGAATTTTAAATTCAGTTCCATCAACGCTTTCTAAAAATAAAGTTACCATTGAGCCGATATATTCTTCTGAAATAAGCTTGCAATTTACTATATTAGAATTTTTTGGTTTTACTAATGAGAAATTCATTAAATCTGCAGAAATTATGTAATTTAAAGTATGACCAAGCTCTATATTTTTGTCTATTATTTCAAAATTATAGTTACCTGAGTTAGTTTTTATAAAAGCTATTTTTGATTTTATATCATAAACCTTTCCACTAAGTATATTGTTTCTTCCTACAAATTCAGCTACGAATTGATTAGCTGGAGATCTATAGATATCTTTTGGTTTGCCTATTTGTGAAATTTCTCCAACATTCATTATTATGACTCTATTCGCCATTGCAAATGCTTCTGATTGTGAATGAGTTACATAAACAAAAGTAATACCTAATTCTTTTTGTAATTGAGTAAGTACTGCTTGCATTCTAATTACTAAATGAGCATCTAATGCTGACAAAGGCTCATCAAGAAGTAGGATTTCAGGTTCCATCACCAATGATCTTGCTAAAGCGACTCGTTGTTTTTGTCCCCCTGATAAAGTTGAGATATCTCTTTTTGCAAGTTCTCTAACTTCTAGTTTTTCAAGCCATTCTAATGATTTTTTTTGTCTTGTTTTTGAAGATACACCTCTCATTTTAAGCCCAAATTCAACATTTTCTTGAACGTTTAAAAATGGAAATAATGCCAACGATTGCCACACTAAAGGAGTATCTCTTTCGTGGGGTTTAACATTATTCATGAGACGGTTATTAAACCTTATTTCTCCTGATGAAGGATTTTCTAGTCCTGCTAGCATTCTCAGAGTAGTTGTTTTACCACAACCAGAGGGTCCCATAATTGCAAGAAACTCCCCTTTATCAATTTCGAAATTTAAATTGGTAACAGCATTCATTTTTCCAAAATTTTTAGTAACATTTTTGAAAGATACTAGTGGATAAGTCATTTATTACTTTTTTCCTTTCATCTGCCAAGTTAAGAAGAAAATCTGAGCTGTAATTACAAGTGTTATGGATGTGAAAAATACAAAAGTACCAATCGCATTGACTTGAGGATCAATATTTCCTTGGACAATTTCAAGTATAATAACAGGTACAGTTTTATTTAATCCTGAAACAAACCAAGAAATCGCAAATTCATCAAAAGATACCGCAGCTGTTAAGCAAAGAGAGGAAATAATAGCTGGTCTACAATAGGGTAATATAACATTTCTCATTGTATCCCATTCAGAGCCACCTAAATTCCATGATGCTGCTTCTAAGTCTGGATCCATTTGATTTAATCTAAGCCTTATAATTGCCATAGCAAATGGTGCGGTAAGAACACTATGTGCGCAAATTATAGACCATAATTGTCCAGACATACCTATTTTAGAGAGCCAAGCCAACATTGCAAGAGCAAGTATAATTAATGGAATGGTTGGTGGTAATAATACTAGTGCTAAATATATACCCTTAAACTTAAAACGGTATCTGTAGTCAGAATAGGCAGTGCAAAAGCCCAAAAAAGTAGCAATTAAACAAGTTATTGATGAAACAACCACACTATTTATGGCAGCTTGCCATATTTCAGCATCATTAAAAATTTTGATATACCATTCTATTGAGAAATTTCCTAAAGGTATGGTCGGAAATCTTTGTGAATTGAAAGAAAAGATGATACTAAATGCTATTGGAGTAAAAATAAAAACAAAAATAAAAAACAAATAAAATTTCAAAATTAAGTTATAAAATTTATCTTTTGTCATTTTTAAAACTTTTTGAATACGCTGTCATTATTCCTATAAAAGCAATAGCAAATAAAGTCACCATCATTACAATAGCTACAACTGCAGCTCTTGGCCATTGTTGACCTGATTTTGTCGTATCTAATATTAAAATGGGTAAAGTTGGTTCTTGAGATCCCCCAAGATAAAAAGGAGCAACAAAATCTCCAAAAGAAAGAATAAAGCAAAAAACTGCAGCTATTATAAACCCTGTTTTAGAGAGAGGAATAATAACTCTTTGAATTATTAAATATGGTTTACATCCTAAATTAAATGCTGCTTCAATCAAATTTTTGTCAATATTTGCCATTGTTACTGTTTGTAATATTATAACTAATGGAAGTGTAAGTGTCATATACCCAACCAAAGTGCCGATATGAGTGTTAAGCATTATAAAAGGGCCTAAGTTTATATAACTTAAAAGAGCATTTATTACGCCTTTTTCAGCTAATATAACATACCATGAAAACGTACGAACAAGGTAACTAGTGAAAAAGGGTATAATAAGTAAAAATATTGCCCACCTTCTAAAGTTTTCTGAAACTCTAAATGCTAATGTAAATGAAGCCGGGAAGGCAATAACCATTGTCAACAAAGTACTTATAAAAGCTATAATTAAAGTAAACCAATAACTGTCCCAAAAATAGTTTTTCGAAAACATTTTTGTCCAATTAATGAATTCAAATGCTTCTGTCATTCTATAATTTTTCACTAAAAAGAATGACATAGCGACCATGAATAAAACGGGTCCTACAAAAAACAGGAGTTGCCAAAAAATAATTGGTACTCTGAAAGTAAGGGAATATAAGTTTATAGTTTCTCTATTTGATTTCATATCAAAAAAAAGGGCGGTATTAAAACCGCCCAATTTATAAAACTTATTTATGCATTTTTATATTCAGACCAAAAATCATTCCAGTCTTCTAATGACTGCTGTTTTGGAATATCTCTGTAATGAATTCTACCATCATTTATTAAGGCAATAGGATCATTAGCCATACCTTCCATTTGATGACTTCTTTTAGCTTCCTTTGGATCGGCATCAATTAGTGCAGCTCTTCCTGCTTTTGTGATACAAAAACCTGGATATGCGGCCATCTGTGCAGATTTAACTTGTCCTTCTGGGGATAGCATATAATTAATAAACTTTTTAATAATTTCAGTTTTGTCTGTACCTTTTCCAATACAATAACTTTCAGTCCATTGTATTCCACCTTCTTTAGGAATAACTGATCCAACAGGTGCACCATCTTTTTCTAAAACACCAGTAATCCAATCTCCAATACCACACATAGCTAACATCTCACCATTTTTTAATGAGTTAAATGTTCCACCATAATCAAAATATCCTCCTACCTGTGGCCTTAATGACATAGTAACATCTTGTACGGCATCCCATTTTTTTGTATCCAAATCCCACAAACCAGATCCATTACCATTATATAAACTCATCATACCTAAGCTTGGTAAATGCCAATCAAAGTGACCCACTTTTCCTTTAACGTTATTTTTCCAGAAGCATGAATAACTTTGTGCTTCTTCTTCTGATATTGCAGTTTTATTGTATGAAACTCCTAAATGACCACCCCTAACCATCACAGAGTGAAGTTTCCCATTAGCCCAATGTCCAGGGAATTTTGTAAAGTCTTCATGAAGCATATCATCAAATGGATAATCTGATGGATTTAGATCTTCGATATAACCAGCCATATTTAATTGTTGAACAAATTCTGCATCAGAAAGTATAATATCGTATGTACCTGGTGGAGACTGAGCGATCAATGCTAGCATATTATCACCGCCTGCATAATATTTAGGAATAAATTTTACATTATTTGCAGCTTCAAATTCACCTACAATATCAGGTTCGCCGTGTCCATACCAAGCAAGCATATTTAATTCCAAAGTAGAAGCCCAAGCTCGACTTACAAATGGCATACTTAATGCTGTTGCTCCAGACAATTTTAAGAAATTTCTTCTATTATTAATTCTTGAGGTCATTTTTATCTCCCGTTTTTTTATTATGAAAAAGCAAATTATAAAAATTAATGATTACCTTCCTGTGTGGTATTTGAAAAGGCTTGCTTTAATCTATAATGAAAATATATTAGATTTTGTTTTATAGTTTGACAATCTGTTTTAAACCTAAATTTAATAAAATTAGCTTAATATTATGAACAGAAGTGATTTTCATAAGTTTTTTAAACAGATTGGACCTATTGTTCTTCCTGTAATTCATGTTAAAAACTATTTTCAGGTTATTGAAAATATTGACAAAATAATCTCAGAAGGTGCACCTGGTTGTTTTTTAATAAACCATGATTTTGGAATTGATGAATTTTTGCCAATTATAACAAAAGTTCGATATAAATTTCCATCATTATGGTTATCAATTAATTTTTTGGCTAATACTGGAAAGGTAGCTTTTCCGATATTATCTGATTTGTCCTCTCAAGGTTGTAAAATTGACGGTTATTGGGCTGACGATGCATGTATTGATGAAAATGGTAAAAATCTTGAAGCAAAAAAAATAAATCAAATTAAAAAAGATTGTAATTGGCAAGGTTTATATTTTGGTGGAACTGCTTTTAAAAAACAAAGAGTTATTTCAGAAGATCAATATATAAATGCCGCAAAATATGCTTCAAAATTTATGGATGTTGTTACAACATCTGGGGTTGCAACTGGTAAAGAAGCAAAAATATCAAAAATTCGATTATTTCGTTCCTCTATAGGCGATAAACCACTAGCATTAGCTTCAGGTATTACGGTAGATAATGCTAAAAACTATTCTGAAGTTGATTGTTTTATGGTTGCAACTGGTATCAATTATGATGACAATTTTTATGAAATTGACGCTATGAAATTATCGAAATTACTAAATGTATGCCGACAAATAGGAAAAGGGGAATAGCTATGAAAAAAAATAATCTCGCTAATGAAAGAGATGATCGATGGTATTTAAATATTATGTCGCCAAATACTAAAGGAGGTAAATTTGCCTGGCTTGACCCTACCTCTATATACATAAATACCAAAGCATTTCATAATCTTCTTGATGATTTATTGTTAGACCTTAAAGGATATGATTGCGACGTTGTAGCTGGGATTGATGCCATGGGGTTTGTTTTAGGATCAGCTTTAGCAGTAAAACTTGGTAAAGGTTTCTTACCTATAAGAAAAGCAGGGAAATTATGTGTTGATACAGAAAAAGTTGAGTTTGTTAATTATTCAAAAAGAAATCAAGAAATGGAAATAAGATTTCCCGCCTTTGAAAAAGGAACAAAAGTATTTATTGTGGATCAGTGGGTAGAAACAGGAGGAACAATGAATGCTGCAATTCAATTAGTTGAAAGACAAGGTGGTCTAGTGAATGGGGTTATATCTCTAGCTATTGAAGAAAATGATAAAACCAAAAACCTTCGGAATAATTACAATTGTTTTTCAGCAGTAGTACCAGGCTCTCAATGGCAAAAACAATGTAATAGGCAGTATTTAGATAGTTTTAAAAATTATAAGCCAAACATGGCTTTTCCAAAAAAAATAAATAAGAACTAGTTTTTATTGATCATTAAAGCTTACTTTTCCAATATAGGAAAGATTTCTATTCATTTGCGCATAATCAATACCATAACCTACTACAAACTCGTCAGGTATTTCAAATCCAGTCCATCTAGATTTAATTTCTACTTCTCTTCTAGAAGGTTTATCCAATAACGCGCATGCCTCAATTCTTTTTGGGTTTCTAGAATTCAATAGTTGTAGAACATGTTTCAGAGTATGTCCTGTGTCAACTATATCTTCAACTACTAATACGTCCTTACCAGATATTTCACCTGCTAAATCTTTTAATATTTTCACTTCTCTAGAACTCTCTGTTGAGTTTCCATAAGAAGAGGCCTCTAGAAAATCTATTTCAATTGGAAGATCTATTTCTCTAGCAAGGTCTGCAATAAAAACAAAAGAGCCTCGAAGTAGACCTACAACAATAAGTTTTTCGGTATTGTTGAAGTAATTGGTAATATCTTTAGCTAGTGTTTCAACTCTTGCTGCAATACTTTTTGCAGAAATTAATTGATCAATACTATATTTGGAACTAGACATCAAATTACCTTTCAATTTTTTTTAAGGAGATATTGAAATTAAGTCAAGTTGTGAAAACAATTCAAAAATCTGGATTGCAGTTGATTGGGGCACAAGTCATTTGCGATATTGGATAATAAATAGAGAAAATTTTGTAATTAAAAAAGAAAATTCCATACCTTTAGGAATTAAATTTATAAATAATAAAAACTATGAAAAAATATTAGAGAATGAATTTAAAGATTTTCTCTCTAATAATCATGTTGTGGATGTTTTATGCTGTGGTATGATTGGTTCAAAACAAGGTTGGCAGGATGCTGGCTACTTAAAGGTACCTTTTATTCCTTTATTTCATAACCAACTAGTTTCCATCAAAACTGTAAATAAGAAATTAAACATCTTTATTGTACCAGGCCTTAAACAAAATGATCCCCCGGATATAATGAGAGGCGAAGAAACTCAAGCCTTAGGAATTATTACAAAATATAAAAATTTTGATGGTGTTGTTTGTTTTACAGGTACTCATTCAAAATGGGTTCAAATTGTCGGTAATGAAATAATATCATTTGAGACTTTTATGACTGGTGAACTGTTCCAGATTATTTCTCAATATTCAATTTTAAAAAATTCTATATCTTCTGCCAATTTTAACAAAAGCCTTGCAATAGAATATGCAATGATTTCATTTTTAGAACCTCAAAAGTTTTCAAAAAAATTATTTGAATTAAGAGCTAGAAATCTTATTCAAAATTTGAATTCATCAAAAATCTCTTCTGCATTATCTGGATTGATTATCGGTTTAGAAATTGCGGGAAGTCGTAAATTTTGGATGGGAAATGATGTAATTCTAGTAGGAAGAAGTCCAATGGTTGACATTTATCAAGCTATTTTAAAAAAACAAAAAATAGAAACTAAAACTATAGACTCAAATTCAATATCTCTTATAGGTCTAAAATCAATATATAAAAATTACATTGGTTTTGAAAAAAATAAATAGAATTCAATCAAGTACAAAATTATCATATACAAAACTTGCATATAAATATATCAAATAAATGATTTGAAAATTTATTTTTGATTTAATGCTCTTACAGAATTGGCTTTATTTATCTTTTATTTGTTTTCTTGGAGCCTGTTCACCAGGCCCAAGTGTAGTTGTTGTATTAGGATTTGTATTTTCAGAAGGTAAAAAAGCTGGTATTTCAGCATCTATTGGTCATGGTTTTGGTGTATTTTGCTATGCATTTCTATGTGCTATTGGTTTAGGATATTTAATAGAGATTTACGTTGTTTTTTTTACAACCTTAAAGTATTTAGGAGCATTTTTTCTTTTATATTTGGCCTTTATGATTATTCGCAATTCTTTTTCAAAACAAAAACAAGAACAAAGTCAAAATTATTTAGAAATAGATGTAAAAAAAAATAGATTTGTAGAGGGATTTATTGTTGCTGTTTTTAACCCAAAAATTGCAATCTTTTTTCTTTCATTGTTTAGTCAATTTCTTTCAAGTGAACAAACTTATATAACTCATTTATTCATGGCAATAATAGCAGGAGGAATTGATACTTTAGTATATTGTATTATAGTTTTACTAGCTTCTAGAAAAAGAACTGTAAGTTTTTTTGATAATTATGGGACTAAAATATCTGTAATTTTTGGAATAATGCTAATTTTTCTTTCACTATCACTTTTTATTTCTTTATTAAGTGATCCTTAAAAGGAATTATTTTTCATTAGTAAGTTGCTCTACCACCTGATATATCAAATACGCCTCCAGTAGAAAAGGAGCATTCAGATGAAACTAACCAGCAGACTAATGATGATACTTCATCAATTGTACCAAAGCGACCCATAGGTATTTTTGAAAGCATGTACTTAATATGATCATTTGTCATTTGATCAAATATTTCTGTCTTTACTGCGGCGGGTGTAACACAATTAACAGTAATGGGGTAAGTTGATAGTTCTTTTCCCAAGGATTTTGTTAAACCAATTACTGCTGCTTTTGAGGAACTATATGCTGCAGCATTAGGATTGCCTTCTTTTCCAGCTATTGAGGATATGTTTACAATCCGTCCATATCCATTGTTAATCATCAATGGAATACATGCTTTATTAGCAAAAAAAGTTCCTTTAGTATTAATGTCAAAAACGTATTGCCATTCTTTTTCTGTATATTCCCAAGTCTTTTTATTTGGCCCAGTTATTCCTGCACAACAAACTAAAATATCTAATTTTTTTAAAAATTTAATGCTTTCTTCAATTGCTTTTTCTATTTCATTCCATCTTGTTACATCAACATTTACAAAAAGACTATTCTCAGAATTGTAATTATCTTTTAGTGACATAATGTCCCAAACAACTACTTTTGCACCTTCACTTAATAATCGTTGAAAAATTGCGTGTCCTATACCTGAACTTCCACCTGTAATTATTACATTTTTATTATTAAACCTGCTCATTGTTTACAATAAACCTTATTTTTATGTAGTAAATATTGTTTAAATTAATAAACCAAAAAAAAGTTGATATATGAGTTAAACTCATGTAATAGAGAATTCCAATTTATTTTGAGAGAAAATTAATAAATTTTCAATGGTTTTTTAGCTTGTATGAGTATTAATAGAATTAACAAATATAGATTTCAATCTTTAAATATCTACTTCCAATATTATTTACTAAACTTTAAATCAACAACTTAAATTTTTATACTATGGTCAAGAATTATATCAAAAGCACTAATTTAAAGGGTTTGTACGACCCATCTTTCGAACATGATGCTTGTGGATTAGGGTTTGTCGCTAACATAAAGGGGATTAAAAGTCATAAAATTATTCAAGATGGTATAAAAATACTTGAAAATCTTGAGCATCGTGGTGCAACTGGTGCTGACCCACTTGTAGGTGATGGAGCAGGAATGTTGCTTCAAATACCTCATGAATTTTTTGTAAATGAATGTAAGTATCTTAAATTCCAACTTCCAAATGAGGGCAGTTATGGTGTTGGAGTATTTTTTATGCCACAAGACATTCAAACTGTTGATAAATTAACCCAAATTATAGAAGAAACTTGTTCTTCTGAAAAAATAGAAATATTGGGT
The DNA here is from genome assembly GCA_902625475.1 of uncultured Alphaproteobacteria bacterium. GTDB lineage: Bacteria > Pseudomonadota > Alphaproteobacteria > Rhodobacterales > Rhodobacteraceae > CACIIZ01. The sequence continues at coordinate 60,139 of CACOBR010000001.1, forward strand.
TGGCGAAATGTCCCTACTGATAATTCATGTTTGTCATTAGACAAAGACATCAAAAAAGCTGAACCAGTTCATTTTCAATTATTTCTTAAAAAAAATGATGACCTTTTACAGGATCAGTTTGAAAGGAAATTATTTGTTTTAAGAAAATGTATTTCCAACAATGTTATTAATCAAATTGGTGATATAGAAGATTTTTATCCTGTGTCCTTATCCTCAAGAACAATTGTGTATAAGGGCATGTTTCTCGCTGATCAGCTAGCTAAATATTATCCTGATTTAAGTAATAAGAAAATTAAATCAGCACTTGCATTAGTACATCAACGGTTTTCTACTAATACTTTCCCATCTTGGAAGTTGGCTCATCCTTACAGGATGGTTTCTCATAATGGAGAAATTAATACACTAAGAGGAAATTATAATTGGATGGCGGCAAGACAAGCTTCATTGTCTTCACCTCTTTTTGGCGATGATATTGAAAAAATTTGGCCTATATCTTACGAGGGTCAATCCGATACTGCGTGTTTTGATAACGCTTTAGAATTGTTGGTGCAAGGTGGCTATTCAATTTCTCATGCAATGATGATGCTTATCCCTGAAGCTTGGTCTGGAAATCCACTTATGGATGAAAAAAGAAAATCTTTCTATGAATATCATGCTGCTATGATGGAACCTTGGGATGGTCCAGCTGCCCTTGCTTTCACTGATGGAAGGCAAATTGGTGCAACTCTAGATCGAAACGGTTTAAGACCAGCAAGATATTTTGTCATGGATGATGATACGGTAGTTTTAGCATCTGAGGCTGGTACTTTACCCGTTGATGAAAGTAAAGTCATTTCTAAATGGAGACTACAACCAGGAAAAATGTTATTAATAGATCTGATTGATGGAAAGATTATTTCAGATCAAGAAATTAAAAATCAATTATGTAATGCTAACCCCTATAAGAAATGGTTGGAAAATACTCAAATTATTCTTGAAGATGTAGATAACAAATCAATTGAACAGAGAAAACTCGATAATGAAGCATTAAATAAGGGGCAAAAGATATTTGGTTACAGTCAAGAAGATTTAAAAGTATTAATGACACCAATGGCTGTTACTGGTCAAGAAGCTATAGGTTCTATGGGAACTGACACACCAATTTCTGCAATCTCAAATAAGCCTAAACTTTTATACACATATTTTAAGCAAAACTTTGCTCAAGTAACTAATCCTCCAATAGATCCTATTCGTGAAGAGTCAGTAATGAGCCTAGTTTCACTGATTGGGCCAAGACCAAATTTGTTTGACTTAGAAAATCTTTCTACAACCAAAAGGTTAGAGGTTAGGCAGCCCATTTTGAAAAATTCTGATTTACAAAAGATTAAAGATATTAGTGACATAGGTGATAACCAATTTTTATCTAGAGTTATAGATGTAACTTTTGATAAAAAAGTTGGTCCAGAAGGAATGAAAGACTGCATTGAAAAAGTTTGTGAAAGAGCTGAAAAATCTGTTTTAGCTGGTGAAAATATTATCATCCTTTCTGATCGTCAGTTTGGTCCTAACAGAATACCAATACCTATGTTGCTTGCTACGTCAGCGGTTCATCATCATTTGATTAGGAAAGGCCTAAGAACATCCGTGGGTCTTGTTGTAGAATCCGCAGAGCCTAGGGAAGTGCATCACTTTGCAGTACTTGCAGGATATGGGGCCGAAGCAATTAATCCTTATCTTGCATTTGAAACTTTAATTAATATGCATCAAAATGGACTTTTTCCTAAAGAAGTAAACGAAAAAGAAGTAATAAAAAGGTACATAAAATCCATAGACAAGGGTCTTTTAAAAGTAATGTCAAAAATGGGGATATCTACTTATCAATCTTATTGTGGAGCACAAATTTTTGATGCAGTAGGTCTGTCATCTGCATTTATTGATCAATATTTTTCTGGTACAGCCAGTAAAATAGAGGGTGTAGGTATTGAGCAGATTTCCAAAGAAACATTCATTAGGCATGAAATATCATATAGTGATTTACCCATACTTAGACATTCCTTAGATGTTGGTGGTGAATATTCAGTTAGACACAGAGGTGAGGCTCACGCATGGACTTCTGATGAAGTGACGTATTTACAGCATGCTGTTAGATTAGGAAACAGTAGTGACTATAAAGAATATGCACGTTTAATTAATGATCATGATAAACGTTTATTAACTATAAGAGGTCTTTTCAGGCTAAAAGATGCCAATGAATGTAATTCTAGAAGTATTTCAATTGATGAGGTTGAGCCCGCAGCTGAGATTGTAAAGAGATTTGCGACTGGGGCTATGTCCTACGGTTCTATATCCGCTGAAGCCCATGAAAATCTTGCAATTGCCATGAATCGTATTGGTGGAAAATCTAATACTGGTGAAGGAGGCGAAGAAGTAGAGCGATTTGTTCCAATGTCTAATGGTGATAGTAAAAGATCCGCAATCAAACAGGTAGCCTCAGGTAGATTTGGTGTTACTACCGAATATCTTGTAAACTCTGATATGATACAAATAAAGATGGCACAGGGTGCAAAGCCTGGTGAAGGAGGTCAATTACCTGGTCATAAGGTAGATGCAGTGATAGCAAAAGTAAGACATTCAACTAAGGGTGTTGGACTTATATCTCCTCCTCCCCATCACGATATTTATTCTATTGAAGATTTAGCTCAGTTAATTTACGACCTTAAAAATGTTAATCCTGATGCAGATATTTCAGTTAAATTGGTATCTGAAGTTGGAGTAGGAACAGTTGCAGCTGGTGTTGCTAAAGCACATGCTGATCATGTTACTATATCAGGTATGGAGGGAGGCACTGGAGCAAGTCCTCTTACATCTGTTAAGCATGCAGGTTCTCCATGGGAAATGGGGTTAGCAGAGACTCATCAAACTCTACTAAACAATAAATTAAGATCAAGAATTAAAGTTCAAGTTGATGGTGGCTTAAGGACCGGTAGGGATGTAGTAATTGGAGCACTTCTTGGAGCAGACGAATTTGGGTTTTCAACAGCACCACTTGTGGCTTCGGGATGTATTATGATGAGGAAGTGTCATTTAAATACCTGTCCTGTTGGCGTAGCAACTCAAGACCCTGTATTAAGAAAGAGGTTTACTGGTCAACCTGAGCATGTGATCAATTTCTTCTTTTTTGTAGCTGAAGAAGTAAGGGAATTAATGGCTAATCTTGGGTTTTCAAAATTTAATGATATGATTGGTAAAATTGAGTATTTAGATCAAAAAGAAGTTATTAATCATTGGAAAGCAAAAGGTTTAGATTTTAGTAAGTTGTTTTTTGATCCAGATCCTTCCAATTCACATTCAAAATTTTGTTGTGAAGATCAAAACCATTATCTTGAAAAAGTTCTAGATAAAAATATCATTAACTTGACCAAAGAATCAATTGATAAGCGTAGTGCAACAAGAATTAATCTCCCAATATCAAATTTTAATCGCTCAACTGGAGCTATGCTTTCTGGTTATATTTCAAAAAAATTTGGATTTGATGGTTTAAAAGAAAATTCTATTCATATCAAATTCAAAGGTACTACTGGTCAAGCATTTGGTGCTTGGCTTTGTAATGGAGTTTTATTTGAAGTAGAAGGTGAAGCTAATGATTATGTAGGTAAAGGATTATCTGGTGGTAATATTATTGTTTACCCTTCAGAGAAAGCTACTCTGCTTGATAAAAATAATTCTATTATAGTTGGTAATACAGTTTTATATGGTGCAATTGCAGGAAAATGCTTTTTTAGAGGTTATGCGGGTGAAAGATTTGCAGTAAGAAATTCTGGTGCTATAGCTGTAGTTGAAGGTGTAGGAGATCATGGATGTGAATACATGACTGGAGGAATAGTTGTAGTTTTAGGACCAACTGGTAGAAATTTTGCTGCGGGAATGTCAGGCGGAATTGCTTATGTATTAGACGAAGATGGTTCTTTCTCAACCAGATGTAATTTATCGATGGTGGAATTAGAACCCATACCAGAAGAGGATGACCTCATGGAATCTGAAGGACATCAGTCTGGTGACATAGAGTATCATGGAAGAGTTTATTTATCTAGTGATATGACTAAATATGACGATGAGAGGTTAAGATTTTTAGTAGATAAGCACTATGAATATACGAAATCTGATAAGGCAAAGCTAATACTTGATAATTGGGAAAATTATCGTCCAAAATTTATTAAAGTTATGCCAACAGAATATAGAAGAGCTCTTGAAGAAATAAAAGCTGAACAAAATGCAAATGTTGTTGCTGCTGAGTGATAAATTTAAAATGATTAGGATGAAGAATGGGAAAAGTAACAGGATTTTTAGAGTTAGATAGACAAGATAGAAAATACAGACCAGCTGCTGATAGAGTAAGAAATTTTAAAGAATTTTTTATTGAATTACCTGATCAGACACTTCAGTCACAAGCGAGCAGATGTATGGATTGTGGTATTCCATTCTGTCATGATGTTAAGGGTTTAAAGGGCTGTCCAGTTAATAATCAAATACCAGATTGGAATGACCTAGTTTATAGGGGCGAATGGGAAAACGCTATAGCAGATTTACATTCAACAAATAATTTTCCAGAATTTACGGGAAGAATTTGTCCTGCTCCATGTGAGGCATCGTGTACTCTCAATATTATAGACAATCCAGTTACGATCAAATCAATCGAATGTGCTATCGTAGATAAGGCTTGGAAAAATGGATGGATCAAGCCTCAAATTGCAGAAGAGAAAACTGGAAAAAAAGTTGCTGTGATTGGTTCAGGTCCTGCTGGATTGGCTGCATCTCAGCAATTAGTTAGAGCTGGTCATGAGGTTCACTTATATGAAAAAAATAGTAAATTAGGTGGGTTACTTCGTTATGGAATACCTGATTTTAAACTTGATAAATCGCATATAGATAGAAGGATTAATCAATTATCAGATGAAGGTATTATTTTCCATACTAACGTAAATGTTGGAATCGATATTTCGTCAGATGAAATAATTAGTTTACATGATGCAATCATATTGGCTGGAGGAGCTGAAATGCCTAGAGATCTTCCAATTCAAGGAAGAAATTTTAAAGGTATTCATTACGCTATGGATTTTCTTCCTCAGCAAAACAGAAGAGTAAGTAATGAAAGTTATGTAAACTCTCAAGAAATATTAGCAACCTCAAAAAATGTTGTAGTAATAGGTGGTGGTGATACTGGTTCTGATTGCATAGGAACTTCTATTAGACAAGGTGCAATATCAGTGACTCAATTAGAGATAATGCCAGAACCTCCCGAAAAAGAAGATAAATTATCAACTTGGCCAAATTGGCCTCTAAAACTGAGAACATCTTCTAGTCAAGAAGAGGGAGCTAATAGAGAATTTTCTGTAATGACACAAAGCTTTGAAGGCGATGCTAATGGGAACGTAAAAAAACTTCACTGTATAAAAGTAGATAAAGATTTTAAACCTATTGAAGGTTCTGAATTTCACATTAAAGCTGATTTAGTTCTTCTAGCTATGGGATTTGTTTCTCCAAAATTTGATGGTTTATTAAAGGATTCCAAGGTAAATCTTGATAATAGAAAAAATGTTTTAGCAAATACAACAGACTATAAGACAAATCTTGATAAGGTTTGGACTGCTGGGGATATGCGTAGAGGGCAATCATTAGTTGTTTGGGCTATTCGAGAAGGTAGACAGTGTGCTAGAGCTGTAGATGAATTCTTAATGGGAAACAGTTTATTACCAAGATAAATTGATGCCTCATTTTTGGGTGTCTTCACAAAAAGGTTTTATAATAATTAGATATTTTTTAGCTCGTTCCATAATTTTTATTTTTAAAGAGTTGATATTCATATTTTTTTATCCATAATCAATATTAAATTAATGTTTTACCTTACTTACTAATAAAATATTAATTAATGAAACAGCTATAATAAGTTGTACAAAATTATCTAAAGGTCCTTTATAGTTATGTGCAATAACTGATCCAATTGGTATAGCTATTATTATACTGGTTGTTCCAATTACTGCAGATGCTGTACCTGCAATGTGCCCCATTGGAGTTAATGCAAGAGCGTTCATGTTTCCAAATAAAAATCCAAAAAGAAAAAAAATAGGAATTAAAAAAGCCATTACTATAACTGATGTTATTTTCAAATTGAATAGAATTAAGAAGTAGAAAAATATGGCACATAATGCAGTTAAATAAAGCGAAAGCATTACTATTTTTTGAGGATGAATAATTAAAACTAGTTTTGAATTTATAATAGCGCCGATGCCTACAGATAAAGCTCCTAAGCTAAAATATAGAGCAAATCTGTCACCTACCATGAGGTGATCTTGAAAAAGTGGTTGAGCAATATTTAAAAAGCTTACTAAAATTCCAAAAACTAACCCTGCAGTGACAGTATAAGTTCTGCTAATTGTAGATTTATATACCTCTCTAAAACCTTTAACAGTAGCTTTGAAATTAAGATTTATCTCTAATTTCATTTGTTCTAAGTATTTATATAATATGAATAATTTTAACATAATTGATAATAGAAGCATAAAGATAAAAATCATCTTCCAATGAGAAAATGAAATTATAATTTGTCCAATACTTGGTGCAAACACAGGTACTAATATAAATATGGTAGTAACTATAGACATAATTTGAGCTAGTTTTCTTCCCTCAAAAAAATCTCTTGCAACCGCTCTTGATATCACCACAGCAGCACCTGAGCCTAATCCCTGTAAAAATCTTGTTAACAAAAACATTGTATAATTTATTGACATTATTGATAATATACAGCCGATGCTAAAAATGATTAAACCTAAAATTGCAGTTTTTTTTCTTCCTATACTATCTGATATTGGTCCAAATATGAATTGTCCAACCGCAATTCCAATAAAAACTGAAGTAATTATCCAATGAGAGTTTTTTGGTAATACATCGAATTCATTTCTCAAATAAGATATACTTGGTAATATTGTATCAATACTAAAAGCACCTAATGCCATTAAACTAGCAGATAAAAGAATAATATTTAATTTACTCATTTTAAGAAGGAAGATATTAAGCTTTAATTAAAATAAATTTAATTTATTTGAATAGTTTTGTAGTTAATTACTATATTCTCAACTAAACTTTATCAACTGAAAAAAATTGAGTTTAATATGACTAAAAATAACATATTAAAAATTGAAATAGTATTAAAAGAAGTTGGTTTAACAAATCTTGGAATTGTTGTTTTTTTATAATAGATTTCTTAAAAAATATGAAATTGCTATGCTTATTGGACCAGATGAACCTTTTTTTTGGGTTATATTTAAAAAGTCAAAAGAATTCACCTCTGGAGTAAAAAATCCTTTAAATAAATGGTCAAAAAGAATAATTGATAGTATTGCAAAAAAAATTTCTGGTACTGCATTTTATCCTTTTCAAAATAATCCAATAATACCCTTTTATGATTGGGCATTGAATACTGATAAATTTTGGGAAAGCCCTTTTAAATTATTAGTTCATCAGAGTCGAGGATTGATGGTTTCTTTTAGAGGTGCAATTGCATTTGAAAATAGAAATAATTTTAATATACAAGAGAAAAATAATAGCCCTTGTTTGACTTGTAGTGCTCCTTGTGTAAGAGCTTGCTCGGTAAATGCTTTTAATAATTATAAATATGATGTTAAGTCTTGTATGCAATTTATAAGAAATTCGAAAAACAGTATATGTATTGATGGATGTTTAGTTAGAAGAGGATGCCCAATAGGTCAATCATATAGAAAAATTGAGCAATCTAGATTTCATATGAAACACTTTATCAATGAGGTTTATAAATGAAAAATTCAGTATTAATAGTTGGTGCAGGAAAAGGTTTAAGCTCTTCACTTGCAAAAATTTTTTATTCAAATGGATACAAAATTGGTCTAGTTGCTAGAAATATCAATAAAATTAAAAATTTATCGAGTGAAATTAATGCTTCTTTATTTCAGTATGATGTATCCAAGTCAGAAAATGTCACTAGACTATTTGAAGAAGTTGATAAAAGTTTGCAAAATTTGGACCTAGTAATTTTTAATCCATCAAGACGTTTTCCTGGTAAGATTGAAGATTTAAATGTTATTAATGTTAAGGAAGCCATAGAAATAACTTGTTATGCTGGTTTTTTGGTTGCACAAGAAGCAACAAGAAGAATGCTAAAACTTGGAAAAGGAAGTATTTTTTTTACTGGTGCTTCAGCATCTAAAAAAGGTTTTGCTAACTCTTCTGCATTTGCAATGGGAAAATTTGGATTACGAGGATTAGCACAATCTTTAGCAAGAGAATTACATCCTAGGAATATTCATATTACTCATTTTATTATTGATGGTATTATAAAGGATAAATCATTGTCACAAAATACTCATGATAATCAATTAGATCCTGATGAAATTGCCAAAAACTATTTGAATGTTTTTTTACAAGAAAAAAATTGTTGGTCATCGGAAATTGAATTAAGACCATGGCAAGAAAATTTTTAATTTTTAAATAAAATAGTTTAAATTTTAAAATTTTTTGTTATCATTATTAATGATTTTAACAATGAAAGGAGGTGGTCCAATGTCTAACGTTAATTATGCGATATGTAAGGTGTTGGTTCGTCCCTTATTACAGGGTGTTCAAATTTAATTATAATTCAGCCCTTACAAAGAGCTTAATTATCTAAAAAGTAGCTTCAAGAGAATTAAATTTCTTTTGGAGCTATTTTATATAGGATATCCAAAGTGCACTAGAAATAATTGATAAAATAGTACAAAAAATTACAGAACTTGCAGCAATTTCAGTAGATTTCTTATACATATTTGAAAATATAAATGCATTTACCCCTGGTGCCATCGCTGCTGTAATTACTGCACTTTTAAGCTCTTCTTCAGAAATAATAAAAATATTTCTTCCAAAATAGATTGTTATTAATGGTTGAAAAATTAATGAGATCAAAGCAATCATAAGTGAGTGTGGTATACATTTTATTACCTTCTCTTTGTATTGTGTTAAAATCCCACCTAATGAAAAAAGCGCTATTGGTATACCTGCCTTTGCAAGAAGGGTAAAAGCGTCTATTAAATATTCAGGAATAATTATTTTTAATATATTAAAAGAAAAGCCTAAAATAATACCTATTGTTAAAGCATTAGATATTATAGATTTAATAATTTTACCAATAGCTGAGATTAATTTTGTATTATCATTAATTGATATCTCCATAACAGAAATTCCAAGCAAATAACAAAAGGGTGCATGAAAGGCGACAATGATATAGTTAGATTTTAATGATTCACTGCCTAACGCTAACTCAGTGATTGGTAATCCAAGTAAAAGAGAATTAGAAAATAAACAACAAAATCCAATTGGAATTGAGCTTACTACATTTTTTAAAAAAAAATAGTAGCCTCCTAAAATTCCCAAACAAAAACAAATACTAGCTGAAATATAAAAGGTTAGAAGGAGATTGATATTAAATACCGAATATAAATCTAAATCGTAAATATTTATAAATAATAAGCATGGTAAAGCAATATTTTGTGCAAACCGTGTTAAAAATTGGATTTCATTAATTTTTGTAAAACGTAGTGCAGTAGAAAAATATCCAAAGGTTATTATTATAAATACTGGGATAATTACAGTTGCAATTGCTTGTATCATTTATCAATTTTGAAAATTGATAACCATTCCGTCATATGCAGGACTTACATTTGCAGGAGTTTCATTTTTAACAGTTTCATAATCTAGATCGTTATGCATATTTGTTAGAATTGCTTTTTTGGGTTTTAATTCTGCTATCCAATTTAATGTATTTTCTAAGTGAGAATGGGCAGGATGAGGCTTTCTTCTCAATGCATCAATAATTAGTATATCTAAGTTATACAGTTTAGATAAAGAATCGTGATAAAAATCTGAGATATCAGGTATGTAAGCCATTTTGTCAATTTTAAATCCTAAAGCGTCAATATCTCCATGCTTCACTTTAATTGGTTCTACAAAGATTTCACCACTGTTTCCAATCAAATTAAAGCTATCAGTAATTGTTTCAGAAGTTAGTATAGGTGGATATTTAGTACCTGGTTCTTGTTCAACAAGATATTGAAAAGATTGATTAATTCTCTTTAATGTCATTTCATCAGCCCATATAGGTATACGACTTCTTCTTTTGAAAAATATCATCCTCAAATCATCTATGCCGTGCATATGGTCAGCATGGGAATGAGTAAAGATTACACCATCTAAATAGTTAATTTTCGAATTTAAAAGCTGTTGTCTAAGGTCAGGACTCGTATCAATTAAATACCATGACTTACCTGAATTTGTTTCATGAGTTATCAATAGTGAACATCTTAATCTAAAGTTTTTTATATTATTTGGATCACATAAGCCCCAACCATCACTTAATCGAGGGACACCTCCAGAAGATCCACATCCTAAAATAGTAAATGATAAATTTTTTAATTTATTATTATTCAATTACTTGCCTTCTTAAATAAACGATCAAAGTTTTTTGATGTTATTTCACTAAATCTATTTATACTGACTGAGAAAATACTGGCTCCTACTTTTGCAGTATTTAAAATGAATGATGGTTCATTTCTTTTTCCTCTTAATGGTACTGGAGAAAGATAAGGAGAATCTGTTTCTACTAAGATTTTATCTATGGGAACTTTAGAAAAAATATTTCTTAAATTATCACTTTTAGGAAAAGTAATAATTCCTGACATGGATAAATAGAAACCTAATTCGATTGCAGTATTTGCTAATGACTGTCCAGACGAAAAGCAATGCATTACAGCATTAAAAGGTTGTTTTAAATATTCAGTTTTTAGTATTTGTTCCATATCTTTATCTGCATCCCTAGAGTGAATTACTAGGGGTAAATTTGTTCTCTTTGAAAGTTCTATATGATCAATAAAGCTTTTTTTTTGTAAACTTATATTATCTTTATTATAGAAATAATCTAGACCAGTTTCCCCAATAGCAATCATTTTATTATTATTCGAAGTTTTTTCAATTTCTGAAATTTTTATTTCTTCTTTTCCAATATTTAGAGGATGCATACCATAGGCAAAAAAAATAAATTTATTTCGATTACATATATCAATATTTTTAATTAACTGTTCTTTTTTTGTACAAATAGTTAAAATCTTGGAAACTCCAGATTTTTTTGCACGTTCAATAACATCTTTAAAATCTTCATCAAATTTATCAAAATCCAGATGACAATGGCTATCTACTATTTTCAATGATTAACCTATATCCTTCGCAAATAATTATACTTTTAAAATATTTTTATTGACTTTTATAATTTTTAAAACTGAGGTGAATAATAAATCTGATAAGTTTAAATTTACTAATAATGCATTATTTAGGTCTTCTAATATGATTGAATGAAGAAGTGAATACGGAAAGTATTCTTCATTATAGTTAGTTTCATTTTTTAACTTAAGGTTTAGTAAAGAAGAATTTTTTTTAGTCACTAAAGATTTGCTGATAAGAGCAACTGCATATAATAGTTTATCCAATAAAAATTTATGATATTCTTTTGCAGTTTCAAAATTATGTCGTAATAATAACAATTCCGAAAATTTTTCTAATTGTTTTTCATTATCAGAAATTAAAATATTTAATAATTTGTCAAAAATTTCCAAGCCATTGTTTTCAAATATTTCAATTGATTTGCCGATTGAACCACCTGACAATTCAAATAACTGATTTAAATTTTCAGAAGAAATATTTTCTTTACTATATATAGTTAACATACCCTTTTCAAAGTTCTCAAAATTAAGAGCATTACATTCTAAAATTCTACATCTAGAAATAATTGTAGGAAGAACAGATCTCTTATTTTCACAAATTAAAATAAAAATACCGTTTAAAGGTGGTTCTTCTAACAATTTAAGTAAGGCATTAGAAGCAGAAATACTTAATTCATTTATATTATCAATGATTACTATTCGGTATTTGGATGTAGTATTAGATAAAGAAAAAAAATGATTAATCTTTCTTATTTCATTGACTGATATTTCTTGTAGGAATTTTTTTTTAGTTTTATCGAATTGTCTCCTACATAATAAAACACTTTGCTCAGATAGAGCTTCTATTCTGCGAGATATCAGAGATAATTTATTTTCCTCTTCTATTTGATCAAAATTATGTAGCCCATTTTGTAACAACTTTGTAATTTTCCATGCAAGTGTGGCTTTTCCTACGCCTTTTGGTCCATGTATTAACCACGCATGATGCAACTTATTTTTTTTTAAACTTTTGATGAATATGTTTTTTGATGTTTCATGGCCAAACATCTTTTTATTTGTTCTAGGATGAGGAACATTTAGTAATTTATCTACTTCTAATTCTGACATTAAATAATATTATAATTTTAAACTTAAAAATTTACTGACTTTGTTCCATATCATCTGATGGACTTTATCTTTACTATTATTACCATCAATCAATTGATATCTTTTTTCTGTTTTAGCTAAGGAAATATAGCCATTTCTTGCGGTAGTTTGAAATTCTAACCCAAATCTTTCAAAACGCATTTCATCAGATTTTCTACTTAAGCCTCTACTTAAAGATTTAGTAGGATCTATATCTATAATTAACGTTAAATCGGGTACAATCCCAATAACAGATTTGTTCAATTCAATAATCATTTTTATTAAATGAATATTTTCTCTTCCTTGGTAGATGATAGTACTATCAGTAAATCTATCACATATTACAACTTTTCCCTTATTAATTGCAGGTAATAGTACTTTCTCCAAATGATGCCGTCTAGAGGCAAAAAAAAGTAAAATCTCAGTTATATTTGACCAACGATCTTTTTCACCCTGGACTAAAAGGTTTCTTATTTCTTCAGCTCCTTTTACTCCACCGGGCTCTCTTGTGAAAATAACGTCTCTTCCAAATTCTTCTAATTTATTTTTTAAAAAAATTCCTTGAGTGGTTTTACCTGAACCATCAATACCTTCTAATGTAATAAATTTACCTGACAAATTAAAACCTAGTTTTTAATTCAAATATTTTTCAAATTTAACCAATTGGTATATTTTAGAAAAGCTGACTTTCAATGCTGCAATGAATTTCTTAGAAAACCCTCCTTTATTAATTTCAGAACTACTAAAAATAGGGTATTCAACAATACGCTCTTCTTGTCCTTCAATGAAGCTGGGTATGAATATTTTAAGAGTTCCAAGTTTTTCATTATATTTAATTGGAGCAGTTATAGGGCTAATAATATGCAATTCAGCCTTAATTTCGTTTAATTTTCCATAGGGTAGTAGCTCTTGAATTTTGCTATTAGTTTTTAATTCGACAAAATCTTGACTTCCAATCCAAACAGGTGCCTTTCCTAAAGCATGATTTTCAGGGAAAATTTCAACAATTTTAAAGTCTCTGTATGCCCATTGAAGTAACTTTTCGCCTTCAAATTTTCTTTCTTCTTTTGAATTAGTACCAGCAATTACAAAAGTTACTCTTCTCTCACCTAATTGACTAGAAGCAACTAATCCGTATCCAGCTTCAGTTGTATGCCCAGTTTTCAAACCATCAACTCCAAGATTCAAATTAAGTAATGGGTTTCTGTTAGGTTGCGAGATATCATTCCATGTATAGTTCGTTTCTAAAAAATAATTATAATAATTTGGATATTTTTCTCTTATCAAAATAGCGATCTTTAAAAGATCTCTTACACTCATAACATGGCCAGGTGAGGGCCAACCAGTTGAATTATTAAAGTTTGAGTTTGTTAAGCCAATATCCTTTGCTTTTAAATTCATTCTTTTTACAAAACTCTCTTCAGTTCCATTAAGTCCTTCTGCAATAACAATACATGCATCATTACCTGAAACTATGCTTATTCCTTTTATTAGATCTTCAACACTTACTTGTTGATTTTTTTCTAAAAACATAGTTGATCCACCTTTGGTAGCAGCTTTTTCTGAAACCCTAAATTTAGTGGAAAGATTAATTCTTTTTTCTTCTAATGCTTCAAATGTAAGTAGTAATGTCATTAATTTTGACATAGATGCAGGAGGAAGAGGCTTATCTGCATATTTCTCAAAAAGTACCGACTTAGTTGTTTCATCATAAACAATTGCTGATTTTGCAGTGGTATCAAAGCCTAAAGCAAAATTGCTAGAAATAAATAGTATAACAAGTTTAAATAAAATCATTGAAGGGATTAAGTATGAAATATAATCTACCTTAAAAAAATGATTTATATTATAATTTTTAATGTATAATGTGTGGATCATAATCTTGGATAAATAAAATAGAAATTATTAATTCAAGATACAATAATAGCATAATTTAGTCACTAATTGATTTTGGGATAATGAAATCTTTCAAATTAAATCCTTTTTTATCAATACTATCCCACTCTTTGGTATTTGATAATAGGATTGCAGCAGCACAAGTTGGAAATTTTGTTTTTAAATTATTGAAGAATATATTATTTTGTTTATTTAGGACAAACTCGAAACAAAAATCTTGTATCCCAGGATTATGACTTATTAAAATTATATTTTCATATTTATTATCAATTTTTTTGATAAACTTTATCAAATCACTAAGTTGAAAAGTATATAATTCCTCATAAGTATTACAACCATATTTGGTTATTTCTTTTTTATTAAAATAGCTTAACGTCTCAGTTGCTCTTTTTGCACTAGATGAAAATATATAATCTATGCTTATTTGATTTCTAATAAAATACTTGCTCATTAATTCAGCATTTTTCTTTCCTCTAGTATTCAAGGGTCTATCATGATCATTTCCTTTAAAAAAGAATCGACCTTTTTTACCCCAATAAGATTTAGCATGTCTAATAAGTATAAGTTTTTTGGTCATTAAAAAATTATACATAAATCAAAAAAAATAACAATTTTCTATGAATATTTTGATTTATAGTTAAAATTAAGATTATGAACTTTTTTGATAATGGAAAAACTGTTATTTACTATGAAGATTATAGTTCTCATCATGATGAGGTTATTTGTTTTTCAAATTCTTTAGGCACGGATAATAGACTTTGGAATAAAATTTTATGTCATTTTACGGATTATTTTAGAGTTATAACTTATGATAAAAGGGGACATGGACTCTCAAATAAGCCAATTTCAAAAATTTCTATTGAGGACTTGGCTTTAGATATTTCTGATCTTTTAGAGCATTTAAAAATTAAAAAGGTTAATTTTGTTGGGATATCAATCGGCGGTATGATTGCTCAGAAACTTGCTTCAATAAAACCAAACTTAATTAATAAATTAATCTTATGTGATACAGCAGTAAAAATTGGTAATTACGATACTTGGAATGAAAGAATAGAGCTTTTGAAAAAAAAAGGTATAATTGGAATTTCAGACTTCATTATTGAAAGGTGGTTTTCAAAAAGTTTTATTCTTTCTAACTTGAACGAAATTCAAATATATAAAAACATGTTAAATACTACTTCAATTCAGGGTTATATTGAATGTTGTGAAGCAATTAAAGAAGCTGACTTATCTATGAGTACTAAATTAATTAAAAATCCTACATTAGTATTAGTTGGGTCCAATGATGTATCAACTCTTCCAGAGCAAGTTCTTTCCACAGCCAATCTTATAAAAAATAGTAAATTTCATGTAATAAAAAATTCTGGTCATTTGCCATGTGTTGATAACCCAGATGAATTTGCTAAACTTATTAAAAATTTTCTTTTATAACATTATGGAGAATTTATGAATACAAAATTTAAAAAGGGAATGAAAACAAGAAAGGCAGTTTTAGGGACTAATTATCTAAATGCAGTAAAAAAAAATATAACAAAATTTGATAAAAAATTTCAAAAATTCATAACAGAATATGTATGGGAAAATGTTTGGTCCAATGACAATCTTACAAAAAGAGAGAGATCAATCATTACATTAGCTATACTAGCTTCTCTAGGAAATCTGGATGAGTTCAAATTACATTTGAAAGCATGTAAAAATACTAACACATTACCTTCTGATATAATGGAGGTTATGATGCATGTTGCTGTATATGCAGGAATACCAAGGGCAAATTCGGCAATTAAGTTAATTAAAGAAGAATTAAAAGGATGGAAATAAATAATGGATTTCTTTGATAAGAATTTGCATAATTCTTTTTATCCTATTGATAAAGATATTCATCCAAAATCTTTTTTTCCTGATTATAAGTCTTCAATTTTGAGATCCCCAAAAAAACATTTGGTATCAATAGACACAATAATAAGTGATCTTCATGGTAATATGTTTGATAAAAATGACTTAGGTTTGTTGGATAATGACTTAACAAGAAATTTTAATAAGCATAATGAACCAATTGGGGAAAGAATTGTTGTTTATGGGAAGCTACTTGATGAAAATTCTAAGCCTATTCCAAATTCCCTTATTGAAATATGGCAAGCTAATTCAAGTGGCAAATATCGACATAGTGGAGATACATATAAAGCACCTTTAGATCCAAATTTTGGAGGTTGGGGCCGTTGTTTAACAGATGAGAATGGTAATTATTATTTTAAAACTATAAAACCTGGAGCTTATCCATGGCCGAATGGTGGAAATAATTGGAGACCAGCTCACATACATTTTTCAATTTTTGGATTAAGTTTTTTGCAAAGGCTCGTTACTCAGATGTATTTTGAAGGTGATCCTCTTATTGCAAAATGTCCAATTGCCCAGTCTATAAGTAATAAAAAGGCTCTTGAATCATTAATTTCAAAACTTGATATAAATAAATCTATTCATATGGATTATATTGCTTATCAATTTAATATCATTTTAAGAGGAGACAAATCTATTCCATTTGAAAAAAGTGAATAATTTATAATGAGTACAAAAAAAAAATTAAAACAAACACCAAGTCAAACTGCAGGCCCATATTTGCACATTGGTTTTCTACCTGAAGAAGTAGGAATAAATTCTTCTTTATCAAGGGAATTAAATAATCTTATTTTATCAGAAAAAACCGAAGGTACACGTATAGAAATATCTGGTAAAATATATGATGGTAATAATGAAGTGCTAAAAGATGCAATTGTTGAAATATGGCAGGTGGATTCAAATGGAAATTATCAATCAAGATTAACAAAAAAAAATAAATATGATAAAAATTTTAGTAATTGGGGTAGAACAAGTTGTGATTTTAATACTGGGCTTTGGAAATTTAATACTATTAAACCAGGAATTGTCCAATTAAATAAAAGTGAAATTTTAGCCCCACACATTTGGTTATGGATAGTAGCTAGGGGAATAAATCTTGGTCTTTATACTTGTATGTATTTTAGCGACGAAAATACTTTAAATAAGTTAGATAGAAATTTAAAAAAATTAAATAATAATAATAACTTACAATCTTTGTTTGCAGTTTATACTGAAAAGTATAAGTATGAATTCAATATTCATCTTCAGGGAGCTAAAGAAACTATTTTTTTTGATGTTTAAAAAATGAGTAAAACGATAATTAAAAATCCTTGCATAATTTGTGTGGCTATTACTGGTTCTGTTCCTACCAAGAAAAACAATCCGAATATTCCTATCTCTGTAAATGAGCAAATAGAAAGTACTCAACAGGCTTTTGAGGCTGGTGCAAGTATTGTGCATTGTCATGTTAGGAATGATGATGGTAGCGTTTCCTCAGATCCAATAAAGTTTAAAAAGCTGAAAGATGGAATTACAAAATTTTGTCCAGGAATGATAATTCAGTTTTCTACTGGAGGAAGGTCTGGTTCTGGCAAAGAAAGAGGCTATATGCTTCCTCATTGTCCAGACATGGCATCATTAACAGTGGGTTCTAATAATTTTCCTAATAGAGTATACGAAAATTCTCCTGAATTAATTGATTGGTTATCATCAGAGATGATAAGATATAAAATAGTTCCTGAAATTGAAGCATTTGATTTATCTCATATTTTTCAAGCTTATCAATTATTTAACGATAATAAATTAAAAGGTAAACCCTACATACAGTTTGTAATGGGGGTTAAAAATGCTATGCCTGTTGATCGAAATGTTTTTGAGTTTTATATAGAAACTGTAAAAAGATTGATGCCATCAGCTAATTGGTGTGCCGCAGGGATAGGAAAATATCAAAAAATAATTAATGAATGGTCGATTGAGCTTGGAGGACACACTAGAACTGGTTTGGAAGACAATATAAGAATTAGTAAACATCGGTTAGCTTCTTCAAATGCCGAACTAGTATTTTTAACAAAAGAAATTTGTTCGAAATATGATAGACCAGTTGCTAATTGGAAAGAGGCTAGAAAAATATTAGATATACCATTGAGAACTTAAATTTTATATATGATCTTTAAAAAATATCTAGTTTAAAGGACTAAAAAAATGTCTTTTTCTTCAAAAAGATAATTAATACAAAAAAAGAAAACTTGGGTTGATAATTATTTGAGCAAAAATTTTAGAATGTTAAAAAAACATTTATAAAGAAAAATTATTTTAAATATATTTTTTTAAAACATTATAATTGTTAGTATGGTAATCCTACATATTGATTAGCAATTATTTTTTGAGCATTTTCTGACCTTTTGATTTTTTGTAATTCTTTTTTATTAAGTTTATTTATCAATTTATTATCATCATCAAAATTGTGTAATATGCTTGTCATCCATTTGCTGAATTCAACAGTTTTCCAAACTCTTTTCAAAGCTCTATGACTATAATTATTCAGTTTATTTAATGAACCTTTACAATAATAATTTATTAAACCCTCCGACAGATAAAAAATATCTGAAAATGCTAAATTCAGGCCCTTTGCACCCGTCGGTGGCATAATATGAGCTGCGTCACCAGCTAGAAATAAATTATGCCATTGCATTGGTTCTAAGATTGAACTTCTAAGTTTAGTTATTGATTTTTCTATGGATTTACCTGTTTCAATATTTGTGCTGTACTGTTCAGGTAATCTTTTAATTAACTCTTTCCAAAATAACTCGTCTGGCCAATCTTGAATTTTATCTGTATTGGGGGTTTGTATATAATAGCGAGATAAATTTTCATTTCTCATTGAAGCCAATGCAAATCCTCTTTTATGACTAGCATAAATAAGTTCATGATTAACTGGTTTTGTATTTGACAATATACCAAGCCATGAAAATGGATAATTAACAACATGACTTTTTTTTATTTTATCTGGAATATAATTTTTGCTTATTCCCATCGAACCATCACAACCTGCAACAAAATCGCATGTAATTTCGTAAGTTTGATCTGAGTAATAAAAACGAACTTTTGATACATCTGAATTTAGTTGAGAAATTTTCACATTTTCCACATTATGAAAGATTTGAGCATTAAGTTCATCCTGTGCTTTATAAAGATCGAAGGTTACTTCAGTTTGTCCATAAACATATACTGATTTTCCAGTTGCTGCAGATAAGTCAATTCTAAAACTATCCTCCCCAGATGATATTATAAATCCATCATGTTTTTTTCCATCACAAAATATTCTTTCTCCAACCCCTGCATTTTTAAGGAGTTCAACTGTACCATGCTCAAGCACTCCTGCTCTAATTCTTTTTAAGACATATTCCCGTGACTGTGCTTCAAGAATAATGGTATCAATATTTTGTTTCATTAGAATTTGAGATAAAAGTAAACCAGATGGTCCACCTCCAATTATGACAACTTGTGTTTTAAGATTTTTTGTTTTCATTTTTTTTTTTAAATTATAGTCTTAATATACATATAATATTTATCTATTAAAAAATTACAATTAATGCACAATACAATTTTAAATTCTGAAGTATTTCTCGATCATATAGCTATAGAAAGTACAAATCCAAAAAAATTAGCTGAATTTTATTCGAAAAATTTAATGATGAGAAAAAATTGTTTTTCTAATAGTGAATGGCATTGTTTCGGACCAAATCTATTATTAATTTTTAAAAAAGGAATAAATAATAAACTATCTTATGCTGCATTTGGTTGTAAGTCAGAAAGAAAATTAAACAAAATAAGAAAAAGGGTTTTATCTGGAAGAATCAAAATTAAGGATTATTCTTTAATATATTTAAAAAAAAGTTCATTTTCTATTAGTGACCCTGACAACAATAAGATTGTTTTTGGTGTACCTTTAAAACGGTTGTCAAAAAAAAATAAATATCATGCACCACTCCAACATCTAACTTTGCAATCTCTAGATGTAAAAAAAATTGTTGATTTTTATCATAAAAAATTGGGGTTTGCTATTTCAGATCGAGTAATTGATAAAAATGGTGTGATTACAACATGTTTTTTTAGATCAAATAAAGAACATCATAGCCTAGCCTGCTTTAAGTCAAAAAATGTTGGGATTGATCATCATAGTTATGAAGTAGGAAAGTGGAAATTAATTAGAGATTGGTGTGATTATATCTCAAAAAGGGGATTAACACTATTCTGGGGTCCAGGTCGACATGGTCCAGGTAATAATCTTTTTGTTTTTTTTGAAGACTGTGATGGAAATAAAATTGAATTATCAGCTGAGTTAGAATTAATTAAAAATCGAAAATTTTTTGATTGGCCGCATGATGCAAGAACGCTAAATTTATGGGGAAAAAGTTATTTAAGGGTATAGTTAAAAATTTGATGAGGATAAAATGAAACTTTTAAGTTACTATAGAAAGGGTGAAGTAAGCTTTGGAATCGGTAAATCAAATGGCTTAATTGATCTGGGGGAAAGATTAAAAAATAAACTGCCAGCTAAAACAATAATTAACTTTTTAACATTTTTTGGCCATGAATTTTTAGAACAATTCGTTAATCATCCTATTGATTTTTCTTATTCTGATATTACTTTTTTGCCTGTTATTCCTAGTCCTAATAAAATACTTTGCGTTGGTTTGAATTATGAAAAACATAGAATTGAAACAAAAAGAGATGTTTCAGGCTATCCAACTATTTTTACAAGATTTCCAGATACGCAAATTGCACATAATCAATTTTTAGTAAAACCTAATACTTCAGATAGATTTGATTTTGAAGGCGAATTAGCAGTAATTATAGGAAAAGGCGGAAGACATATATCGGAAGATTCTGCAATGGATCATATAGCAGGGTATTCTTGTTATAATGATGGAAGTATTAGAGATTGGCAGAGACATACAAGTCAATTTACTCCTGGAAAAAATTTTCCATGTACTGGAGCATTCGGACCATTTTTGGTTATTAGAGAAACAATTGAAAATTATAAGAATTTAAAAATTCAAACTAGATTAAATGATACTGTGGTACAAGACGCAGTTTTAGATCAACTGATTTTTGATATTCCAAGAATTATTTCTTATTGTTCTTCCTTTAATTTTTTATCTACCGGTGATGTTATCGTTACTGGAACTCCAGGAGGAGTAGGTGACAGAAGAGATCCACCTCTGTATTTAAAGAGTGGTGATAAAATTGAAGTTAAAATTTCAGAAGTTGGAACCCTAAAGAATTTTGTTATAAATGAA
The DNA here is from genome assembly GCA_902625475.1 of uncultured Alphaproteobacteria bacterium. Classification (GTDB taxonomy): domain Bacteria; phylum Pseudomonadota; class Alphaproteobacteria; order Rhodobacterales; family Rhodobacteraceae; genus CACIIZ01. The sequence goes on from CACOBR010000001.1 coordinate 81,587, forward strand.
AGTGATATTTTAAAATAGTCTATAATGAAAAACTGTTCTACTGACGTATTAATTGTGGGAGCGGGGCCTACAGGTTTATTTTTATCAAATTTATTAGCATCTCACCATATAAAGAACATATTAATTGAAAAAAATTCATCTACAGTAAAAGAACCTCGAGCAGTTTCTATAGATGATGAGTCATTAAGGGTAATTCAATCATTAGGATTAATAAATTTATAAATAAAATATCACTTAATTGTTTTTTTTGATACTAAATTTTTAAATTTTTATCAGAAAAAAGATATTATTTGTTCAAAAGTAATAAGTAAAAAAATAAATTTCACATAAACTCAAAATTTATTGTTGGTTGTGATGGTGCTAATTCTATTCTTAGAAAGCTTTTAGATATAAAATTATTAGGTTCAAGTTACAAAGAGAAGTGGTTAATCTTAGATTTGTTTAATTCTTCAAACAAATTTAGACACACTCAAGTATTTTGTGATGTTCGAAGGCCGTGCATTACTTTGCCAGGGCCTCGTGGAATAAGACGTTATGAATTTAAGTTACATAAGTCAGAGAATGAAAAAGAATGTTTGAATTTAATTTTTATTAAGAAATTGTTAACTCAAAAAGGTGAAAATGATGATTTCTCAATAAGAAGAAAATGTGTATATACATTTAATGCTTTAATAGCTAATTGCTGGTTTAAAAATAAGATTTTGTTAGCTGGAGATGCTGCTCACCAAACACCACCTTTTGCAGGACAAGGCATGAATAGTGGATTACGGGATGCATTAAATTTGTCATGGAAATTGGCTTTTGCAATTAATAGCAATAACCCCACCATTTTAAATTCTTATGAGCAAGAAAGAAAATATCATATTGCACAGATGATAAAAATCTCTCTATTAATGGGAAGAGTATTAAATCCTAAAAATAAGTTTTTGGGTATTTTAACAAGATTATTTTTTTATTTTATTTCCTACTATAAACCAGCTAAGGATTATATTTTCCAAATGAGATTTAAGCCCATACCATCTTTTAACGAGGGGTTTTTATGGAAAACAAATAATAAGTATGAAAATGAATTGATAGGACAATTATTCCCACAACCTATGGTAGACGATTTCAAAGGAAACCAATTTTTGTTAGATGAAATTTTGGGTAACAATTTTTTTATTATTATTTATTCTAATTTACCAGAAAAATTTATTTCGAATAAATTAATAAAAAAATTTAAAACCAAAAATATTAATATTCTGGGTATCACACCAGAATATATTAATCCGGCACAAACCACTTTTAAGATTGTAAGAGATGCATCAAAAACCTTATATAATTATCAATACAATTGACAGTTAAATAAGGCATTTTTTATTCGACCGGATAAATATATAGCCACTATTACTGGAGCTGATAATTATAGTAGCATTTATGAATTAATGGATGAATTTAAAATAAAGCTTGATTAATTTATCTTGAAAAAGTTTAAATATTAATATTTTAAATTTTGGGAGGTAAAATTGTTAAAAAATATAAAAACTTATTTTCTTATTTGTTTTTTTTCTATTATTTTGTCAAATTCATTGTTTGCCGAAACAGTAGTCTTAAAATTTCATTCATTTCCACCAATGCCCGCAAATTCAAATGCTAAATTTGTAAAGCCTTGGGGAGATAAAATCGAAAAAGATTCTGGAGGAAAAATTAAAGTAGAAATTTATCCAGCAATGCAATTGGGTGGTGCTCCTCCTCAGCTTGTAGATCAAGTGAGAGATGGTGTTGTGGATTTGATTTGGACTGTAGCTGGCTATACACCAGGAAGATTTCCAAGATTGGAAGTTTTTGATTTACCATTTATGGCAGCATCCTCTTTAGCCACTTCACAAGCTGCACAAGAATTTGTAGAAACTGTGGGTGCCGAAGATCTTAAAGATTATAAAATCTTAGCTGTTCATGTTCACGCACCTGGAAAAATTCACACTAAGGATAAATTGATAAAATCTATTGATGATTTAAATGGACTCAAGATGCGTGGCCCTACTCGTGTTATTAGCAAAATGTTAGAGGGTTTAGGTGCTACACCTGTAGGAATGCCTGTACCAAAAGTTGCTCCCTCTTTGTCAAAAGGTGTTATTGATGGAATGGTTGTTCCTTGGGAAATTATGCCCTCCTTTAAACTTCATGAACTAACTAAAGCTCATACAGAGGTTAGTGGTGATAGAGGATTATATACAACTCCATTTTTATTCCTAATGAATAAAGCAAAATACGAGTCTCTCAGTGATGATTTAAAGAAAGTAATTGATGAAAATTCAGGCATGGCCCTTGCGAAATTAGCTGGAGAATTATGGGATGGCTTTGAAGGTCCTGCGAGAAAATTGGCAGTTGATGCAGGAGGTGAATTTCATGAATTATCTGGAGATGCATTAAAAGAAATGAAAGATGCAGGAGATAAATTGATTTCACAGTGGATTAAAGATGCCAATAGTAATGGATTAGATGGTGATAATTTAGTAAGTACTGCCCGCAAATTAATTTCAAAGTATGAAAACTAATCCTTTTAATGAAAGTCAAATACGCCCAAATGATAATTTTGGGCGTTTTTTATTATATTTATCAACTCTTCTTTCAATTCTAGGTGGCTGTGTTTTAATTCTAATTGTTATAATAAATGTTTTTTCAATTGTAGGAAGAGTTCTATTTTCCTCTCCTTTGCTTGGTGACTTTGAACTAGTAGAAATGGGGTGTGCAATCGCAATTTTTTCTTTTTTACCAATTTGTCATTTGAAAAACGGAAATGTGATTGTTGATTTTTTTAGTTCTAGATTTCCTACATATATCAAACAAATTTTAGATATATTAAGTAATTTAATTTTTTTAATAGTTTCTGGCTTTTTTACATTCAGAATGTTTTATGGAGTATTAGATATGATAAAATATAATGAACAAACGATGCTACTAAAACTTCCTGTTTGGATTGCGTTTATTCCAGGTATTTTTTCTTTTTTTTTACTAACAATAGTTTGTTTTTATATTTTAATGAAAACTATCACACAGTTTCAATTTAAGAAAATATAATGAAGTCCTTTTTTATAGAAAGTTATGACATAGAAAGAATAAGTCTAGGTATTTATTTATTTCCAATGTTATTTCTTTTACTTATATTAAGAATTCCAATTGGATTAAGTATGTTCATTGTGGGTGCATTTGGTACCTCTTTAATAGCCGGTTGGCTTCCTATAATATCACAGCTTAAAACAAGTGCCTGGCATTTATTTTCAAATTATTCACTAAGTGTAATACCATTATTTTTACTTATGGGAAATTTTGCAGCAAAAGCTGGGATGAGTTCTGCTTTATTTAACTTTGCAGGGTCATGTTTGGGCCATAGAAAAGGTGGAGTAGCTATGGCTGCAGTAGGTGCTTGTGCCGGGTTTGGTGCTATTTGTGGTTCCTCTTTAGCTACGGCAGCTACAATGGGTAAAGTTGCTTTGCCTGAATTAAGAAAAATGGGATATTCTAATGCTCTAAGTACTGGAGCTTTAGCTGCAGGAGGAACATTAGGTATTTTAATACCTCCTTCAGTAATTTTAATTATTTATTCAATACTTACAGAGCAAAATATTGCTAAAATGTTTCTTGCTGCATTTATCCCTGGAGTTTTAGCTGCATTTGGTTACATAACTGCGATTGCAATTTACGTTAGGTTTTTTCCAACTAGTGGTCCAAATAAAAAGAAAGTAGATTTTACGACTAGATTATCTTTATTTAGAGATATTTGGCATGTATTACTTATTTTTTTTATTGTTATAGGAGGTATTTATTTAGGTTGGTTTACTCCTACTGAAGGGGCTGCAGTGGGTGCAGCTGGGACTGGTTTAATAGCAGTTTTCAATAAAAATTTTTCATTAGGTAATTTTTTTGAAGTTATTAATGACACAGCAGTAACAACAGCTATGATTTTTTTGGTTTTATTAGGTGCGGAGTTCTTTAACTCTTTTATTGCTATTAGTAGGGTTACTAACATTTTATCTGAAACTATTTTAAGTTATAATTACTCTCCATTTACAATCGTTGCCATTATCTTATTAATTTATATTTTTCTTGGCTGTTTAATGGACAGCTTAGCAATGATTTTACTTACTATACCTGTTTTTTTTCCGGTTATTATCCAACTTGATTTTGGAATGTCCTATGAAGAAACTGCAATTTGGTTTGGAATTTTGACATTAATTGTTGTAGAGGTTGGATTAATTACCCCTCCCGTTGGATTAAATGCATTTATTATTAATAAGATTGCAGGCGATATTCCTATAAAAGAAACTTTTAAAGGAGTTTTGCCCTTCTTGATAAGTGATTTTTTAAGAGTCATCTTACTTTTTACTTTTCCAGGCATTACTTTATTTTTAGTGAGATTGCTTTATTAATAGTTTAAACAGAAAAGGTTTTGTATAGTGAAAAATAATATTAAAAAGTCAAATTTTTTGAAATGTCAGCATGTTTCTTTAGAGGTGAGCAATGTTGATGAATCACTAAAATTCTATAGAAATTTTTTATTTATGAAACTTACTGAAAGGCACAAAGCAGGAGAGCATAAAGCTATTCCTTTTGAAATGGCATTTTTAAGGCTTAATGAACATCACCATGATCTTGTGCTTACGAATAATCCAAATAGAAATTATACGAAAAAAAATGATCAAAATTCTCCAGCAGGAATTCATCATTTTGCATTTGAATGTTCAACTCGTGAAAGTTTTTTATTTTATTTATCAAGAGCTAAAGAATTAAATTTGCAAATTGTCAGAGGACCAGTAATTCATAGTTCATTTAATAAAAATGGTGATGGGACATGGGGAGAAAATGAAAGTTTTTATGTATTAGATCCAGATAATCATAGAATTGAGATTTTTTGTGATATGGCAGTTATTAATAAAAAGGGAGAATATATTAATACCGATAATAAGGTTGTCCCAGATACGATTGCAGAAGAGATTTAGAAAAATAACTTTTTTATGAATTTTTATGGATGAAAATCGATCATTTGATGTAATAATTATTGGATTAGGTCCTGTTGGTGCGGTCGTCGCTAATCTCTTAGCTCCATTTAATATATCAATTTTAATAATTGAAAAAAATAAAATGATTCATCCTACACCTCGAGCAATTCATTTTGATGGTGAGGTAATGCGTATTTTTCAAAATATTGGACTTTCTAGTTATATAAAAAAAATTTCTAGACCATCATTTCAGGGAATGCATTTTGTGGATAAAAACAACAAAACATTGCTTGTTAGAAAAGCTAATAAAGATATTGGTGATCAAGGATGGCATAATAATTGGTATTTTTTTCAACCCGATTTGGAAAAAATTTTAAGAAATGGTTTAAATCGTTTTAATAATGTTTCTTTTAGGTTAGGTGAAAATTTAATCAAAATTAAAGATTTAAAAAATAATTGTATTCTTACAACTAATTCCGCTTTTTCAAATAAAAAAAAATCCTATTTGGGAAAATGGGTAATAGGGTGTGATGGTGCAAATTCATTGGTGAGTAAAAAAATCTCAAAAAAAGTGACAGACTTTGGATTTGATGAAAAGTGGCTTGTTATCGATTTAAATATTAAAAAAAACTCAGTTAGAGCAAAAAAACTTCCTAACTATACAGTACAACATTGTAACCCAATGAGACCAATGACAAGGTGTTGTATCAATTCATCAAAAAGAAGATGGGAAATAAAAATTCTTCCTAAAGATGATTTAAAAAAGATTCTTCAAAAAAAATTTTTATGGTCAATTTTATCTCCATGGTTAACTCCTGATGATGCTGAAATAGAAAGAGCCCAAATTTATACTTTTCATTCTATAATAAAAAATAAGTGGAGAAAAAATAATATGGTAATAGCTGGAGATAGTGCTCATCAGTCACCTCCTTTTCTAGGTCAGGGCCTTTGTGCTGGTTTTAGAGATGCTAGTTCGTTAGCTTGGCGTTTGGCTAAAATAATTAAGGGTAGAGCTGATAATACCTTACTTGATTCATATACAAATGAAAGAAAAAAGCATGTTTTAGAATTTATTAAATTAGCTACAAGATGTGGTCAATTGATTAACACTGGTAAAAAAAGTCTTATTAATAAATACTTCGATAGTAGTCTTAAAAAAAATAAAGCAAGTTTTAATTACCCAAAGCCGCAACTTGGTAAAGGTATATGGGAATATGGTAAAACACCATTAGGTCAGATAACTCCTCAATTTCTTTTTAGAAAAAGGTTATTAGATGAGGGAGCAATTTATAAGTTTATTTTATTAGAGAATTGTAATCTTAAAAATAATTTGCAATATCAAGATAAAAAATTGCTCGAGGAAATTGAAATTAAAATAATTTCTGCCAACAAAGAAATTAAAAGTTGGCTTAAAACTATCAATGCTAATGTAGCATTAATAAGACCAGATAGATACTTATATGGTTTTGCTAATGATTATTCTGAGACAAATAAATTACTAAATAGTTTAAGAGAAAAATTAGAAACTAAATAAATTTTAACATTATTTTTATTTTTATGGTATATAATTACCTTACATTGATAATAAGAAATATTAATTAAACCAAGCTTTGAAATTTACTACTTTGGCAGTTTTATATTGAGTTAATAAAAATTATAAATTTAAAAAAATATTTGAATGAAATTTCATATATTCAATAATTTGTATTCTAGTATTATTATATAAAAGTGAGTAGACAATGAATAAAGATATAACCCTCTTAGATGGATCCATTGGACAAGAAATTTTAAAAAGATCTGGTGATAAAGCTACACCACTTTGGTCAACTAAAGTAATGATGGACAAACCAACAATTGTTGATGATGTTCACAGGAGTTATTTTAAATCTGGGGCAACTGTAGCTACAACGAACACTTATCCAGTTCATTATGATAGATTAAAAAGAGTAGGCTTAGAGGATGATAGATTTAAACTTTGGGATATCGCAGTAAATTCAGCATTAAGTGCTAGAAATAAGCACGGTTATGGTAAAGTTGCGGCTTCAATAGGTCCTCTTATTGCATCATATCGACCAGATATTTGCCCTCCAGCAGCTGAAGCTGAAAAAATTTATGATGAAATAATTAGTCATTTGTCTTTGAAAACTGACATAATTTTGATTGAAACAATGTGTTCTATAGATCAGGCTGAAGGTGCTTTGAGAGCTTCAGAAAAAATAGAAAAACCTGTATGGATTGGTTTTTCTGTTGATGATTTCGATGGTTCAAAATTAAGATCTGGAGAAAATTTAAAAGAAATAGCTTCCATTTTAGAAAAGTTTACTATTGAGGCTGTACTTATTAATTGTTCAAGACCTGAAGTAGTTACTACTGCTGTAGAAATTGTTTCTTCATTTAATAAAAAGTTTGGAGCTTATGCTAATGGATTTACAAAAATAACATCTGGTTTTTTAAAGGATGCACCGACAGTAGATGCTTTGGAAGAAAGAAAGGACCTAAGTCCAGAAAATTATTTGGAATTTGTAATGGAATGGGTCGAGTTAGGTGCTTCTATAGTTGGTGGTTGTTGTGAGGTTGGTCCAGAACATATAAAACTCATAGCAAATAAATTAAAAAATACTGGTTATCAAATAGTTTGATGTTGAAATTAAAATTTAAAAAATTCTTTACATTTTGATAATGTATGACACTTGGATTTTTTGGATTATTGCTGTTTTTGCTGCCGCAACTGTTGGATTAGGAAAGGGAGGTCTACCAGTGATTGCATCTCTCGCAGTTCCTAGTCTTTCTTTGTTTATGTCACCAATTAGTGCTGCAGGACTATTACTGCCTGTTTATATCGTATCTGACATTTTTGCTTTATTTTTTTACAGAAAAGATTTTGATATTAGAGTTTTAAAAATAAGTATTTTAGGTATGACAATTGGTGTATTAATAGGTTGGGCTACTGCCGATTTTGTTATTGAGTGGGTAGTAACAATTATTATTGGGCTTATGGGTTTAATATTTGCAATAAATGAGTTATTCAGAAACAGCATAAAAAAAACCAATTTAAAAAAAATTAATCAAAGTAAAGGTTTATTTTGGTGCTCAATTTCAGGTTTTACTAGTTTTATAAGTCATAACGGGGGACCACCATGGCAAATATTTGTTATACCTCTTGGCCTCAGTAAAACTGTTTATGTTGGAAGCTCTGTATTAGCCTTCAGTTATGTTAATGCTATAAAAGTCATACCTTACTTCTTTTTAGGTCAACTTAATTTTGGCACTATTAAGATTGCTTTATTTTTACTTATTCCTGCCTCTTTAGCAGTCTATATTGGTTATTTAGCTGTTAAAATCATTCCTGAAAAAGTATTTTATTTAATAATTTCTTGGGCTTTGTTAATTATTTCTTGTAAATTAATATGGGACGGAATTTTTTTATCAAAATTATTCATTTTTTAAAATTATAAAATCTATTGATATTATTCAACTTTCAACAAAAAACAAAATTTGTTTATTTTCTTAGTTGATGTATTATGTTCTTATGTCCATTGTTTTTATAGATAAAGGCATAGAAGAATTTGATAATTTATACAATGAGTTATCTAAAACCCATCTTGTTTATTTATTGGATGATAAAAAAAATTCTTTTGCGCAAATATCAGAAATCATCAGTCATAATTCTAATTTGGGTTCTATACATATTTTTAGCCATGGCAGTCCAGGTGTCCTTCAGTTTTTAAGTGGATCAATATCATCTGATAATTTATTAAATTATGATCAAGAAATTCAATCTATTTCAAATTCATTAGGCCCTAAGGGCAATGTTCACTTCTATGGATGTAATGTTGGTCAAGGGGATAAAGGTCTTGAGTTTGTTAATCTTTTTTCTTCAATTTCAAATTTGGATGTTGCTGCTTCAGATGATGTTTCTGCACCTAAATTTTTAAATGGTGATTGGGATTTAGAAGTTAAAACTGGTGAAATTCATCAAGCATCTATTATTCCTTTATCCTTTAAAGGTAGTTTAGGTGCTCCTTCGATTTCAAATCTGAATACTAATATTGCATATACTGAAAATGCAGGGTTAGGAGCACTTGATACTGACATAACCATTTCAGGTGGTACTACTACTGCTGGTGATAAATATGAGGGGGGGTGGATAGAGTTTAGTCTCTCTACTGCACAAACTACGGATATTTTAAAATTCACAGATGATGGTAGTGCTTCTACTGTTAATGGTCAGGTATCTATTGTTAATTCAATCATTTATGTTGGAAATGGAACAGGGGCAGCTATCCTTGGAAATGTTGATTCAACTAAAAACGGTCTTAATGGTAATGCTCTAAGGGTTAATATTTCTAACAAATTTCAAAATGGAAATTTTGAAACTAACGATGGTTCATCTCAATTCGGCAATTGGCAAATATATGATAGTGGACCAATTTATTTTGGAACTACTAAAATTGATGGACTAGATACCCCAACTGATACAACTCCTCCAAAATCAGGTATACCTATTTCTGATCAAAATGTTCCAACAGAAGTTGGATCATATAGTGGTGCAGTTAATGATGATGGCGGTGGAGAATACTCAGTAAGACTGACCAGTGGTAGCCCTAACAAAATAGTTGCAAAAAAGGGTTATGATATCGTAAGGGGTCCTGCTCTTTACAGTGACAACACTGTCTATTTAAGGGCTAATGATCAAGTTAGTTTTGATTGGAAAGCTTCTGGTGGAAGAGATGCATTTGATGTTTATGGATATATAGTTAATGTTAATGATAATTCATTTTTAAAAATTTTAGATGAAACAGGAACTTCTGCTAGTGCTACTACCAGTTGGGCAACTGAAACTGCAACTGTTACCGCAGAGGGATCCTATAAATTTGTATTTGTTGCTGGTACTTTTGATTTTTCAGGTGGTAAATGGGCAGGGGCTCAATTATTTGTTGATAATGTAACAGTTACAGAGAATGTTGCTCCTCCAACTATTTCAGATTCAATGGTTCAATCCATTGCACAAAGGGTAAAATTTGAAAGTACATCTGAAGATCCTCCTGCCTCTAAAACTCTCACTGTAAAAACCACTAATCTAAATAATGCTGGAGCAGAACAAACTGGAACGGCAACAGCTACAATTAATTTTACTAAATTAAATGATGCGCCTTCTATAACATCTTCAAATACTGCTTCTATTGATGAAAATCTTCCAATAACAACAGTAGTTTATGACGGTAACGCTACTGATGTTGATTCATCAGATACTATTACTTTTTCAATTTCTGGAACTGATGCAGCTCTTTTTACAGTGGATTCAAATAATGGTGAAGTTAAATTAAAAACTTCGGCTGATTTTGAAACTAAAAACTCCTATAATTTTAATATTATTGCTACTGATAACGGAGCAGGAACACTTTCTACTACTAAAGCCGTAACACTTTCAGTAAATAATCTCAATGATCCTCCATCAATAACTAGTGGGGCAACTGGAACAATTGCTGAAAATGCCTCAATTTCAACTATTGCTTATGATGCACAAGCTAGTGATCCAGATGGTAATTCAATTACCTTTTCAATTACTGGCACCGATGCATCGTTATTTACTATTGATTCAGATGATGGTGAAGTTCGTCTTAAAAATTCTGCTAATTTTGAAATTAAAAATTCTTATTCAATTAATGTTGTTGCTACAGATAATGGATCTACGCCTGCTAATTCAACGAAGGCAGTTACTATTAACGTAACTGATCAAAATGATAATCCTGCAGTAGTTAATGATACAGCAATTACCACACTCAATACTGCGAAGAATAATATTGCTATTCTTGCTAATGATAGTGATGAAGACGGAGATACACTTACTATACAATCCATCAGTTATTCGGGTGCTGGGAATGCAACAACGAATGGTACAGTCATAAATTATACACCACCGACTGGGGTGGCTACCACAACTGAAACAATTACTTATGTCATATCTGATGGAAATGGAGGTACTACTAATGGAACTTTGACAATGAGAGTTGTTACTCCATTAATCCAAGGTCCCAGTAATTCCGCGGGATCTGAAACATCCACAGTTTCAAAAAATGAAAATATAACCGCAGTTACCAATTTAACAGCTAATGTTCCTGTCACTTGGTCTATAAACACAGGTCTAGATGGTAATAAGTTTGATCTAGATGCAGGGGGAAATTTAACATTTAAAGTTGCTCCCAACTTTGAAATTCCTACTGATGCTGACAACAACAACACTTATCAAGTAGAAGTAAAAGCAGTTGAAGGTGGAGGTTTTTTTTCTACGCAAATTATTACTGTAACCATTCAAAATGTAAATGAAGCACCACCTGTTATAGATGCGACTAATTTAACAGGATCAGTTTCTGAAAATGCCAATATTTCTGAAGTAATTTATGATGTTACAGCAACTGATGCAGATGTAAACGATGTACTTACTTTTTCAGTTTCTGGGACAGATGCTTCTTTGGTAACAATAGATTCTGATGATGGCGAGGTTAGATTAAAATCATCTGCTGATTTTGAAAATAAAAATTCTTATAACTTTAATGTAGTAGCAACAGATCCTGATGGCTCACAAGATACTGAAAGTATAACAGTAAATGTAACAAATGCTAATGATCAACCAGTAGTTACATCTGGTTCAACTGCAACATTAGCTGAAAATCTTTCAAACTCGACTGTTTTTTATACCATTACAGCAACGGATCAAGATGCTGGTGATAACTTATCATTTTCAATCTCAGGAGACGATGCTTCTTTAATTGAGGTAGATACTGACGATGGCGAATTGCGATTAAAAACTTCTGCAGATTTTGAAAATAAATCCTCCTATATTTTTAATGTAATTGCTACAGATAATGGCGTTGGTAATTTATCCACACAAAAAGCTGTAACATTAAATATTACAAATGCGAATGATGCACCATTACTAAAAAATGCTATTTTGGACATTGTTGTTAATGAAAATACATCTGGGGGTTATAATTTTAATGATACTTTTTCTGATCCAGATGATGATATCATAACTTTGTCTGCTAGGTTATCATCTGGTTCGGTATTACCTGGCTGGATAACATTTGATGCAACGACTAATTATCTCACTATTACTCCCACAAGATCAGAGTTATTAGGAGCTAATGTTGAAATAACTGCAAATGATGGAAATGGTGGGACTTTTTCTGATCAATTTATAATCAAAGTTAATCCATCCAATACCCCAGCTTTTGGCGGAGTAACCATTACTGGTGAAAAGTCCTTGGATAAATTAATAACTGCAAATGCATCAATTGCAGATCAGGAGGGATTAGGAACTTTTAACTATCAATGGTTTAGTGACGGTATCAAGGTTCAAGATTCAAATACAAATAATTACAAAATTCTTGCATCCGATCTTGGGAAAAAAATTAAGGTAGTTGTTAATTTTGTCGATGGGTTTGGATTTGCAGAGTCAATTTCATCTGATGAAATAAAAATAGAATTACCTATAAAAACTGTTATAAATTCAAGCTTGAGTAGTCGCAATGTTTTTAAAGATGCACATAGTCAGATTGTTTTAAAAGGTGGTGATACAGATGACATACTTGTCGCTGCTGGAGGTAATAGTGAAATTATAGGGGGAGATGGTTCTGATGTAGTTATTGGTGGTACGGGAAATAATCCAATTAGTGGTAACTCTCAAGATGATTTTTTAATTGGTGACTTACTTTTATCTGATTTTTTCTTTGGAGATGACGTTCTAAATGGAGGTCCTGGAAATGATTTAATCGAAGGTGGTAATGGAAATGATACTTTTGTTTTTGAACCTTCTAGTGGAAATGACACAATAGCAAAATTTCAATTAAATCTTTTGAATTTAAGTGAGTCGAAACCAATTGGTAAAGACTTTGAAAAAGGTAAAGATAAAATAAATCTTGAAGCTTTTGGATACAAAGAGTTTTCAGATGTTAAACAAAAATTAGAAAATAATTCCGATGGTTTTGCACTTTTTAATGATCAAGATAGTTCTTTTTTGATTTATGGTGTTTCAGCAGATGAACTAAGTTTTCAAGATTTTATTTTATAGTAAGGTTTATTTATCAGAAGTATTAGAATGTTCATTAATTTAAAAAAATTATTCTCTTTATTATTCTTGTTTTTTCTTATGTCTAGTTGTGGAGGAAGCATCAGCAATGATGAAATAAAAAAAATGTCACTTTTTGATTTTACCTCTAATGAGGATTCACCTTTAGAATTAATTACTGTTGATGGTACAACTTTGAAGCTTACAAATATTTCAGGAAAATTAGCAAGAGACGGTATCTCTAATACTATTATTATTGATGAAACTAAATACGAACAAATAATATTAAGTAAAAACCTTACTGATTATGTGACTATAATACCGGAAGGAAATTTAATTAATGGATCATTTGGATTAATAGGGTTGCAAAACGAACAATTTTCTTTACCAACAGGAAAACACATTTACAAAGGAGCTGCTGAAGTTTTTATAAATGATGGCAATGCTCTTTTTGGATTAAAAGGTAATAGTCAAATAATTTTTGATTATGACGGAAAAAATACATTCATTACTGGAGAAATTAAATCACTTAATGGAAATAAATCCTTATTAGATCTTAGTTGTAGAAATTGTCCAGCAACAGAAATTGTTGATATTATATTTCCTAGTGGTCAAATTTGTAATCAAAACAGGATTTGTTTTAGTGAAATAGAGTTAAAAAATAGCAAATTAGACACTATATTAACAAACAATTATGAATTGGAATCCGATGGTTCATTTTTTGGTCCAGAAGGTTCTGAATTTGGTAATGTTTTCTCCGTAAAAGATACAGATAGTGGATCAATTGAAATTAGAGGAGCAATTGCTGGTTCTAAATAATTTATACTTATATATAAGAACAAATATTCAAATAATTTGTAAAAAATATGTCAGGTTAGTTAACCGGATGTTTTTTTTAAAAATTAATCAAAAAATTATATTTGCCCCTCATTTTAACTTTGAGTTATACCAGTAAATCATGTTATATTTGATAAATTATTTTTATTTTTTAATTAATGATAGAATAATGATATTTGTAAAACCTAATACAGAAAAAGAAGCAGTTTCCTTATTAAATAATTCAAATGGGATTTCTAGAATCCAAGGTGGAGGAACTGATGTACTTGTTCAAATGCGTTCCGGTATAATCGAACCTGAATTGATTATTGAAATTAAAAATATTCCAGGAATAAGAGAAATCAAAGAAGTAAACGGTGGGTATGAAATTGGAGCTGCAGTTTCAGGATCAAACTTTAAAGAAGTGATTGATAATATTTCTTTAAAATATCCTAGTCTTAAACCTCAAATTACAAGAGCAATTTCTCTTGCTATCGATGGAAAAATTTATAAGGAATCTTGGTTTTCACCGATTAATGAAGATAGTGAAGTTGACTTAATGCCTTATATGTAGGGTGGATAATTATTCTAATTTAATTGTAGTTTTACAAATTTGTATTTACAGTAATTTTATTTTATATAAAAGAAATGTTTGAACTTTCCAAAAGAAGTATTGGTAAAACAAAAGTTGAAATTGATGTTTTAGGACTTGGCTGTGCACCTCTTGGAGGAAATTTTGTTGACTTAAGTTATAATCAAGCTGCTGAGATAATAAAATTTGCTTTAGATTCAGGTATTAAGTATTTTGATACAGCCCCTTGGTACGGCTTTGGCAGATCTGAACGTGTTGTAGGTGACCAACTGAGAAATAGTCAATTTGTAATTTCTAGTAAAGTTGGGCGTATATTAAAACCTGGTGCTGTAGATAATCCATCAAATTATGGAATGGTAGATCCATTGCCATTTCATCCAATTTATGATTATTCATATGATGGTATTATGCGATCTTTTGAAGATGGATTGCAAAGATTAGGGTTGGAGCATATTGATATTCTTTTAGTACATGATATTGGAGAATTTCAACATGGTGAGGAAAATAAAAGATATTTCAAGGACTTATCTGAAACTGGTTACAAAGCGATGGATGAATTAAGGAATAATGATGTAGTTAAAGCCATAGGATTGGGTGTTAATGAAAACCAAGTTTGCTTAGATGCATTAGAAATAGGTAATTGGGATGTTTTCTTATTAGCTGGTCGTTATACTTTATTAGAACAAACACCCCTAGATTCTTTATTTCCAAAGTGTAAAAATGCTGGCACTTCTATTATTTGTGGGGGACCTTTTAATTCAGGAGTATTAGTTGATAGAGAAATGTGGAATTATGCTAACGCACCAAAAAATGTAGTTGATAAAGTAAAGTCCCTAAAAAAGATTGCAGAAAATTATAATATACCATTGCCGGCAGCAGCACTTCAATTCCCCTTATTTAACGAAATCATTACATCCGTAATTCCTGGAGCAAGATCTAAAAACGAGTTTGAACAGATCTTACAATGGTTTAAACTTAAAATTCCCTTTGATTTTTGGAAAGAACTTAGAGCTAAAGAACTTATTCATCATGAAGCTCCTATTGATAAAATTTAAAAATTTATTCTCATCTTCTTCTATTTTTTTATTTTTTATTTTTTTTTCTATATGGATATTCCTCTCAGGAAATTTATTAGCATTTACTCAATATCCATTTCCTGAAATTAAAAACTATAAACCGTCAGAATATGGTGGTGATCCGCCGACTTGGGGTATCACACAAGATAAAATTGGAAGATTATATTTTGCAAATTCTTACGGTGTTATCATGTATGATGGTAAATTTTGGCAAAATGTTAAATTAGATGGGGATATACCAGCCAGATCTATAGCATCAGATGAAAAAGGTAATATTATCGTAGGTGGTGTAGGTAATTTTGGTTTTCTAAAAAGCGATGAAGATGGTAATTTAATTTATCAATCATTTAATCAGTATTTAGAAAATACAAATTATAACATCAATGATATTGTTTACGAAACCATACCCTTAAAAGATGGCACGATTTTTTTTCGAATGAAAAATAGTTTATTATTTTTTAAAGATAAAAAATTTAAAAGTATTAATATTGATAATAAGACTTTTGGTGTTAGTAGATATTTAAATAAATCAATTTATTTAGAACTATCTAATTCAGGATTATTTGAAATAATTAATGAAAAATTAGTTCCAGTAGTTGGAGGTGATATCTTTAGTAATAAGTCAATTTCAGGTATTCACTTAACTAAAAATAAGTCACTTTTGGTTTTTACAAGAAGTTCAGGTGCATATTTACAGAAGGGATCTATATTTACAAAAATAAAAAATCAAGAAATTGATAATATTTCAGTAATTTATAGAACATTTCAATTAAAAGAAAATATAGGATTAGCTACTTATGAAGGTATTTTTATAATTGATGATGAATTAAAACTGGTTACTAAGATTAATGAAGAAACTGGTTTAGATGGAAATAATATCAGGACAATATTTATAGATAAGCAGGGATTATTTTGGGCAGGATTACAATCTGGAATTTCAAAAATTAATATTGATGATAATTTTAAATATCTTCCTATTAAAGATTCAAAACTAAATAATTTAGTACATGATGTGATAGTTTTTAATGAAAAGCTCTATGCAGCTACAGATGTTGGGCTTAAAAAATTATCAACGAATGAAGACAGGAAACGAGATGAATTTGTCTCAATTGCTCCAGAAAAATTGAATTCTCAAGTTTGGAGTTTAGAAATTTTGGATAATAAACTTTTCATTGGTTCTAAATCTGGTTTTGGTTTTTTAGATCAAGATGATATGTATCATAATATTTTAAATGAAAAAACTAATGGAAGAATTGTTTACGAAGTAAAAAAAAGCAAAATTTTTCCAGAAAAATTAATAGTAAATACTGATAAAGGTCTCATCTATCTTGATAGTAATAATTTAAAAAATAGTTATACTATTTTCTCAAAATCAATAAAACAATTTGTTGAATTAGAAGATACAAATGAAGTATGGATTACAGAATATGGAGAAAATATCTATAAGATTAAATTTTCTAAAAGTGAATCATTTAGTAAAATCAAAAAAAAATCAGAAATTTATAATATTAAATCAATTCCTTCTGAAAAGAATTTATTATTTAATTTAAATAATGAATTGTATTTATCTAATCATCATAAAATATTTAGTTTTAACATTTTCGAAAATAAATTTATTGAAAGCGATCTTTTTAATAAAATACCAAATATTGCAAATAAAGAAATTCTTGATGTCAAACTCAAGAATAATAATAATTATTGGATTACATTTACTGAGGATTCATACGGAAAAAGAAAAAAGGAATTTTACGAAATTAATTTATCTAATGATGATATAATAAAATTGCCTTTTGATAAAATAGAAGATTATTTATATACAGAGTTTCATTTTTTAGATAATTATACTTTAATGTCAGGCCATAAAGGATTGGTATTAATTGATAAAAGTGGAATTAGTAGTGCTAAAAATTATTCAGATAGTTTAATTTCTAGGATAAATATCAATAATTCTTCAATTTATAATCATGGTATTCAAAAGGATTTTTTTGATGAAATTTTTCAAATTAAAAAAGAGTTTTCCCACAATGAAAACAAAGTTTCATTTTCTATTGCATTACCTGATTACTTAAATGAAGAAAAAAATAAATTCCGTTATAAATTAGAAGGTTTTGAAAAAGATTTCTCAGATTTCGAAAGAGAAACTAGAATTACTTACACAAATTTGGCACCTGGATCGTATAATTTTTTAGTTCAAGGTATGAATTCGTTGGGCTTAGTTTCATCTATTAATAATTATGAATTCAATATTAATAAACCATGGTGGCAATCCACAACCTTTTATATTGTTCAGTTTATTATAATATCTACATTTTTATTTTTAACTTTATTCTTACGCCGTTCATCTAGAGCAAGCCGCATTGCTACAGCCTTTACTTTTATGATTATTTTAGGTCTTTTTGAATTATTAAATATACTTATTGACCCATATCTTGAAAATATTTCAAATGGCGTACCTATTTTTTCTATTACTTCTAAAGTATTTTTAGGTTTATTGTTACTTCCTATTGAAAAATACATAAGTCGGTTACTTAACAATATATCCCCAATGTCGTAAATAACTTTGAACTTGTAAAAGTAGACTTTAAACTAAAGAAATGTTATAAAGACACATAAATCATCAATACAGGCGATTACATTATGAAAAAATTTTTAAATTTTACTTTTTATGTCTTTATTTTATCGGTTATTTCATCGTTTTCTTTAATGGCAAAAGAACCACCAAAAATTGGTGGAAAGGCCACAATTTCTGTTACGGTAGGTCAAGCTGGAATTATTAATCTTGGTGCGGCTGGGGAAGGTAAATCCTCTGCAAAACAAGCAGTTGGATCCGTTTTACAAGGAAATATTTCGGGGGGGCTTGATATATCTGTAAATACAAGTCAGGGAGCTATAATCAATGTAGGTGCAGGTGCTGCTGGAGTAGCCTTTTCTTGTCAAGAAGTTGGTACTATAGGCGACAATTGTGATGAAAACTCAGTTATCCCTTAGATTATTTAATCCTACATTTTTGTTTTTTTTAATATCTATTCTTTTTAGCCATAAAGCAGTAGCAATTATGTCAGATACAGGTAATGCTATATCTTTAGCAAATCAGGCCAAAGGGAATGTAGAAGGTGTGGATAAAAAATATACTCATAAAGCGAGAAAAAGTATGATTCAAAGCCGTCGAAATAGTCCTTTAACTGCACAAACTTCTGCCACTTGCGGTGGTGTAGCTATAGGAAATGTTACTCCTGATTTAGGTGATCATCGTCAGCATAATACAGTCGTTATAATAAGAGGTCACATTATTAATACTAATAATAAGTGTTAATTTTTTTAAGACCCAGTTCTTCCTAATTTAAATAAAGAGCAGTAAAATGAAAAAAATAACTTTTAGAGTATTTTCTTATTCCATTTGGGTGTTTGTTTTAGGTTTGTCAGCTTGTTCACTTACAAAACCAAAACCTAATGCCTCGGTTATGATTGATAATCCTACTTCTATTGCAAAATCTAAAATAACCAATTTTAATGAAGCGCTGGTTTGTATGGATAGCTTATTATTAATGCAAAAGGTTCAACCAGTTTATGTAATGGCTCAGGATATTAATAATTATACAAGTGATAGATCGTTGAGTTCTGGTGGAGTTGAAATGCTTATTACTACCATCAATCAAATGACGCAAAGGTCACGTGCTATTCGTTTTCATAATTTTAATTCTCAATTATCAGACGTGTTTACCATGGCCAAAAGTCACCCGGAATATAAAACTATGAGAACTCCTGATTTTTTTATAAGGGGAGGTATTACTCAGCATAATAAGAATGCATGGAGTGGGCAAAGTGGAGCAGGAGCAAGTACTCAATTTACCAAAACAATAATAGACGATGGTGATGGGGAAGAAGGCACTCAAACAGAAACAGAAGATTTAACTGGTAGTTTTTCTAGTAGTAGAACTTTAGGATCTGTGACGCTGGACTTAAGTGTTGGTTCGGTCGCAACTATGTTATCTTTGCCAGGAATTTATTCAGCAAATACATTGGCCTTATATAACTCAACTGGAAGTGCCATTACTGGGGACCTTTCTATGGCTAAACTTGGCTTAAGTTATTCTTATAGTAATAATACTAGTCAAGATTTTAATGATGTTTATAGAGCTCTAATTCAGGTAGGAACAATTGAATTAATTGGAAAGTTGCAGAAAGTACCCTATTGGCGTTGTTTATCAAATGCTGGAATGAATGATGCCAGAATGGCAGCGTTAAAAAAGGAATGGGTCAAAGTATTAAAGCATAAAAATAAAAAAGTTGATCTTTTAGCTCAAAAAGCGTTGAAAGACACTGGTTTTTACAAAGGTAAAATTACAGGGAACAAAAATGAACCCTATCTAAAGGCACTTCAAGAGTACCAAAAAATCATGAATATTATGACAACTGGTGTGATGGATTTTGATACATTTCGTATGATGAATAATTATTCGCCGTCAAAAAAATCTGCAAATATTTCTTGGTGGGAATCAGCCTCTGCAGGTGCTAATATGGGAAATATCCCATATGGGGTAACTACATCCATTAAAGTTGCAAAAGGTGAATAATTATTAAAATTAAATTAAAAATTATAGTTTTAACAATATTACTTTTTTTCACTCAGCCCTCTTTTGCAGAGGTTAAATCGACTGTGACTGTAAAAGAAGGCGCAATTGTCAATTTTGGTTTGGCAGGATTGAGTGCTGCTTCTTCTATACAACGCATAGGGGATGTATCAGGTAAACAAATTTCTAATTCAGAGTCTACTGTAATTTCTAACGTTCTTGGAAATGCATCGGTTTCGATAGGAAGTGTTGGTATTAATTCAAAAAGTTCATCAAATAATTCAAAATCTGGTACTATATCAACTGTAAAAACGATCCAAAAAATTGGAGACCTTGATGCAAAAAATTTGTTAGGTTCAAGTTCAGTTGAATCTAACATTAAAGTAGCTGTAAATGCGAATGCTACAGTTTTAGGTGGCACATCAGGATCAGTTTTGCAAAACTTATCTTCTTTATCTGCCAATGATTTAAGTGGAGATTCAAGTACTGTCAAAGCTAATACTGTTATTAATGTCTCAGGAAAGTTAGGTGGAGTTGGCACTACTATACAAAATGTTGGGGATATTAATGTAAAAAATAGTGCTACTGGATCTAAAGTTAAAGCAACATTAGAGGATGCAGTCAATGTTGGAGTTTCGGTACTTGGAAATACCAGTTCAGAACAAGATATTGCTGTTATAAAGTCAAATAAAAGCCAAACTGATCAAATAGAATTCAAAGGTAAAAATATTACTAATGTTGGGGCAGGTATTGCAAATGATGCTATTGCTCGTCAAGAACTTGCTGTGATTGAGGGTAATGATACTTCAAATAATAAAGTTAAAATTAAAACTGGGACTATTACAAATGTAGCAGGTGCATTAGGTTCTTATGCAAATACTACTCAAGAAATAGGTGTAATTAATTACGCTACTACTAATGGTAATTCTGAAGGTAATCTTATAGATCTTAAAATTAAAAATGGAGTAACGAATGTAGCAGCAAGTATTTTAGGTAAATCAAATGCTGAACAAGATATTGGAGTTATGAATTCTAAGAAAATAGAGAATTCACAAATTAAATTAAATGTTAATAAAATTGCAAATATTGGGGCCAGCGTTTTGGGAGCAGCAGATGCTATCCAAAAAGTTGGAAGCATTTCATCAAAAAATCAAGCAGATCAAGTTACTATTAATTTAAAAAAAATTACCAATATTACTGCTGCAGCTGTAGGAGTTACTGGTACGGGGTCTGTTGAACAAAATATTGGTGTAGTAACGGGTAATATAGATAAAAAAGATAAAATTGAAATTTCAACTAATCAAATATCAGGAACCGGTGTTGGTTTTGCTGCAGCTAAAGGAGAGGGTATTGAAAATATTGGCGTGATAAGTGCCACAAATGCAGTTAATGACAGCATTTCAATTCAAACTAATGATGTTTCAACCATTGCAGTTGGGTTAAATTCAAAATCCTTAATTGAAATTGGAAGTATTAAAGGTCAAAAAATTTCTAATCAGACTATCAATATAATAACAGGTAATCTAAAGGCAGAATCTTATGGTTGGGATACAAGTGCTGATATTAAATTAGGAGTTTCAGAAAATAAGCAGCAAACGACTTTAACAATAGAAACTAAAAATATTGAGGACCTAGCAATTGGAAAAAATTCATACGCTGATGTTATTATTGGTGAAATTTATGGAAGTGGTAAGGTAGAGGAAACTATACACACAGGCAGCATTACGAATGAATCAATAGCAATTGATGGAAGAGTTAATGTAGAAATTGGCAATGTTAGTTCAGGAAATAAAAGTCATGTAAAATCTACCATAACAACTGGGAATATTAATAACAAATTATATGGTGGTGCCGATGGTGCAAATACCATGATAAAGATTGGTAATGTATATGGTAATTCCAAAGGGGAAAATATTATAGATATAAAAACTGGGAATATTAAAAGTGAAGTTTATGCGTCTTGGGATTATAATAGCGGGGTGTATATTGGAAATATAAACAATGTTAATGGAGCAAATGTAAAAGTTACTCATGAAGGCAACATTACTTCAGAAGCTGCAGTATGTATAAAAGGAATAGGATGTTTTACAGAACTATTGGGTGAAAAAAATTGTGTTTCAATTGGAAATGTTGGAATGAGTTCACATTGTAATAATGAAAGTTTCATTGCTACAGCAAAACATGCACTAGTAGAAGAAGCTAAAAAAATCTATAAAGGTGTAAAAAAAGGTATACAAACTGTAGAACATACTGCTGTTACAGTTGAAAAAGCAGTTGTAAAAGAAACGAAAAAAGTAACAAAAGCTGTTACTAATGAGGCTTCAAAAATTGAAAAAGGAATATCTAATGAAGCTTCAAAACTTGGTAAAGGATTTTTACATATATTTGGAGGAAAATAATATGAAAAATATTTTTAAAAATTTTAAAAAAATGAATTACTATTTTTTGACTCTTTTTTTGTTATTAAACACTAATTTTTCTTTTGCAGAAATAAAATTAGGAAATGATAAATCCAGAGCAGTTTCTGAATATGTTATGATTGAAGTCTTTGATAGCCATGGTATTGAAACTGAAAGACATAAAGACATTACGGGTGATCCTCATTTAGTTTTTAAAACTAAAACAGTGGCTGATAATATAGCCATTTTTTTTGATGGTTGTGGTACTGTAGGTTGTGAAGAAGTTACTTTATATGCTGATTTTGGTATCAGAAGTAAAGCTACATTAGAACTTTTAAATGATTGGAACCATATAGGTAATAGATTTAGATCTACTGCATTTAAATCAGGACCAGCTACGGATCCTGATGGAAATGTAGGTATTTCAATGCATTTAAGTATGCATTCAAATTCAGACATAGAAAATTTAAAATTTTTAACAGCCTTATTCTTAGTTGAAGTTGAAATGTTTTATTCACAAATTAAATAATTTTGTATGTTAAATAAATTACTTAATTTATTGGTTATATTTTGTTTTTTTACTTTATCTAATTGTAATTTAGATGAATCACAGATAGTTTTAGATGACTATGATCTTAGTAGGGTATCTAGCAATGTTAACTTTATAAATGAGGATAAAAAACTTAATTTAGGGATTAAAAAACTTAAAATCAAAGAAGGTAAGCTCTACCAATACAACAATCCTGATGAAGTATTATCAATCAAAGAAATTTCAAATACATATGTAACTTGGAATAGTAATCTTGGGCACGAATATGTTACAGTCTTAAATCCTTTTATTCCTGCTGTGACATGGTATGAAAATATAAATTCTATTGTTGGAAGAAGAATTATAACAGATGTTAGAGGCAAACTTTTTCCTCTCAAAGAAAATCAAAAAATTACTTTTATTGTTGATGGAATAGGTATGAGTGGTACAAGTAGCTGGCGAAGTAAATGGTCCTGTCTAGTTATTGAGAAAACAAAAATACAACTTTGGGATGAAGAAGAGGTTTGGAAAGTAATTTGTTCAAGCAATACAGGAAAATCCATTACTCAATTTTTCTCTGAAGATTTAGATGTTATAGTTAGGACTATAACCATAGACCAAGGTAATAAAGTTCAAAGAGATTTAGTTGCTATGCAGTAAATTTTAGCGTAATTACCTATATTTATTATAGTGTTTTTATTTTAGACTAACTAAATCTTATGCAAAATTCCTTTTACGTAAATTCATTAAGATTAAGAGCAACTTTTTTTTATTTAATTACTGCTCTTTTTATATTAGCAGTCTCTATTGGAATATGTATTCAAACATCGTTTTATATTTTATCACATCAAGATAACCCAACATTATTTGAAATTATCACATGTTTGGTTTTAAATCCTATTGTTTTTTTAATTGGCGTAATTTTTTGTAATGGGATGTTTGATCTAATTTTTGATGCAATGGATAATCCTCCATTTCTAAAATTTAGATCAAAAATTATGACTGCTTTTACTGAGAATGAAAATATAATTCATAATATCATAAAGCCTTTTAATTATTTTATTATTTTAAGTTTTGAGTTTTTTCCAATTTTTGGTGGGTTGCTAAATATATATGCAACGACCAAATTTGATATATCTCATTTCGCTGCAGGTTATCTTTTAGGTGGTGTATTCTTAATTTTTTTATTTGCTTGTCTATATATTTTTTGTAATTCAGTTATTCTTTCAAATATATTAAGACAGGATCGATATTATGATTATTTAAAAGCTCTTGAAAAATTAGAAACTGAAAAAGGTTTTTTACACTCTTCAAAAGAAAAAATTGACAATTTTAATTCTAAAGATCTTGATTGGAACGTAAAAAAACCAAATATCAAATTAGGTATACTTTCTTTTTTATTTGCAATCCTGACCGTTTTTTTATCAGTAATATTAACAAGGCCTGATTTTCAAGATTTGTTATTATCTATGATTATGTCTGGTTTAACATTATTTTTTATAGGACTATCATTAAAATTTTCTTTTCCTAAAATTTTAGGTGTTAGTTTTTATTTTTTGGTAGGATTTTATTTTTGTCTTAGTATTTCTTTAACTTTTGTTGGGTTAAAGACTGAAGGTTTTAATATAACAAAGCCTGTAATTCCTATAAGTTTTAAAAAAAACAAAACTGAAAAATTATTAATTTCTGATAATTCAACTTCATATCCCATTTGTAAGATAAAATGGCAAAACTCAAATATTAAAAGTAATGATAAATATTTGTCAGCGTTAGATCTCACAGCATTATCATCTACTCCATATGTTTATTTAGAGCAGCATCAAAAAGAGTTTGATTATGCAAATGATTATATAAAAGGTATTTTTGAAAATACTAATTTAGCGCCTGTATCACTGGAACATTTTGATGATTGGAAAACTTTTGGTAGATCTGCAATTGTTTATTTTCCAGAATTAAAAATTAGAGTTATGATAATAAGAGGAACTCACACCTATTCTGAACTTCTATATGATTTAAATGTATTTTCATTTATTGAGCTTCTAAACTTTTTTGATATTATCACTCCTGTAATTGGGTTACTTCCTGATGATTTAATTCAATCTCTCGTAAAATGGGCCGATTTAAGAAGACTTTTTAATACTAATGACTTATTTATTAATGTTATGAATCTTGCCAATGATTACAATAATATCTCCTTAAAAAATCAAGACGAATTTATTATCATTGGGCATTCACTAGGTGGAGTATTAGCAGGTATCATTTCTGCAAAGTTGAATATTTCGGGTGTGGCCATTAGTGCACCTGGCACTAAACACATTTTAAAAAGATATGATATTAATAATGACGAGAAGTTACATCAGTCTTTAACAAATATTATCTTTGACAATGATCTAATAAGTCAAGTTGACGAACATTTAGGATCAATTAATCCATTTCGATGTCAATATGAAGATAAAAGATTATGTCATAATCCAAATGCTCTTCTCTGTAAAATTTATGAAAATTGTGGAGATAAAAGTTTAAGAGCATTAAATTTCAGTTGCTCTGAAGATAAATTTTCATCTTTTTATAATTCACAAATAAATAACTGAAATTAAAAAAAATTTGTTATTAATTTTAATTTATTTTTAAAATTAAGGAATTGTTTTCTTAAAAAATAATGGTATAAGCTTTTTATGTTATTTATTGATAATAAAATATTTAGCTTAAGCCTTTGTCACAGTTAAACAAGGCTTATATTCAACATGGAGGAGTGACAGAGCGGTTGAATGTACCGGTCTTGAAATATTATGTATTTGTTTCCTTTAGTATGCAGTAGTTGTCATTTACCCTTTGTTTTATGACTAATATTAGCGTTTATAAATCTTTGCCTTTTATCCATTTACTATCAATAAGGTCTATTTTTTAGGTAAGTGTATAGCAAAATGTATAGCAAATTATTTTCGTTTACAGTGTTTAAGGTTTATCAAGTCAAAAAATTTAAAATGTTAGTGAATTCTAACTATTCAAAAGTTTAGCTTTTTTTGCTTGAAAAAAAGAGTGAGCCTCTCTTAGAAAAAAAGGTAAATTAGTATCATCATTTTTGCAAATATTTGATCTTCTAATTTCTTTTTCCTGTGTAAAACGTGTCAATCCTTTAACAAAAGGTAATTAAGCCTATAGAAAAAAATATTAATTCAGATTGAAAATTCTTAATACTTGAATAAGATTATACTAAATCAATAAATTAAGCTATTAGATTAACATAAAAACCATGAAATACCTATTAATCTTCTTCCTAATTATTCTCTCTTCATGTAGTAGCCCAGGTCATAAAAAACTTCATGAGCTCTCGTCTATAGGAAAATGTAAGGATGCCATAGACCTAGCTAAAGAAGAGTTTTCTGGAAAATCTCTTTTACTTCATTTGGGAGAAATTGCGGTTGAATGTGAGAAGAATTCCTCCAAAGCTATTTTTTATTTCGAAAAAGCAGGGTCACCATCAAGTTATGGAGAAGAATTATTAGATGCTTATATCAAAGTAAAAAAATGTAAAAATGCAGAAAATTATATTAATAAAAGATATAGTGGGAACTTTGAACTTTATTCTCTTGGAAGAGTTTCAAAAGAGTGTAGAGGAAATACCAAAAAGGCTATTTCATATTGGACAGTAGCAGCAAGGAATAATTACAAAGCAGCAATCAAAGCTCTAATAAATGTAGGAGTAACTCCTCCAGCACCTATCGTACAGCCTAAAATAACAACAAATATTTATAATAAAACTTATAATAAAACAAACAACTCAAGATCTTCTAATAATTCAAACAAATGTATTCAAGATGGTGGATCACGCATGTGTTATAATTCGCAAAGTCAAAGATATGGTCAAACTGGTGGTGGAATAATAACTGGGGGAGGGCTTAGCGGATTTAGTGGATTAAGTGGGATGAGCGGACTAGATTAAAAAAATAGATATACTAAAAAATATCAATGATTTTCTGTCTAATTTGGGAAATTATTTTTGCAGCTATGTAAGATCATTATTAGCAGATGAAAAAGACAAAAGCTGGAAAAAATAAATCTGGAATAGCTCATAGAACTATTCGACATATAGAAACCTGGATGAAGAATGTGATGCAACATGCTGAAGATGAACAATTAATTACAAAAAATTATTACAGTATGAAAAGCTATGAATTCATCACAGTTAAAGATGTTGAGAAAGAGGTTTGGAGCCCGTCTGATCAGCAAAAACTAATGAAATCTGCAGAGAATTACGCTTTAGAACTCAATGATCAGAGATGGTATACATTTACTTTATTAGGTTTAACTTGCGGATTAAGACTGGGTGAAATAGCTTGATTAAAAATTGAAGATGTAGACTTAGATTTAGGCATACTTCATATTCGTAGGAGCGTTGAATGGCTAGATGGCGATAAAAATGGTACTGAAGTACCTCCTAAATCTGCTGCAGGTTTTCGAGAAATTGAGTTAGACCTAGATCAAATGAAATTTTTAAGAGGTTATAAGGTATGGCTATCTGATTGGTTGCTAGATTTTAAAAGGGAACTTAAAGGAAGTGATTATCTAATACCATGGCATTATGATTTAGGACCATTACATAAAAGAACTGCACAATGGAGATTTGAACAAATAGAAAAGCGAGCAGGGGTAAAACATTTAGGAGTTCACGCTATGCGACACACAAGTGCTACAAACCTTCATCACGTTCAAATACCAGTAAAGTTAATGCAAAATAGATTAGGTCATTCTACACCTTCTGTAACATTAAACACATATACTCATTTGTTTAAGGAGAAAGCAAAAAGTAAAAAGATCAGTATTGCAAACGAACATCTTTTTAACTATAAAAACGAGAATGTATAGCAAGATGTATAGCAAAATGCTTTTCGTGGTTATGCAGAAAAATTTTTATAAGCCTTTGTCACAGTAAAATAAGGCAAATATTCAACTCGGAGGAGTGACAGAGCGGTTGAATGTACCGGTCTTGAAAACCGGCGAAGGGGCAACTCTTCCGTGGGTTCGAATCCCACCTCCTCCGCCAGAACATGAATCCATGAGATGTCATAAGACCTCAGGAAAACTCAATTTTTCACATTAAATCAATTAGATAGCATGATATTATGATCCTTATCATTTCATGAGCTTTCATGTCATATCAATTAAAAAGGTGGAACAAATGTGGGAAAAAAAATGAAACTAACAACTGTTAAAATTAATACAATAAATAATAAAGGTCGATATGCCGATGGTAGCGGTTTATATCTAGTCGTTAATCACAAGGGATCAAAGAGTTGGGTCTTTCGCTATCAGTTTAAAGGTAAACGCAGGGATATGGGTTTAGGAGGATACCCCTTTATTTCACTTAAAAAAGCCCGTCAACTTCGTGATCTGCAGAAAGTAAAAGTAAATCAGGGATTTGATCCCTTAAAGGAGAGGGATGAAGAGCGGCTTCAGAAACTGAAAGTAGAGGAAATGACCTTTGCCAAAGCAACGCATCTTTGTTTTGAAACGATAAAAGAGACCTGGAAAAATCCAAAGCATCAGCAACAATTTATAAACACTCTTCAAACCTATGCTTTTCCAGTCTTAAAGTCTTTTCCCATGCAGGCTATACAAACCAAACATGTAGCTATGGTTTTAAAGCCAATTTGGCTTTCCAAGGCTGAAACAGGTCGTAGAGTACGCCAAAGAATTGAGAAAGTATGGTATTGGGCAAAAACTATGAAGTACTGCTCAGGGGAAAATCCAGCCGTTTTCAAGGGGAATTTAGAGTTTCTCTTACCTAAACAGCCCTCAATGAATCAAAATCACCACAAGGCTCTGGAAGTTTCCGACCTGCCTTCCTTTTGGGGTTCTTTAACTGAAATCAAAGGTATATCCAGTCTTGCTTTACAATTACTAATCTTAACCGCTACCAGAACGAGTGAGGTTCTCAATGCAGAATGGTGTGAATTTGATTTGGAAAAAGCTTTATGGATTATTCCAAAAGAACGAATGAAAACGGGTAGGGTGCATCGTGTTCCTTTAAGTCCAAAAGCTTTGGAAGTCTTAGAAAAGGTTGAAAATCATCCTTATTCAGAAAGATTTCTGTTTTCAATTGATGGAAAAAAACCAATTTCTAATATGTCAATGTTGACCTTAATTAAAAGAAATTTCTTTCAACTTGATATTTCGGTTCATGGCTTTCGCTCTACTTTTAGAGATTGGGGTGAAACTTCAGGTTCGTATACCATTCGATCCTTAGAATACTGTCTAAGTCATATTCTAAAAAATAAAGTTGAATCTGCTTATCAACGCGATGATCTTTTTATCCAAAGAAAAGTTATTATGAAGGATTGGGCTAATTTTATCTCTTCGAAAGGTCAAATTCTTTCTTTTCCAAAGGTTTCTTAATTCTTTAGTAAATAGAATGCATTCTTATGAAGAAATATAAGCCTTGACCCCTACCACTGTGATATAATGATAATCAGAAATTAGTGAATAAAAGAATCATTTAATTCGTTAATTTCTGAATTTTAATAATTAAAAGGCAGAATATGATTTATACTAAGAAAGAAATGTTTTCAATACGCGAAGCAGCAGCTTATTGCGGTTTTTCTGTATCTACTCTTAATCGATTAAGAAACATACAAGATTTTCCCAAAGCTTTAAACATAAGCATTCGCAGAATTGGATTTCTTCGAAATGAAATTGATGAATGGCTGAGGACTAGAAAACGATCTATAGTGGGGGACTTATCTGAGCATCGAGAAAAAATTCGTTGCCCCCAGACCCCCCAGGATTTAGAGCAGGTCCGTCAAAAGCATATACGGGCAAAGCTTGCCTCGTAATAGGGCATTATTCGAAAATAAATGACTGTAAAGGGTAGCCAAAATAGGGCTTTTTATTAGAAGCGCTTGGTATGGTGAGGACCTCAGTTGAGTTAAATTACCAGCTCTGAAATTGATTGATTTCAAAAGGTTTTACGAGCAGGCTCTACCTAGCGGTAACCTGCGGATAACAATGGTGGTTGTCGATATAGCTGCCTTGTGGTTCTGCGTTATAAAATAGGCAGCGAATAAAGAGGAGACCGCGTAACCGCCCTCGACCTTATGGAGGTGTCGCTATATCGAATGGGTTGACTGATGAGATGGCTCTGAAGGTCAAACACCTTAGCCTGCGGAAGGCTAAGTGTGTCCAAATGTATTGAGGTAGTCAAAAAAAATGGGTTTCCCTTCAAGATTCACCAAAGGTCAATTTAGGAGTGTTGGGCAAGAAATATCCTGCCCAACATAATTCATTATTTACTCTTAATTTTCTGGAATTAACTCTACGTATGTTTTCTCACCTAGTTCCAGTAATCTTGCTTGAAGAAGACTAGCTGATAAAGCATCATTAGAAACAACTGCCAAATAATCACTACCAGGAAATGCTCCGTCTACAAACTGTAAATCACCGCGTCTTAATCCACCAATCCCATTAGATCCAAATAAGTCTAAAGTTTCTAAATAATGGTAAGCTTTGGCTTTCGGGCTATCAATTCTTCCCCAGTCATCGACATATTCCATGGGATCAGCAAATTGATCGAGCATCTTCGGAGTAATACCCCATTCGTGATAAATATCTCTAAAATCACTCAATGTTTTCGGTTCAGATACGCCTCTATAATGATCGAGCATTTCACGGTATGTCAATTGACGAAAGCTTTCATAAGAAAGGTCAGGCGTTCCCAATCTAACCTCGTATTCATTACTGGATATTTGAACAAAATAAAGCTTTTTCAGTGACTTATTTTGATTAATTAACGGAACAACTGCTTGTTTATTGTCTAAATACCAGTACGCTTTATCTACAAAACAAGTAGTTAGCAATGTGCCAGAACCAATGAGAAATGAACGTCTATCAATCATAGTTCTTCTCCTTTATCTTTGAATTAATTAATCTCTGATTATTTTTAGTCCCTGTAATCTGAGATTTTTTATTAGATTTAAATAAATCTCTTCCTTTGTCATTTTGGGTTTTATAACTGTCAGGATTATTTTTTTGGAAATTTGATAATTTTGACTTTGAGATTTTTTCATTTTGGTTTCTTTCGTTGAAAATGTGAATATTTCTATGGGAAGAACATGTAAATCTTCCTGTAAAAATTGGATCATCTTTTTCTGCCCAAGTTCTTGATTTAATTTTAACCATTTTTGTTCTCCTTTTCTAAAGATAAATATTCTTCAATATCACTTTTCAAAAGGATTTCCTGACCCAGCAATTGTGCATATTTCTGCAACAACCATGATTTATATTTTGATTTGTCGTAATCCATTGTCTCAATAGACTTAGATTGATTATTGTATATATTATTTTTCATTGATTTTCTCCGCTTTAGTGCTTTTGACGAAATGTCAGGGCGCACAAGTTGAATATTAAAGGCCCAATTTCTTATTTTATTCCAACTACTCTTTCAGCTATCAGTTGTGACCAGTTACTTCCAAATTTCATTAAACTTTCAACAAATAAAGGGGTTTGATTTTTACCATAATAGATTAAATCTTGTTCCCATAATGCTTCAGTTGTTCCATTTGGATAAAAAACTGTATCAAAATTATCAATCTGCCAATTTTTAATATGAATATTTGGGGGTAGTGGACGATAATCCATAAATAAAAAGTATTGGTATACGAAGGGTACATCGGGCCATTTAACAGGCCTAATTAGATCTTCCTCCTGAATAACCAAATATTTATGGATATATGGAAATTTAGTATTTTTTTTATAGATGTATTTCATCGATTTTCTCCGCTTTAGTGCTTTAGGCGGGATACCAGGGCGCACAAGTTGAAATTAAAGAGCCCATACAGGCGGTTAGAAATGAACTAACCGCCTGAAATCTTTTTTTAATGAATAATTTCACTCATTGAAATATTATCTTCATGGTTGATATTGAAAAACTTAAAATGATCTCCTTTGTTTGGTTTGTCTAAAATTAGATGCATATAATTTTTTTCTTTAATCCAACAAATATGAAAATTAAATTTTTCACCATTTAACTCTGCTATATCTGAATAAAATGGAATAATACCTTCGTTAAATAATAAATAAGCTTCATCGATGGCAACCATGTGATTATTCAGCAAACAATCTAGAATTTCATCGATGGCAAACTTTCTTTCTTCCAGATCTGGAAAAAATACAAGGAAGTTATTAGTGAGAATAATTTCATATCTGGATGTATTTTCATAATCATATATTAAATCTTCTTTGGTTATATTATTCTGAATATTCATAGAATCTCCTTATCAAGATGGATGACATCAGTATTCATAGCGATGCCAAAATTTCAAAGAACACGGAGGTCCATAATCTGGACACACCAAGCCTGTGAATTTGTTACAGACCGATTTTATTTGAAATTTTATAAGTTAAGTTTCATCTTAATATATTCTCCATTTATTACCTCTAGGTCGCATATAAAAACCACCTTGCTTGGATTGCAGGTTGGCAAGCTTAATATACTTTCATCATGCATGTTAACGTTATAATTTATTAAAAAAAAAAAACAATATTTTTTTTAGTTAAAGTTAATTTTTTAAAGAATTAAAAAATAATCAAAATTTTCGGAGATTAGTTTACCAACTCTGAAAAATAGCCAAGTTCTGGGTTTTCAAATGTTCCTATAATGACTCTTCTATCTAAGAGTAGATTTGCATGATCACAACTCGTTTCTGGTATGAGAGAACAGGCGTGGCAAGCTGATATATTGTAACCTTCAAGACCCTGATGATCTAATTCATGGCAAATTGGATCATTAGAGCAAAAGTTAGATTGTAAAATAGCAGATCTTATCGTATTTTCTATTAACGAAGGCCTGGCTCTTTCTACTAAGCCCCCCAAACTTCCTTCTGAATCTCCACTAGCTGTATAAATTAAAATTGCACACATTTCTTGCTTTTCTGATTTATCTACAAAGAGGCGTTCTTTTAATGATGCTGCGTCATAACCACAATCAAAAGCCAACTGTCTTATTAAAAGATGAGCAAAAGTATGAGCCAGTAAAAATTTATTTGTTACTTTTTCTTTACGTGGAAAATTTGGTTTTCCAGCTTTTTTTGCAAGCTTTAATTTGTTGTTCAAGCTATCCGATGAGTTAATTTGTCTGCTAAAACCTTCCCAATCAGACAATTTATCATTATTAAATTCAATAAAAATACCTTCACCTTTAACCTCCATTGCAGGAAGCCAATTTTTCTTTTTACGATAAATTTTGACCTTTTCTTCCCCAGGAGCGCAGGGAGATACTCGTGAAAAACCTGTGAATACTCTTGTTTCTCTTAATTTCTCAACTCTAACTATTTTCTTAAAATATTTACAAACCCAGGGTTCATAATCATTTAAATCACAGTTAATAATATCAAAATCATTTCTGTCTTGGGATGAGGGTCTCTCTCCGGTAAACGCCAAATACTCTTTAAATCTAAATTCTTCCTCACTGATATCTGCAGTATTGATATTCCTTTCCTCTGAGTTAAATTTTGCTAAAGCTGTTTCAACAAATGACTTAATTTCAAAACCAAATTTTTCTGCTCGCTTCTTTATATAATTAAAGCCGCTATCATTTAACTCATAATTACCTTCAATTAGTGTCATATTATCATCAATTGTGTCGGAAATACCTTCCCAAAGATCTCTATTTTTATTGAGAAGAGTTCTAATAGTATTTGAATAAGGAGGTATAAGTATTGAACTTATAGTATTTGAAATATAAACGCTGAGTGATCCTCTAACCATCATTCTAGGTCCATCAGGGTCTGTACAGTCATCATTGGGGGCGTTTGCCCCTAACCAAGGTTTCTTTCCACTGCAACGATTTCCATATAAGACTTTTTGTAGAGATTTAGGAGTTCCAGCCCCAATTAAACTTTCTGAAGCCCCACATAATCTGCAACTTACTCTTGTTCCCATTAATCCAGATGCACCTGTAGTTGTTAAAAAAAGATCTCCTGATCCACCATTACAATCATTGTTTTGATTTTGATGAACCCATTCTATCCAAGGAAAATCATCAATATGACCAGATTTACAAGCTATTACAAATCCAACTGGCTTAAAGGTTTCCCTTTCTCGTAGTTTTTTTTCTGAGCATGGTCTTCCTTTTGATTCTTTTCTTAAATTATATGGATTATCACATTTAGGAGGTTCTTTGGTATGTGGATGGGTTTTTTTTAAAACTTTACACCTTGGACAAAAAAGCCATGTAGGAAATCTTACAAATCGCATAGGATCATGATAGTCTAATTTTTGTCTTTTACTATGTACTGGAATACCCTCAGTAGGTGATAAAAAGTGGTTTATCTTTGTTTTAAATAATTTTGATAATCTTAATTCTAGTCTTTCATCTCTAATTATAGTATTATTTATAATGGCATTAGTTTTTTGAGGGTCACTTGAATAGCTTTCGGATGGCCAAAAATCAAGTCCAGCCGTCATTAATGTTTCATTCGGTAATTCAATCATTGAACCGATACCAAAAGGAACAATAAGTTGGCTTCTTCTTACTAAATCATTAATAGACATTTGTTTCTTCTAAATCGATATCATTTGTAACTCGTAAGGTAGAACTTAGATCAACATTTCTCATGGAATTAAGCATTTGAATAGGTTCTATTTCATTTTCCTTATCTGTAACTCCGTATTGAATTAATAAATAAAGACTATCTGGATGTCTTTCTTGATCAGCCTTTTCCCAAAAGAATTTTTGACCTTTTGTAATAGAAGTTTCTGCAAGTTTCCTCCACTTTGATATTAGTTCCTCAAATTGTCTTTCAGCATCTTGAACATCACCCTGAATTAAATCAGCTACATCAAGAGTATCAAAATATTCTTTCATATGAGCTCTTAATTCATCTTCTTTTTCAATTATTTCTAAAGGTTCTTTCATATTACAACAAACTCGAGCTAAACTTACAACTAATGCAGGTAAGGCTCGTTCTCTGCATTTGAATGAGAATGGTGTAACACTTGTTGGTTCTACATATTTATATATGGATTGATGATATGCTTTAAACGTTTCAAAATGCGACCTATCTCTGCTTCTTCCATGATTATATAGTGTGAAAACAAGTCCAGGAAACCTTCTTCCTACTCGGCTTGATGCTTGAATGTATTCTGAAGTGTTCTTTGGCTGTCCAGTAACAACCATTAGGCCTAATCGATCAATATCAACTCCTACAGATATCATATTTGTGGCGCAAAGTACTTCAACTGGTCTTTTATCACTTTCAGCCCAAAATGGTGTTGGTTTCCATTTAATTTCCAACTTTTGAAGAATTGCTGATATATCATCCTGATTAGCCCTACTTGTTAATTCCTCAGTAAAAATTGATTGTTTTCTTAGTGAATAGTGAAGCTTATATCTTGCACAGATATTTTGAATTTGCTTAGGAATATCCATAGTGAGTAAACTAGTTGCATAACCAAGTTCTCTAAGAGTATTGAAATACCATACTATTGTACCGTAAGGATCAATAAATTTATTATTTATATCTTCTGGAAGGCTTTTTTCGTCAGGATTTTTACTATTAACAATTAGATGTTTTTTAAAAAAAGAAACAGGAAATTGAATTAAAGGTGACAGTAAATTAACCTCGGCCGTAAGCTGTGATTTTGTACCACTTGCAAAAATTCCTACATACTTTCTTCCAGGTTTATTGTCAGTATCTTTTGCCTCAACCGCAAAGTAAGAGTCATCATAACTTAAACCTTGTGGAGGAAATGTCCTATAATCACTACCATATAAACCTTTAACTTGCTCTCTAGCTCTACGAATTGTGGCAGTGGATGCAATTATCTTAGGAGTATTACCAAACTTTTTTATTATCATCTTGAAAATAAATTCGTAATGACCAACAACTGATCCAAGAGGACCAGATATTAAATGAAGTTCATCTTGTATTATAAGCTTCGGAGGATTATTGTTTAATTTACCAAAAAAACTAGCAGGCTCATCTTTCCAAGCGATTTGAGCAAATTTATCCACTGTTCCGAGTAACAGAGTGGGAGGGTTTTCATATAGTGCTTCATCAACGACCTGAATTGGTAATTCTTCAAAGTCACACTTTGGTTCTGAGCACTTAAAGGCAAATTTTTTATTAGTAGCTAAATATCCTGCATAGTTTTTCTCTGAAAGCTTAGTTTTACACCAAGGACACTCAAGAAGTGAAAATTTGTTTCTTCCATTATTTTTTAATTCGCCCAGAGATTTACTAGCATCCATAAATCTATTTGGTGTTAAGTCATTTCCAACCCAAAGTCCAGCGGTGAACCTAACCTTTGAATTTGTAATTTGATCATTTCTAAAAAAATTATTTATTCTCAAATACTCAAGTGCTAAAATTAAACAAGAAGCTCTTTGGAACTGTTGAGTAGTAAGTAATCTTAGCGTATAACGCATTATAACTTCCGTTCCTGAATTATCTCCATTAATCAATCTTGAAAGAATAATTGAGTAAGCAGCAACACCAAGATAAGCCTCTGTTTTACCTCCACCTGTTGGAAACCATATTAAATCAACAATATTTCTATCATGTTCATTAATATTATTTCCTATCGGAATACCATCCAAATTTAAAAGAATGAAAGCAAGTTGGAAAGGTCTCCAAGATCTTTTTAGGTTCGCATCATTTTGGAGGTCTGGCCTTATATAGCCATTTTCGTAGTTGTTTTCCTGCCTGTCAATTGATCCGTGAATTTGCTGTAAAAGCATGGCATGATTTGCAAGTCGAAATGAAAAAAATGCGGAGTTATTACTTTCTAATAAATTGATACTTTTTCTCATTCTTTTTGCAGCTTCAGAACATTTTTCAATATGCTTATTTGCTGTCTCTAAGAATTCTTTATTTATCTTACCAGTACTTTGCTTAAGATTATTAATCCAATTTTCATAACTAGTTATAAAATGGTTTAAATTATTTATTATACTTGTTTTGGCAGTATCATTACTTCCTTCCAGTAGGCTATTTCCAAGAAATGTAAAATCAATATTCTCATTTTTAAAGTCAGATGGAATGATAGGCTTAATTTCATAGTCGGGTATAAGGTTGGAAAATACTTTAATGCATCTACCATTTTGATCCAACTCCCAGTCACCAGCACAACCATGACCTCTGCAATAAACTCTTTTTTCTCTATACAAAAGTGCACTTGATTTAGTGTCTTCATCAAAGAATTCAGGGTTTGGATCTTCTATATCTTT
This sequence comes from uncultured Alphaproteobacteria bacterium, assembly GCA_902625475.1. Lineage (GTDB taxonomy): Bacteria > Pseudomonadota > Alphaproteobacteria > Rhodobacterales > Rhodobacteraceae > CACIIZ01. The sequence goes on from CACOBR010000001.1 coordinate 118,841, forward strand.
AAAGGTTTCATTGTTATGAACAGTTATTTGAGGTTGAAAAAGTTTCTCTTTTTCTAAATTATTCACCAACCAGAGAGTAATTATGCAATTATTATTATTTTTTCTTAACTTATATTTTAAAAAAAAAGCTTTTTCATCATCATTATTTTGCTTTTTATAATTAAGAATTCCTGATTTTTTTAATAATGATGATATTGAATATTGGAAGTTATATTCTGTTCTTTTATATCCTTTTTCATCTTCCTCTGAAACAGAAAAATATCTAGCAAAATAAATTTCAATTTCTGGTTTATCGTTTTTTGAAAAGCAAAATGTTATTCCAATTGCACTTGGTTGAAATTCATTAGCTAAATTAACATCATCAAAATTTTCAGGGCTTGTATCATTTGAATGAGACGTGGATTTTGTATTTACAGTATATTCCTCAATATTCAAAATATCGTTCGGAGTTTCTTTTTCTATGATTTCTCCAGAGGAAGTAATATCTAAATCAGAATTGTAAGTTTTTGGAAAAAGTATTCCTAAGGAATAATTTTGTTCAGGTGATTTTTGAAGTATTTTATTTTTGTATTCATCTTCATCTGATTTTATAGGGCCATGTAATTCTTTTCGTATAGAATTATGTAAACAATCTCTAAATTCTTTATGACTATTAAATTCTTTATCAAAATCAATCATTTAAAAATCGATTATTAAATATGCTATTTATAACCTTACCATTTTTTACACCAATGTAAATAAATCTAAACTTAACTCTTGTCATTGCAACGTATAATAAAGATCTGAGCCAATCATCATATCTATCATAATCAGACTCGATTAAAATTATATACTCGTTTTCCAAGCCTTTAAAACTTGATACTGTACTCCATCCAATTCCATTTGAAGAAGAAGTTGTCCATAAGTGATTAATCTTCATATCAATAAGTTCTTCTCCTGCAATTGTCTTAAGAGAAGAAAGAATACTTTTTTTTCGATTTTTTAAAGTTAATATACTTATCTCATTGGGTTTTACACCTTTTTTAATAAGTTTTGACACTACATAATTAAGCTTGGAGATTATTTCATGTGATGAATTTTCATTAATAAGTTCTCCTTGTGGCGCTGATACAAATTCCCTTTTTGTGAGTGGTCTTTCTACACCTACTATTGAAGCAGCTCTGTTAGATATAGTTTTTGGATTTCTGAAGTTTCTTTTCAAAGGTAGATGATGATATATATCTCTTAAATTTTCTAAAAAATATAAATTTAGATTTTTATAAACGCCTTTTTGAACACCACTATCAATTGAAATTAAAAAATTTCCATTCTTCTTCCCTCCTGTCAATAATTCAGTTAGGTTATTAAAGCTACTTTCATTTAATATATCCTGTCCTTCATCAACAAAAATCCAATCAAAGAGATCTAATTTTTTTTTATCAAAAAGTAACAAAAGAGCATTTTCAAAATTTTTTGGTAAGGCTTCATTAAAATAATTCAGGGTTTTTTCTTCAGAGGAAGGGATTGGTAATCCTGCCATATTACAGTAATACTCCATTAGAGCATGATAATGTAAAACAGTTACATTTTCTTTTGACTTAAATTTTTGAGCTAAGTAATCCTTTAATTGGGAATTATAACATGTCAGTAATATTTTTTCAGTCGTTGAAAGGCTATGTATACATTCCTGTATGATGAGGGTTTTACCTGACCCAGGTACTCCATCAATTATTGATTGTTTTCTTTTTCTTAGAATTAATTGGTCAACATAAGCTTTTTGAGTTTCTTCAAGTCTTATTATTTCATCTTTGCTATTTTCTAATTCTATTAAACTTGTATGAGAAATCTCTGGTATTAGTGTTTTCAAAGCCCAAACTAAATCGTCATAATTTGGATTTTTATTAACTTTTATCCCTTTTGTTTCTAATAATCTTTTTTTATGGAATTTAGATAGATTTTTTATGTATAGTTCAAAATTTTCTCTTAATTGTGATTGAGAACATACTTCATTTAAATCCCACTCGATACTTTCGTCACTGAATTCAATATCAGTAAATATTACGCCTCTACCTATAACAAATTTATTACGCCTAGTTTTATCTGCATTACTGAGTTTTTCTTCAATTGGATATACTGCATCTCCTGCCTGCTTAAATGGACTTTCTTTTTTTTGATAAGTTGAATAAATCCATAATCCACCTTCATTTTCAACGTTTTTATCATTTAAACCTAAACTCCTTTTGACTGGACCACTTTTTACTTCTAGGCAAAAAATACCTAAATCTGTAATAAGTATGAAATCACACTCACCTTGTCTCTTTTCAAGATGGTTAGACAGTCCTACTGAATGAACTGAAAAATTTTTTTTTCCCGGGAATAAATTTTTTAAACTATCAAATACCCTTTTTTCACCTTTATTTCTTCCATTAAATTCAGCTGGTATGCTAAAAATCATTGATTTTCCAAAGCTTTTCAATTTCTATTTTTTGAGAATTTTCAATAAGATCTATCTGAAATAATTCTAATTGCAAACTGGCATTACCAACAGATATTTCAATTTTATTCTCTGGTTTTTTACTTCGATATCGTTCATTCAGAATTTCAATTATTTTTTCTGAATTCTCTAATCGTATTTTATAACATCTATCTATATCTTTTTTAGCTTTTATTATTTTATCTTTTACATTTTCTATACCATTAAGGCTAAACAGAATTGGTAAAACATCTTCAAAATTTCTTGGTGCAATTAGTGAACTGTCATTTGATATCCAATTTCTTATCGTTGCTATTGATCTTTTAATTCCATTAGCATTTAAAAATTTTGTTAAGGAATTTGTATCATTTCTGCATTTTGTTTGTAATAAATTGTTTAGATGTTTCTTCCATTCTGTTGCTCTAATTTTTATATCAGAATATTCTGGTTTAAATCTTGATGCTAATTCTTCAAACATATCGGTTTTACTATCTATAGGAATACATATTGTACATCCTTCGTATAAGTTTGATGCAGTTAATTCAGAAAAGTTAAAATGATTATTTTTTTCTTTTCGAAGAATTATTTTTGAACCTGGTGATAGATAGATTAATTTATTTTTATTATTTAATATTATTGGTATCGCATCAATTTCTTTTGATCGATCTGAGACAGTATCTTTTTTAATTCTATCTAAAATTATATCTCTTTCAAAATCACTTATATGCTGTTGTTTTCTGTTAATATTGATATCGTTAGTCTTATCTTCCTTAAATAAATCCATAACTGGACTCTCATTAAAGCTTTTTTTAGTGTCATTTCTTAATTTATATATATCCTTATTAGTTTTTTCATTCTGATATTCAAAATCCTTTTTCTCGCTTTCGAATAGAAATAATTCTATTTGGTCTGATGTATTATTCTGTTTTATATATCTATTGATATTATCTTTTAATAAGTACGGAATAATAATATTTCTTGATTTAACAAATTTTCCTACCAAATCCATTTTTGTAGAAACACGAGTGTTAAAAATACTTTCTGATTTTAAATAATTTATTGATTGCTGTTTTTTAACATCAGTATCCTCTAAAATAAGAAATTTTCTATCTAAGTGATGTCTCAAATAATCAAGAATGCCTCTTTTGAAAATAATCGTCTCAAGATTATTTTGTTGTGTTTCTAATATTGAGAATAATTCATTAAGATTCGTGTCAAATTGAATATCAGATTGTATTGATCTCAAAATTTCATCCTTTATTTTGGATGCCAAAGTTATTTCGGATTCTGAAAGTGGATACCATCTTTTAAAATAAATATCTTTATATCTTATTAATTTAAAGAGAATATTATCATTGATTTGGCTTTGACCTAATTTGTATTGTTTAAATATTTCTTTTAATATTTGATTAAATTTTTCAAAAAATGGGTCGTCCAGTGAATGAAAATTTAATTCAACTTTTTTTGAAGATAATTCAAGTTTTTCCTCATAACTGCTCAAACTGTCATTAAAACCTATCTCATGATTAATGTTCTTAAAATTTGAAATATGATTTTTAAAATATAATGTTGAAAATTTATGCTTTTTCGAATTTTCATTGAGAGATATATTTTCTACGGATGAAAAAATAATTATAATCATTTTTTCATAACCAAAGGCTTCATTTAAATTTAAAAGAAATCTTTTTGCTAGATCTTGAGTATCACAAACTATAATTATGTCTTCCTTATTTTCTACCTCATCAATTGCTTCATGTAAGCTATCAGCATTTGAAAAAACATTTACATTTGCTTTTTTTGATATTTTAATTTCATTATAATTAAATCTAATGAATTCTTTTATTTTTGAACCAAAGGGTCGTAACTCTTCAACATATTCTTCAAATTTATATTTTGTTGTTAAATAAAAAATTAATTTTCCATTATTGTTAAATGTTAAATATTGAGGGACGAAATAATGATTGATTTGTTGCCAGTCATTAACCAATGACGCGTTTTTCTCAATCCTTTTAAAAGAAGGTTTAAGAGTGCAAAGACTTAACGCAATTCTAGGAAGTGTCATCGTAGCATTACTACCTTCTTCTTCAATGTCTGAAATCCAAATCACATCCTTTATTTGTGTGTCTGGTCCAAGATATTTTACTGCTATAGAACGGTTCGGAAGATTAAAATAAATTATATCCTCTCTATTAATGGTTTGTTCTTTTTTATCTTGGCTTTTTTTTGTAGTTACAAAATTTAGAAGTAAAAGAAATGCAATTACACTAGCTTCAGGTAAAATAGGTATTATTCTTTTTTTGCCAGTTTTTATTAAATAATTTATTGAACTAATGATAAAATTGACATGAGGACTTGAGGCTGTAAGTTTTTTTATATTTTTATAGTTTCTTTCAAAAAATAAATTTAAAATATTATTGTTTGAGACTAGAAATTCTTTAAGAAGTTTATGACTGTTATCAGGATCATTATGCTCAAGTAAAAGTTCATTTATTACATGAAGGTCATCTGCCAACCCAAAAATACCTAAATCGTCATCTATTATATCTTTTTGTAAAACTAAATAGGATAAAACTTTTCTTGCCTGTTGTTGAATTTTTTCATCGTTATCTGGTCTTGTAAATTCAATAATTTTTTTTATTGAATTTTTGATGTCATGAATACTTCCAAATAATTCAAATTTAATAAATTCTTTTTTATATTTTGAATAAAAATTATTGATATCGCCTTTTTTAAATAGAGGTATATCTATCATTTTTTCATTTATTAATTTTTCTTCATCAAACCAAACAAGTTTTTTCCCTAATCTTTTAAAATCATCGTTATTGTTTAATTTATCCAAGGCATAAAAAAGTAAATATCTAGTGAATGCTATAATTTCTTGTTTAGTATTTTTCCTACTATTGAAATATTTATTTGTAATTAAAAAAAAAGAAAAAGAAATCTGTTTGCAAAAGTTATTTCCTCTCCTCAATAGTGTACCAATCTGAATAAAAAAATCTAAAAACGCAGGATCAAATACATTTCTCTCAAATGCAGTATGAATAGAATTATTAGTTTTTTTTAATACAATTTCAGTTTTGTTAATATTTTCATTGTATCTAGTTAAGTTATCATCAAATTCACGACTTAATAAATCCATTTGTTGTAGAGTTAATTCCATATTTCAAACTCCAGATAAAATAGAAAAATATTCAACTATATATTATTTTCAAAAACAAGTTTTTTTTATTATCAACATATTTCAATCGTTTCATGCAGGTATAATTAGTTTTGTTGAATATATTACCTAAAATCATTTGAGAGAATTTGGTAATAATAATATCAAAGCTAGCGTAATTGATAATCAAAAAGTCTTTTTAGAGTTTTAAGCTTTAACTTAAAAATTAAATTCTTTTTGGTTTAAGAATTGATGACTTTCTTCAATATTTGGATAGTCAATTCCTGCAAAAGTTTTTAATATTGCCTCAAGAATAATACTTGCACCTTCAACAGGTACTGCCATTCCAATTTGTCTACGTATGCTTTCTTTTGAACCATGGAATATAAAATTATCTGGGAAGGTTTGCAATCTTGCTCTTTCTCTATTTGTAAGTGATCTTGGTTCGGACCAATGATAGATATGAGTGCCTCCACCACCGCTTCCAGTTACAGTATAAGCAGGACTATTTGGATCAAGCCTTTTGTAAATCATAGATAGCTTGGCATCTGAAACATTAAGTTTTAAATCATTTGGCAATTCAGCTGTCCAAGCATTTTCACCTGGTTTAATTTTTTTTAAACGTTCTATTACTTTAGAAGTTTGTTTTGTAAATTCATGATTATAAAAATGATCAAGAATTGGAGGATTTTCAATTGCTTCCTTGCAAGTTTTAAAGTTATTCCTGAATTTTGGCTTAGGAATTTTAAAGTTCAAATTAAGATCATTTCTTAAACCTACTAGGATATATCGGTGTCTTGCCTGAGGTATACCATATTCTTCAAATTTATAATGATGTGCCGCAATTTTATAACCATGAGTACCTGCGTTGGAAAGATCATTATAAATCTGTTGAAAAGCTTTTCCTGAATTTGCTACTGATATACCTGAAACGTTTTCTGCCAAAAAAAATTTTGGATTATTTCTATCTATAAATTTCACACCAAAAGTATAAAGTGGACCAAATTTTCCATAAAGTCCTTCTGTTTTTCCGACATTGCTAAAGTCATTACAAGGAAAGCCATATAGCAATCCGTCAACATAAGGAAGTTTTTCAATTTCAAGTTCTCGGATATCTTCACAAATCACCTTAAATGATTTTTCAGATTTTAAAGGTATATTCTTTTGATATGTAATGCATGTATCATAATGATTATCCGTTGCCCAAATATGTTTAAAGCAATATTTTTTATTATTTAAAGATATGTTAGTATTTTTTGCAGCCAACCCAATTCCTCCTGGACCGCAGTACATTTCACCTATAGTCAAAATGTTTTGCATTTTATTATTTGTATATTCAGGGAAGGTATAAGGTTTCTGATTTAGTAGATTTTTTACCATCTAATTTCTTTAATCTTATTTAGTATAAATATTATCATTACAAAATTTAATTATATTAAATTATAGTTTCTTGAAATCATAACATAAAAATTTTTACAAGGTTATTTTTTATGGATAATTTGAGTAAAAGGCAAAGAAGTTATAATATGTCTAAAATCAGGTCAAAAAATACTTTACCTGAAATGAAAGTTAGAAAAAAACTTTTTGCTGCGGGACTTCGATATAGAACCCATACTAAAGGAATACCTGGTAAACCTGATATTTCTATAAAAAAATATAAAATAATTATCGATATAAAAGGATGTTTTTGGCATAGACACCCAAAATGTAAATATTCAAGTACTCCTAAATCTAATACTCATTATTGGATTAAAAAAATAAATAATAATGTTGTTAGAGATAAAAATATTCAAAAAGTTCAAAAAAGTCTGGGATATAAAATTTTTGAAATTTGGGAATGTGAAATTAACGATAAAGATAAACTATACCCAATTTTAAAAAAAATTTTTTGTTATTTAAACAAAAATTTTAACTTAAATTTGTATTGACATTTTTATTTTTATTATTACATTAATTAATGTCATTAACATTAAAATAAGTTAATATGAAAAATTACTTAAAAGAACAAAAATGGGAAGGGAATGCATCAGAATTAGCTAATAAGGCTAAATATTGGTTGGGTATCAAAAAAATAGGTGATCCAGATTTTATACCCAATGAAAGAATTGTTCGGGATTATGTGGCAAGAGGAATAATCACTAGACCAGAAAGAAGAGGTAAGGAAGCAGTTTTTTCGTTTCTTCAACTGAGTCAGTTTTTAGCATGTCGGTCAATGCTAGGTGATGGATGGCCTTTACAGAAGATTAGTGAAGATTTTCAAATTTCTTCTTTGAATGATATTTTAAATTTAATTCCGGGTGATCATCGAAACGACGATAGTCTATCTTTAATTAAAGAATTTAAATCTCAAACTCGGAAAGAGAGTAATTCTTCTATTAATGCATCATATGAAGAAGATGATATTTTTAGAAATAATAATTTTGTGGGATCAAGAGAAGCGCCTTCTTTAAGTTCTTTTGAAAGAAGTGAAAGTTTTACAAATGCAAGTGAAGAATACTCTATAAAGAGCCAAAAAACACCAGAAACAAAAAAACCAGGATTTTTTGATCGATTTAAGAATAGAACTAGAAAAAATTATCAAATGCGTTCGGATATTAAGGATGTATTGCAAACTTTAGGAAGTGATTTAACCAACGTTATAAAAGAAGACTTTACAGCATACCAACTTGCAACATGGTTAATCTTAATGATTGATCAGAAGAAAGCTGAAAATATTACAAAAGAAGAAGCTGATGCTATTGGAAGAGGTATCACTGCTGCACTTTTAAATAAGAATTATCTAACAAAGGAAGAAATTGGAAAGCACCGGTCTCAAATAAATAACTTAGTGAATAATAAAAATAACCGAGATCTTACTAATGAAATCCAGTTATTAAAAACACAATTAAATGAAAAAGAAAGGAGGATTGAAGAACTTTATAATCAATTAAAATTCAAAAATAAATAATCACATAAATATAAATATAATTAAGCAGTAACTAACAAAACTTATTCTCAAATAAAATAGATGCATTTCTATTAACGTAGAAGTTTTGCCAAAATAAAGGAGAAAATATGATAGATTTAATAATAACACCTGAAATTAATGCCTTATGCAATAACAAAGACAATGAATTGAACGTCTTAGTACAGGCAAGAGCAAAAGATGATTTTCAATTTATTAAAAAAAGAAAAAAACTTAATTTAGCTATTGTTATTGACCGATCAGGATCTATGAGTGGTCAACCATTAGAAGAAGCTAAGAAGTCAGCTATTATGTTAGTTGAAAAAATGTCTCAAACAGATCGTATTTCTATTATTACTTATGACAATATTCCACAAATAATAGTTCCATCAACTTTATGTCATAATAAACGATATATCATTGGTGAAATATCAAGAATTGCAATAGGTGGATCTACTAACCTACACGGAGGATGGTTATTAGGAGCAGAAGAGATTGCAAAATATAAAAATAATAAAAGCATTAATAGAGTATTACTTTTATCAGATGGTAATGCCAATCAAGGCGTTTGTGATCCTTTTGAGATTTTCAGACAGGTAGATAAATTATCTGAAACAGGGATTTCTACTTCTACTTATGGATTAGGACACCATTTTAATGAGGAATTAATGATTGGAATGGCAAATAATGGTAAAGGACAGGGTTATTATGGAGAGACAGCAGAAGATTTAATCGATCCATTTGAAGAGGAATTTGAACTTCTTGCCAATACCATAGCGACAAATCTCAAGTTAAAAGTTAAAATACCTCACTTTGTAAATCTAAAATCAATGAACAGACTAAATGGTACTTACCTTAATTGGTCTATTCCAGACCTTGCATTGGGTGGAGAAGGATGGGCATTATTTAAACTTTCAATAAAAAAAGAGTTTATTATAGATAAACCAATGGAAGTTTTAAGTTGTAAGCTTGAATATAAAAATTTAGAAGGTGATAATCATTCAACTGAAGACCATAAACTTATATTAGATCCTTTAAAACCAAGTGCTTTTTCAGAAATAGAAATGAATGAAAAAGTCAATTCTAGAGTTCTAGAGGTTACAATTGCGGATTATCAAAGACAGGCTAGGGAAGCTGCGTTGAGAGGCGAATGGCATCAAGTTGATAGAATTATAGGATTTGCAAAAAATATTGGTGATCATCATGAATGGTTAAAGCAAAATATTATGGCTATAGAGAAATACGCAATTAATAGGCAAGCACAACAACTTTCTAAAGAGGCTTATTACAGTGCTGAAAAACTTGATAAAAGGCTTGCGTGTTATGATGAAGACGCTGACAATTATAGTATCGATCATGAAATTGCAAAACCTTCTTTTCTAAGGAGAAAATTAGAAAGAGGAAAAAGAATGTGACAATCAGAAAATAACATAAATTCAAAAAATTAAATAGTAGCAAATTGAACCTTTAAAATCCTTTTTTAAATTAATGAATAAATATTTAAAATTTAAATTTTTTGATTATAGATTTTATCTTTTTGCTACTTATTTATTTTGATTAATTATAAACCAGACCTATATAGGTCTATATAGTTTATTATTTTTATTTAATTAATAAGGAGTGAAATATAATGTCAAAACCTGGGAATTACTTAGGTGGATCGGTTCTTATAAAGCCAAAAAATCCTTACAATAAACCAGTACAGTCTTATCGATTAAAAAAGGAATATATAAATCATCCAACAGCTCAATTTAAAATGAGCTTCAAAAAATTTAAAAATTTAAAAGCACTAGGAATTGAAATAACTTAAAATATAAATTTAAACTCAAAAATCAGCTATAAATGGAAATAAGTTGACTTCAAAACTTATTGAAAGATTTCATTCAATTGAACCTACTGATGCACAACGCTGGAGGGCAATAAACCTCTTTGGAAGAAACGTAGCATCCTATAAATTTTCTTTAGCTAAAAGTATTCTATCTTTAGCAAAAATTCAAAAAACTAGTATAAGTTTAGATGATTTAGCTATACCTTATGCGCAAAATTTATGTGAACATTTAAAATTGTCTCCCAAACAAACCTCTAGTAAAAAAAGTACTTTTTTAGAATCTTGTCAAAATTTTAATCTTAACAAAATATCTAAAATTGAATTATTGGATATTACAAAAAGAGTAGGATTTAATTATGTACTTGATGCATTTCATATAGTAAATGGAAAAGAAATTGGCACTCGTTTCTTTGAAAATAATAGAAAAAATTCAAAGGAAATAATTTTGACCGATGAAATTTTAAAATTGGCTTCTAATAATCAAGGATATAACTTATTACAAGAAACTGAAGCAAGATGGCGTTTGGTAGAAACGTCTTGGTCTTTAGGATTATCAAAAAATCTTATTCAAGCTGATTTTGATCGAGATGCTATATTTATTGATAAACATAAACAAAAAAGAACAGATATAACTTCATCAAGGGCAGCTTTAAATGGTTATCAGAAAAGCAAGTGTTTTTATTGTTTCAAACCAATATCAATTATTAAAGATAATTATAATTTTTGCGATGTTGATCATTTTTTTCCTTTTGATTTAAAAAAGAAATCTGTATTAAAATCAGTTGATGGTATTTGGAATTTGGTTCTTTCCTGCAAGGATTGTAATAGAGGTAAGATGGGTAAATTTAACCTCGTACCTGCTAAAAGACTTTTAAAAAGACTGCATCAAAGGAATGAATATTATATTTCAAGTCATGATCCTTTAAGAGAAACAATAATCTATCAGACAGGAAATACTGAAATAATTAGAAGTTCATTTTTACAAAACAATTTTGAGACTGCAAAAATAAACTTAATACATGAATGGTCACCAAAAATAGAAGGAAATGCTGCTTTCTAATGAGTTTTGAATACTACAATCGTAATGGAGATAATTTTTTTAAAGATACGGTTAATCTTTCTATGAATCATATATACGAAAAATTCCTTCCATATGTCAAAAAATCAGGTTTGATATTAGATGTTGGATGTGGTTCAGGTAGAGATAGTAAATACTTTATTGATAGAGGTTATAGTGTGATAGCTGTTGATGCTTCAGAGAAGATGGTTGATTTAGCAAGATCATATAGTAGTGCTGATATAAGACTTATGAATTTTAATGAAATTAATTGGTTAGATAAGTTTGATGGGATCTGGGCTTGTGCTTCTCTTTTACATATTTCATCAAATGCTTTTCTGAAAGTTGGGAAGAAATTATATTCTGCTTTGAAGAATAATGGGGTGATCTACATGTCATTTAAAGCAGGAGAAGGAAATTACAAGAAAGATGGTCGATTTTTTCAATGTTATAATAAAAATAAAATACAAAAATTGATTAAGGAAGTTGGTTTTAGCAATGAAGGAAATATTTGGATTACTAAAGATGTTAGAAGTGGAAGAGAAGAAGAAAAGTGGCTAAATATCATTTACATAAAAAAATTATAAGAATTAAAAATTTTAATTATAAATATTACTTGAAATTTATATCTAATAAATCCCACTCAGATTGAGTGCCAATTCTAATAGGTAAAATAGTTGTTCCAATTCCAGATGTCGTAAATACAGTTTTTTGATTATCTTTATATAATCCACAATGTGCTTCTCTTGGTACTTCGGAAGGTATCCAAATTGGACCTATAAATGGAAAACTAATTTGTCCGCAATGAGTATGTCCAGAAACAACAAAGCCTTTTATTTTGTAGTGAAATGCCCCTGCAGGATCATGTGTTATAGTGATTTTTGGTTTGTTTTTACATATTTCTGGAAATTCTATATATTTCAAACGATTAGTATAAAAATCAGCAAGACCTCTGATACAAATATCCGTAGACGATAAACTTAGTATAGAAATTTCATTTTCTAAGATATTAGCATTTTGCTTATTAAATTCATTGATCCAATTAACAGGATTAGACCAGGTCTCATAGTTTCCAAGTATAAAAACCGATGGTTTATTGGGAACGCTCGTTAATATTTTTACTAATTTAGAGCGATGTTTATTAAAATCTAAAACTTTTCTTGGGTTATTGGTATAATCACCTACAAAAAGTAAGAGGTCTAATTCATATTTATTAATTTCCCGCAAAACTTCAATTAATTCTGCATAACTATTATTATTTTCAGGTGTATGCGTATCTCCAATTATACCTAACTTCAAAGAAATTGGTTGTTGATCATTATTAAGACCTAAATCTTCAATTTCTAATGAAACCTTATTGACTTGAGTGTTAAGATTACTGGAAATAATGAGGTAAAAAGAAAATCCCAATAAGGATATGAATATAATAGAAAATAATATAAATCTTATCATGACATTAACAGAATGAAATTATAGGTACATATTTCAAAATTTGCATCGATGTGTACTATGGAAAAATTTAAAAATCGTCTTACATTTCTAATTATTCTTGAATCTTACAAAGTTTAAAAAAAAAGTTAAAAATCCTTAAATTATTAACTATAATTTTTTACAAATCTCAAATGCATTATCTAAAGCAGTAACTAAATTATTATTGCTCCAACTATTGTATGTAATATCAAAATAGTCTGAAATTTTCATATCATCAGTATCAATATACTTCATAGAAATTGAGTTTTCTCTCATTAATACTTTTTTTAGAACTTCAATCGGTATCCAATTTAAATCAACAACTGCCATGTGCCCTAATAAAAAAGGTGAAGTGAATAAAATTTTAGCAATTATTGCATCTCCCATAAACAAACTATCTACAAGTGTATCCCGTAAGTTCAATATATCTGGATGATCATTTGTTGTATATACATAGGTCAGTAAATTACCATTTTCGCAATTATCTTTTACTAACCTTATAATTAATTTGTCACCATTGGTAATCAACCCATTTACTGAAATACGAATTTCTTTTTTGTTATGATCATCGATTAACCATTCATTTTCTACATATTCTTTTTGACCAACAATTTCACTCCAACTAGGGAATGATAAAAGGGGTAAAAAAAGGATAAGTATAATTAAGGTTATATTCTTCATAAATATCTAGGGATAAAAAATCCCCCTTTGGAAATCACTCGACAGTAAATAAAATATATTGTCATAATATATACTTATTTCAAATAAACTACTTTAATTAAAAAATTCAAAAAAACTCTTATATTTACATGCAAATCAATAATGAAAAAATATTATTTTCTCCATCAGATTTAATTGATTTTATGGATTCATCATTTGTTTCTCATATGGAAAGACTAGTTTTAACAAATCCAGAATTCAAAAAATTTATTGATCCAGTTGATCCATTATTGAGTGCACTTCAAAGTAAAGGATACGCACACGAAGAGAATTTTTTAAAATCTCTTGATTTTTCAAACAATCAGATTTGTAAGATCAAAAGGACTAATAAAGAGAAAATGTTTTCAGAAACAAAGAAGGCTATGAATGAAGGAAAAGAAATTATTTACCAAGCCTACCTAGAAAATGAAAGGTTTGGTGGCATAGCTGATTTTTTAAAAAAAATACCAGGTACTTCAAGTTTGGGAAATTATCATTATGAGGTTTGGGATACAAAATTATCAAAAAAAATGAAACCTTATTTTGCAATTCAATTATCTTGCTATTCGGAGTTACTTCATGAAATACAAAAGAAATATCCAGAAAGATTTTCAATTATTTTAGGAAATAATGAAAAGATTTCTCTCAAATTAAGTGATTACTATTCTTATTATACTGAGTTAAAGAATAATTTTTTTCAATTTCATAAAGACTGGAAACCTAATAATTTCCCAGATCCAGGTGATTTTTCTAATAATGGGAAATGGAGTAATTACGCTGAAAGTCTTTTACAGGAAAAAAGACATCTAAGACTGGTTGCAAATATCACTAAAGGACAAATTAGAGCTTTAAAATCAAAAGGTATATCTACTATCGATGACTTGGCTGAAACACAAAAAATGTCGATCCCAAAAATTAATACATTTGTATTAGATCGTCTTAAATTACAAGCAAAGTTACAAATTGAATCTGAAAATAAAGATACACCACTTTATAAACTTATTAAAATTTCGAATAAAGAAGGTGAGGGATTAGATCAACTACCTAGCGGTTCTGCAGATGATATTTTTTTTGATATAGAGGGCTTTCCATTAATTGATGGTGGATTAGAGTATTTGTGGGGAGCATCTTATTATAATCAAAGCAAATCTTTAGACTTCATTGATTATTGGGCGCATGACCAAGAAGGAGAGAAGAACGCATTATCAAGTTTTATTACTTTTGCTTTTAATAAGTGGAAGAAAAATCCAGCAATGCATATTTATCACTATGGGAATTATGAAATAGCCTCCATTAGAAGGTTAATGGGTCGGTATGGAGTATGTGAATATGAAGTTGACACTCTTTTACGTCAAAAAGTATTTGTTGATTTATATAAAATTATAAAAAATTCAATATTGATAGGAGAACCTGGGTATTCAATTAAAAATGTTGAAAAGTTATACCGTGGAAAAAGAAAAACAGAAGTAAAAAGCGGAGGAGAATCCGTCATAATGTATGAAAATTGGAGAAGTAATCCCGACGGATCTGATTGGAAAAATTCTGAAATACTGAATACAATAAGGGAATATAATAAAGAAGATTGTATTTCAACTAAAGATTTAACGCAATGGTTAAGAAAAAGACAATCCGAGCTGAATATAGAATATTCTTTGAGTATAAATAGCGAAAAATTAGAAATAGAAGAAGAAATAACTGAGACTACACTATTTAGAGATAAGTTATTCAACACGGCATCAAAAATAAAAGAAGAAAATAAAATAATTAAAGAAACCTTATATAACTTAGCGTGGTTTCTTGAGTTCCATAATAGAGAGAATAAACCTAGTTGGTGGAGATTTTTTGATCGTCAAAGTTCAAATGAATACGAATTATATGACGATATGGATTGCTTAGTTGGCTTAAAAAGAACCCAAACAGCGCCATTTTTACCAACACCTAAATCCAGAAATCAAGTATATGAATATTCATTTGATAATACTCAACCATTTAAAGGATCGATGAAGAATAATTATTATTTATTAGATCCAGAACAAAGAAAAGTGACTGTTAAAGATTTTTTTAATAGTGCAGGGTTAATTCACTTATCATATAAATCAGAATTACCAGATAGAATTTCTCTTATTCCCAATGAATACTTAAGTCCGAAACCCATCCCCAATCAATTAAAAATAAACATTGAGAACATTATTAAAAATTCCTTTCCAAATTGTGCGATTATTGATTTTCTTTTTAGAAAACCACCTCGTTTTAAATCAGGAATAAGGGAAATTATAGTTAACAATTCTCTTAATAATGATGACTTTTTATCTGAAACGATAAAAGTAGCAAATGATCTTGATAGAAGTTATCTCTGTATTCAAGGACCGCCGGGAGCTGGAAAATCCTATACAGCAGTTAGAATAATAGGAGATTTAATAAATAAGGGTAAGAGAATTGGAATTTCTTCCAATAGTCATTCTGCAATTATAAACCTTATGACTGGTGTATCTGATTATCTTAATAAAAACAATATATTAGGTGATTTATATAAACAAGGTGGATCTAAAAATGAGGTCCTTTTTGAAAGAAAAAATGTTGGACATATTGGACGCGCAGTAGATTGCCTCGATTTCTTTAATGAAGCAAGTTCTATATTTGGTGGGACTGCTTGGTTTTTTTGTAATTCTGAATTTTCATCTATTGAAAATAAAGTAGTCCCATTAGATTTTTTATTTATTGACGAAGCAGGTCAAGTACCAGTAGCTAATTTAATCGCTATGAGCCACATTGCTGATAATTTGATTTTAATGGGTGATCAAATGCAACTTAGTAATCCTACGCAGGGAACTCATCCAGATGAAAGCGGAAAGTCTATATTAGAATATCTTTTAGGTGATCAATCAACTATTCCACCAGATATTGGTATTTTTTTGCCCAAAACATTTAGAATGCATCCAGATTTATGCGGTATAATTTCAGAACAAGTATATGACAACCGACTTTTATCAGACGATAGCACTTTAACAAATACATTAAGTAGTGAATTGATTAATCTAGGTTTAACTCCTGGTATTCACTACGTTCCTGTTTTTCATGAATCAAATATTCAAGGAAGTATTGAAGAAGTATTAGCGATAAAAAGTTATACAGAAAAACTAATAGGTTGTTCACTATGGAAAGGTAAGAACAATAAAACGCATGAAAAATTGGATTGGGATGATATTCTAATTGTTGCTCCATACAATCACCAAGTTAATTTATTAAAACAAAATCTAAATTCTAATGCTAGAGTAGGGACAGTAGATATGTTTCAAGGACAAGAAGCACCAATTGTCATATTATCAATGTCTGTTTCTGATGCCAGCGAAAGTCCACGTGGGTGGGAATTCCTTTTTTCAAAAAATCGTTTGAACGTAGCAATTTCAAGGGCGCAAAGTGCTGCTATCATATTTGCATCTCCAAATCTAATTTCAACATCAGTTAATACTTTAAAACAAATGCAACTTATTAATTTTTATAGTAGAATTAAAGAAAATGGTAACAATAGTACTATTATAAATTTTATTAATTGATAGTACCTCGTATCTTATTTACCTAACAATCTGTTTAAATCTTTTAAAATTTGATATGATATTATAAGAATCGAGCTTTTTTAAACACAATGAATAATTTTTTAAAATTTATTTTTGGTAAATTCTTTTGGATTAAATATTCTAATGACCTTTGTTATAAAGGTTCATGGAAGCAAGGGCGTTTTAATGGTAAGGGTATTCTCAAATATAAAAATGGTAATGTATATGAGGGTTCTTTTAAAAATGGTGCAAAAAACGGCTTTGGTAGACTAATTTCTATCAAAGGTTATGAATATCATGGTAATTGGATTTGTGGTAAACAAACTGGCGAATGTCAGGTTTATTATAAAAATGGTGACATTTATTCTGGAAGTTTTTTAAATGGAATGAGGCAAGGATACGGTGAATTATTCACTAATGACAATTTAAGAAATTATAAAGGTTATTGGGATAAAAACACCATAAACGGAGAAGTATCAATTACTTCTGAAGATTGGTCTTTTAAGGGACATTATAATCATTTTAATCTTCATGCAGAAGGTCAATTAATTTATAAAGATCAGTCTTCTTATTTAGGTTCATTAATTGATTTCAAAAAAAAGGGTAATGGAACTTATTCTCTTGCTTCTGGTGAACAAATAAACGGATATTGGACCAATGATTACGACGTCATTAATGCTACTAAAAAAGATAAAAACGGATTTATCTGGAAGGGTGCTTTTAAAAATTTAAAACCAAATGGCTTAATCAAAGTAGAACTACCGAGTAGCCAGTCTTATGACGGAATTTGGTCTAATGGGGTGATGCATAGAGCAGTTGGAGCATTTGGAATTAAATTAAGACCTTTTATAATCAATTAATTGCTAATTTGTCTTAATTTTTTCTTTTCTATTAAATAAATATGTAAAATTAAATTTTTAATTTATTTTTTAACATATAAGATACAAATATTTAGTTATTTACTGTAAAAAGTGCAAAATAACCTTATATCTATAAGGTAAAAGAAGTAATATATATTTAATCTTAAATTCTTAATAATAGTATCATAGAATGAAGGTAATTTTATATTTTTTATTAATTTTTGTCCCCAATATACTTTTGGCTAGTTCTAAAGGAACTTTAGAGAGTTTAATACTTACTTGGGAAATTTCAAAAAAAGGTTGTGAAAGTGATATAAATTCTAGTGAAAAAGTGATGAATTGCAAAACTAATGAGCAAATTGCTTTAGCCTTAGAAGAAATAGGTTTCTGTCTAGGTGCAAACCAACTTAAGATCTATGATTTATATTATGATCCAAAATTTAAAGAGCAATATGACATATTTGAAGTAATTGTTAAAAATAAATGGATACCTTGTATTTATGATTTTTTGATTGAAGATGTAAGTAAATCTGTAAAATTTGATGAAGATAAAAACAATTATATCAAGTGGTTATATCCAAATGTTAATGGTTCTTTTGATATTGATGTCAATAAAATCATCTATAGAGAATTAATTGTCGATCAAATGTGTAGAGGTTCTACTGAACCCGAATTGACTTATGCTGGATGTGCCGTCAGAGAAGAAATTACGCAGATTATGGAAGATTATGGTATATGTAGAGGAGATCATAATAACCCTCCACATTTAGACGATGTAGGAGGACCAATTATCTGGATATTCCGACATAAATGGATACCTTGTTTATATTCAGATTTAACAGGAGAAAGTTTGGTACGTGTCAATGACCAATCTGCATTCAATTTAGAAAATCTTGTTAATAAAAATGGTCTATTATTTGAAGTTGATACCTTATATCCCTTTACTGGTTTTGTAATTGATGTAGAAAAAAATTCTAATGGGTGGATTGTTAAAGGTCAAAAAAGTGGGTTATGGCATTTCTTTGATGATAATAATGAATTAATTAAATCAGAACATTATGAAGAAGGTTCTTTAATCAATGAAACAAACCTAGTAATGTATGAAATGTTTGAAGTAGCAAAGACTAATTTTCCTGATCAATGTGAATGGGAGCGTAATCAAGGACGATTTCATTCTATCTTCTTTAAAAATGCTGAATTTTATGCCATTGCTTGTTTATCAGGCACTTATAATTACACCTTTGTATATTTAGAGAGAAAAAGTGATGGCACTTATAAACCATTAAGTTTTTCGTATCCTGTGTTCGATTATGAATATACCAAAGATGGAGATATAAAAAGTTCAAAATTAGTAGGGATGAAGTCTGAAGTTATGCTCTGCAATCCAACTTATGATAAAGATCAACTTACTATAAGTACAAAGTGTAAAGGAAGAGGAATAGGAGATGTTGCCAGTTATGGATTATGGCAACTCATTCAAAATGAAGATGCATGGGGTATTCATAATCAATTTATGCTTTTATCATTTAAAGATGACATAACATTAGATGGAAAAGTAAATCCAACTGAAATGATTAATTTTTTAAACTCAAAATAATTTGTTTTATACATATATATAGTATGCGTATGTCTTATCTAAGATAAATTATGAAAAATATAATAAATTCATTTTTAATATCAATTTTATTTCTATTTATATCTTTCGATAATTCTTGGGCTCAATTACAAGTAGAAAGTATTAGTCGTGAAGAATTAAAAAAAGTTATTTACCATATAAAAGATAAAGGTCTCGATGATAGCATGTGTGAGTGGAGGGGATTGGATAGTGATACTTTTTTACCAGAAAATAAAAAAATTGAGTTAGATAAGTACACTTCAATTTATCAAATTCATTGTTATCCAGGTGCATCATTTGCAACATATAAATTCTTTACTTTTATTCAGGTAGAAGATGAAATTGATCCAAAGTATGATATTTACCTAATGGAATTTCCTTATCCAATAGTTTCTGGTGAAGGAAGTGATACTCTACGAGGAATTGGCATAACAGACCTCTTATCTAATGCTTGGTTTGTTTCACAAACAAATGAATTACATTCATCTTCTGGATATAGAGCAGGTTTTATTTCTACTGGGGTTACATATAAATTGAAATTTATCCCTAATAAAAACTTTCTACCTGAATTTGCTTTAAAAGAATTTGATATAGATTCTATTCCTGATTTAACAACATTTAATAATTATGAATTCCGTTTTTTTCCAGAAAATAAAATTTTAAATCAAGATCCACAACCAATTGAAAATTTAGATAAGTTTGGCTTTTGGGACAAAACACTTGAGGTAATTAGTTATGAAAAAATAAATGGCTGCAAAAGACCCTTTAATAAGAGTATAAAATCTTTCTTAGGATTTGTAGATAATCCTGTAACTTATGAATTAATTGATGACAGACAAACCTTTGCGCAAGTTATAGATTATAGTAAATTTCGTTGCATTAATGGCTATAATGATTATTCAGGGACTAGGGGAAATCCTTTGAAACTTGTTGTGTTTAATGGTGATATAGATCAAGAAAAATTATTTGATTTTGGTTTAGTAAGGTCATGGAATTTTCAAAGATATAAACAAGAAATACCTCTTTTAATTTTGAGTTTAGAGGGAACTTCATGTAATAAATCTAGTTATAGTAATTGTTTTGTTTCCTTAGTATATCAAGAAGGTGAATTTGTCAGTTTATTAAATAATTCAAAATAAAAAACTTTTAATTAAAAAATTGAATTAACTATTTTTTGACAATAAATGTATAATCAATTGTTTTAATCATAAATGATCAAAATTAAAATGAATCATTGACATTAATTAATATAATTAGAGGTATTTATGGTAATATTAAAGGCAGCAGCTATTTCAATTGCCACATTAAACGCACATGTGATTGATAATCTTAACTGCACACATCCTTTTACTAGTATCCCAACAATTATGGCTTTAGAAGCAAATGATCTTATCGGAAGAGACACAATGACTATGAAGGATGGTATCCTTTCTTTTGACATAAAAGGAGATTGGAATTTAGGTCAATTACCTGTAAAAAAAATACGCCTTAGATTTACTGATGATCTTCATCAAGAATTATTACCTGACCTTTTTGATCCTGAAACACCTGGAACTCTTCCGCCTCAAAGGTATGAATTTATTTTAGAAGCAACTGTGGAAGAAGTCACGAACTGGTACGAACAAACATTAGAGATAGAATATATAAAACCGTCTGAACAAACTATTGATGATGTGGTACGGCCTATTTATATTTTTGATCATACCAAATACTATAAAAACAAATGGCCTAAAGTTGAGGCAATTACTTCATTAGCTTGTACGCCTATTTATTGATAATTTACAAATATTTTTAATTTTTAGGTATGGTTGTTTTTATACTATAAATTCACGCTAGTTTTAAATCACGGTCAGAACGACAATATTCGTCGTGAATTTTTCTAACTTCTTCTGCTTTAGGATGGACTACCGAACTTCCAATAGCCTTTACAAACTTACAGGAAGCAAAATTGATAGCCGATTCATTATATTCTTTAATCCAAATATTTCGTTCTTCCATGAATTCTTCATTCACTGGCCATAAACCATCAGCACCTTGAGGATAAATTTTATTATCTTCTCTATTAAGTCCAATTCGCCATGGTTTTGGACTAACCCTAGCTCGGAAACAATCTTGAAGTTTGCACATATTCATGTAGTTATAATCTGCATCAAGAGCTTCAAATACATCTATTGAGTTTTCTACGTCAAATATATCATGCATTACAAGTATACGGAGTCCAGCAGGGGTCTTATAAATACGTAAATGCCATTTTGGGTTTTTTTCTGAAAATTCCTCAACAGTTTTCATTGCCACTGCCTCAGGTGTCTTATCAGCTTTAGGATTATTTTTTCTATATACAAATATTTTCCCACCCATAATTGCTAATACACCTATTATTCCCACTACCAGACTAAAGATATAGAACTCAGGAAAAAAAAATAATTGACCAAATATTAAAAAACCAGCAATCGATAGGGTTGGAAAGACACTAAAATCAGAATATGTCTGAAAATAATCAATATCAGCAAAAAGAACATTTGGCGTATTAAGGCAAAGTGATCCATAAGGATTTCTGGTTATAATAACATCATCGTACTTTGCAACAATTTCTTCACGGATGGGAACACCATCACTACCATTATATGCTACTCTTTCTTCTTTTCTAATTACATCATTGCCAGCTTCTATTTGTTCAAAAGCTTCCTCTATTCTTTTAGTAGCAACATCATGTGCATCTTGCTGACTAATATCGGACCAACCAAAACGAGAAATTGTAATTTGTTTTGATTTACTAGCTTTTATAGCCTCTTTTATCTCAGAAACTCCTTCTATTAATTTTTGCGCATAACTGAGAATTTCTTTAGGTTCTGAGCTTTCAAAATTAGGTTTATCCAGGTGTTGTTTAGAATAAACTTTTTTAAACCGATTAACTCTATCTTCCTGTGATCCTCCAATTTTTTTTGTAACTTTTTCCTCAGCCCAAAATTTTGGTATAATCAATTTTATCTCCTTAAGTACTGAAATTAAGAATTTCTTATCATATTTTACAAATTATTTAAATAATATGTCTTGTTTACATTATATCTTCATTTCTAAATAAAAGATAAAACTGTTATAAATTTTTCTTTTTTTTAAATTTATTTAATTTATTCTTTTATTTATTTCTTATCGAGAATTTTTATGGAATATATACTAGAAGGAAAAAAGGCTTTTCAATTATTAAAGTCAAATATTTTGAATGAAAACTTAATATATAATTCAATATTATATGACCCAATTTCAGATAAAGAAATTCAAATACAAAAATTTGAAGAGGGTCAATTTATTTCGGAAAATTCAAAATTTCCAATTGATTGGCTTTGTTTAAGAGACCGTGAATTAATATTTACTGAAAATATCGATAAAATCCGTCTAATTGTAGAGACAAATAAAACACCAATAGAAAAAAAAGAAGACATTATAAAAAATTTTTTTAAAGAGAATAACTTAAGTTTTAATGAAAAAAAATTGTCTCAAAAAGAACAGAATATATTAATTAAATTATCACAACTAAAATCCTTTCCTTCTGAATACGATCAACAACTTTTTTTTGATGTAATTAAAAAGGTTTCAAAAGAAAATAATAAAATTCTCTTTTGGAGTTCGAAATTTATCAGTAATTGGTTAAATGAACGAGAACAATTTATAGGCAAAGCTCATGGTTTATCTAGATTTCAACTTACATATATCTTTCGTCATACAGGTGAATTATTTAAAGCTTTACAAACATCTAATGTTGTCGAGTTATCAAGAGACAAGTTTGAATGTCATCCAGATTTAATTGCAGTTATATGTACAGTAAGAGCTGCAACTTATTTAGATATTTTTGAATTTCACAATGATACAGAACTTTTAGAAAGAGCGAGGCTCACAATCAATAAATCGTGGGCTATAAAAAAATCTTCTGAAGCAAGTCTTGTATATAAACGCTTGGACAAATTAAAGGGAGAAATTTTAAAGGAAAATTATATTAGAAGTATTAATAAAGCATATAAGGACTGGATAAGATTTCACTAAATATAATCTTTAGATTTATCCTATTTTATATTAAATATATAAATATATTTTACTTTATGAGCTAGTTTCTAAAACACTAGGCAGATTCCAAATTTTTTTCTTTTCTCTTTTATCAATGACCTTACTCTGCAATAGAAGCCATTCCTAGCCTTGCTATCAAATTTATTTCCCTATAAAACCCTAATTATCTATCGATAATCTAAATGGTTTTGTGGCTGTGACAGAGACAACTTTAAAAATTGAGAGTTTACTTTTTTAACTTAATTTTCTATAAAAATAAGAAGTTATCACCGTCACGCTGTCTATTTGTGAAGGATGAAAAATTGGGTGGAAACAGTGAGGGAAAAGAGAGTAGGGATAAGAGATTAGTGATTAAAAAACAATGACTTATCATTAAATTAGAATCCCACCTCCTCCGCCATATATCAGTAATTAAAACAATAATAACAATAACTTAGACATTTTTATATAATTCTATCCCCCAGCAAAATTTTGCTAGAGATATATTCTCAGGGTGTTTGTTCTTAATTAAAAAAAGAAAATTTGATTATGATGAATAAAGGGTAGGGCACCCCAAAAACCATAGCTTATTATTAGCAGGTACTACTGCTCACACATTTTGTTTCATATATATCGAGTGAGTGAATAGATTTATTTCAAAATGATACCAAATTCTTGATTATTACCCATTTAAATACCACTTGCCTCTTGTTCATATGATCAAAATAGTCGATTCTTAACAAGTGAAAGTATCATAGTAAGGAAATTAGGTTTTATTTTATAAATGAACTAGGTTATTTCCATTCTATATTGCAAGATGCATCGCCAATACTAAACCCTCCGAGACCTGGTGAAATTTCCTTCTTTTCAGCGGCCCATCTTTTACCACCAGCCTCCCACCTTTCAAAGGTACACATATATTTATTTCCTTTCAATCGCGAAACATTTACGTTTCTCATTGAATCATTCCGAGGAACAACATGAGGAACTTTAGGGGATTTATTTGCCTTTAATAAAGCTAAACCACCCATGAGAAAAGCAGCTTTTGCTGTTTTACTAGAGCCCTTTTTAACTGAACTTTTTTGTTTAGGGTCTCGCCAACGTATCTTTTCATTTTCTGGGGTAGGATTTCTTTTCTTATGATCTCTATATCTTCCGATTACAGCAAGTATGAAACTTAGAGCCAGAGATATAGAAAATAAATTACCCAAGTTTTCTTGGTTAAAAAAAGTATAGTTATCAGTCCTTTTAAAAAATTGATATATAATTACTACGAACCATATAAATAAATTCCATATACTAAAGTCTGTGATAAAAGTATTCTGTTTGTTCTCGCCTGCTTGCTGCGTAAAAACTAAGAAAGGCGCAGTTAGCAAACTCATAGTTATAAGTAATGCAAAATTATCTTCTTTAAAGTAATTATAGGATTCAGTAGAGGCAAAATACCAATAAACTACAATTGCTGAGATAATGACGATGTTCCAATAAATATATCTTTTTATAAACCGTATCATTTAACAAACTTAAACTGTAAGGGTTTGAATTGGAGTAACTAATATTACGATCATTTTTAAACAAAATCAAATAGTCTCATAAATCACTTCTCGAAAAGTTTAGTTACAGTGGAGAAGTTGAAAACAGTCTTTTCTTTTCAAAAAAAACTACAATAAAATATATTTGTTTCAATAAAAAAATAAGGGTTAACAACCTTATTTCAGAATAACACACTAATAAATTCTTTGAAAAACAGTATTCTCGGTATCGATAAATAGTCACTTTACTAAAATGGATTTAGTTATAAATAGTTTGTACAATTTTTAAATAAAAAAGTTTTATTGAATTAGAAGGGACATGTTTTGAAACCAAATTATGTATATTCTTTTTTGAAGAGATACGAAGAAAGACAAGAAAAAATTTAATATAGAAATAAAAAACATATGCCGGTGTTTTCTAAGATTTTGGGAGAGTATAAAAGTTAAATTTTATATTCAAAATAATAAAGACAAATATAGATTTAATTAGACAATTCAAAAGGTGATTTAGGTAAAGTAATAATTTTAATATTGGAATATCTTTCTTCTATAGTTCCTTTAGAATTTAGACCTTTACCCTTTATAAAATTATCTTCTTCTTTAGTTACTGTCACCATTGGAAAGTCACAAAACTCTTTCCAAACCTTTTCAATTGATAAACCATTTTGAGCATTTTCCTTTAACCATTCCCAAGTTTGACTTAAAGGTTTTGGATGTTCATTTATAGTTTGGTTGCAATAAACTTCTATACCTTTAGTTTTTAAAATTTTGTAGGCATTTTCACTTACTCTTTTATTAATTTTTTTTATGGGTTTTGATTGAGCATCTTTTCCTATTGTAGCGTAATTAGATAATACACGCATAACAAAGGTTACAGCTTGGTCTTTTACATTTTCATGTTTCGCTGCATCTAGTAGAAACTGAATTCGTCTTCTTACTACTTCATTCATTTAACATCTCATCAAGAATTTTAATCCAATTTGATAAATGTTCTTCACCGAATTTTCCAAAGTTTCATTGAGTTTGTCAACAATATAAGTATGAATAGATCCAATTAAATCACTATCACCGCTTTCTTTAGATTGACTGACTATTCCAGATATTAAATCAGATATTTGACTAATAGATAAATCAAATTCCCATCCATCTTCAAATTCAATTTCAGTTTCCTCCATGTTATCAACCAATTCTTAGTCAAAGTTTTCAAGTGCTTCTTCATAATCTTCAGACTTACGATATGTTTTTAAACATATGTTTAATGCCCTCTTTCCAATCTCATTCCAATTTGCCATTATTAACATCTCTTTTTAAAATATAGTTTTATGAACTAATTTATTTTTTATTATTTTCAATCTTCTTTTATTTTTTAATATTTGAGGTTAAATCAAGTAAATTTGTATCATCATTAACTATGGATAAAGGGTAGGGTACCCCAAAAACCATAGCCTATTATTAGCGAGTGCTACTGCTCACACATTTTGATTTGCAGTTATTACATAGTTCAATTTTTTTAAGATCATATATCTGTCTAAATTTAGTGGATTTTTTTCATTAAATAGAATTATAAAACATTGAGAGTTTTTCCCAGTTGTTCTCCAATGCTGCTTTTCCACCTATAGCTCTTGTTCCTTCAGCTCCTACATGTATTGAGCCAACAATCAGTGATTTATCAATTGAAAAAGAAAGTTTGTCTAAGGGAGTTGTAAGAGCAAGTCGTCCTTTTAATCCAAATGCTCTTCTAATCGAATTAAATGTTAAATTACCTAAGCATATTACAATTTTTGGTGAAATAATTTTTATTTGTGGGATTGCAAATTGCTCTGCTGCTCTCATCATATCTTTCATGGGTATCCCGGTAGACATATTTCCAGGCTTTATAAATGGGAAAACATCTGTTGCATAAGTTTCAGCAAATGTAATATTAAAATACTTTTTGAGTAAGTAAAAAAGATTTTTATTTGTAGATAAATTAGGATCATGTCCAAATTTTACCTGTGTCTGATTGACTCCTTTTTTTAGAAATTCCTCTGATGCCCAATCCTGAAGAATAATCATTATTTTTGCGTCTAAATTGAACGCCGATTTTGAGTAAGGTACTATATAATCATCAAAATCATAAATACCATCGTGAAAATCCCCTAGCTTAGAGTAGTTTTTTGAATATCCAGAAGCTATACTACCTGCTTTTTCTTGCCTTCTTTCTTTTACTAACGATCGAAGTGCTGAAATTTTGTTAATGGTATGCATCTAATACGGATTATTATGTATTTGAAGGAAAACGAAATTTCTTTACACTATCAAAGTATTTTTTTGTTTCAAGGAAAAACCTTATGGATGATTCAAACATAGTTAATTTTGAGCATAATGTAATGGCAGTTAGAATTTCCTCCGAAATAATAGAAGAAAGAGGAGATATTTATAGTGCTACCAGATATGCCTGGAAGGCTTCATTAGATAAGTGTAAGGCTGCACAATATGTATTAGCTGTATCAAAGGGTAAAGTTATTGGCGTATTCAAACCAACTAAATGGTTTCCAAGTACTGACAAAGAATTTAAAAAATTTGACTTAGTTAAAGATAGATATGGATTTAAGGGAGAAGTAGCATCTTCTGAGATTCTAGCAATATATTTTGGAAAATATATACCTGATATGATACCTAAGAGAGGTGATGCGCAACCAGTAAGATATTTTAGTCCTGACAAAAATCAGAAAATTTCAAATGATAGTGGGGATCAAAAAAAATCATCTTTAAAAAGTAACAAAAATGAAATTGATCCCAAGTGGAAATATAATGCTTCTAAGTCTTTAGGTTTTTATTTAAAGGCCATAAGACAAAACAATGACTATGATCAAGCTGAGGAATGGTTTAATAATTATATGATTGAACAACTAGAAAATTCTGGTGTTGAAATTGAGTGGAGTTGGAATGCAGATATACCTGTTAATGACTTAAGGGATTTTACAGAAAGTTTAGTTGAATGTATAAGAGAATTTAAAGATTTAGAAGAAGATATTATAGGGGCATTCCATACATTCTATATTAATGTATTACAAGATTCATATGGTGAAAAAAGTAAAGCTGATGCAAAATCACTTGATAACATTTTAGATTATTGGTGCGAAGTTCAGTTTGACTAACTAATTGCTTAAAGATTTCATAACTTGTATAGAGCGTGTTAGGGGTAGTAGGGTACCCTAAAAACTATAGACTATTATCAGCAAGTACGACTGCTCACACATTTTGGGTGGAGAAGGTAAGAAATTCTGATCTTTTCAGATTAAGTTTTTTCAGTCATCATTAATTTATGAACCATATTTTTGACTTTATTTTAAATTTTCCACTTGAGCTTTACGAAGGTATACGATCCTATTTTGTTTTTTGGTTAGAAAGATTTTCTAGTAATAACTGGCTCATTGGCATATTTCTTCTTTTTCCTTTATTATAGTTCTTACTTTTATCATGGGTATAACTACAGTGATGATGACCGCTATAGTTTTATTTACTGTATTTTTTTTTATGTTCGGCTATTTTTTTATAATAATTTTAGTTGTAGTAGGTATTTATAAATTATTTGGAATTTCAAAAAAACCAAATGATATTCCATTAATAAAAGATGTATTATCATCTATTTCAAAAATTTTAAATAAAGTAGAATACTCTGGAGAAGAAGCCTTCAATAGGGTTTATGGTAATGATACAGATATTATTTTAGAAAAAATAGCTTTCTTACATGAAAATCGATTAATAAACTTAAAGTTATTTAGTAACGAAGAATACGGTGCCACACATAAATATTTTTATGAAGGTTATAGTAAACAAGAAATGTTAAAAATAATATTAGCTAATCCTTATGATACAATGCAAAAAATTCAAAAAAAATATAAAGAAATTCCTTCAAGTCGCAAATCTTTCTATGAGAGAGAGATAGCTAATGGTAATTTAGAAAAATGGTTTGAAAACTTAGTTTGCAGTTTTCAAAATAATGATAAAGACAAATAAAGAATAATTATAGAATTAAATAATTATAGAATTATCTGCAAATAAATTTTAATAAGTAGTCTCTTTGATGTTCTACTTTTCATGAACAAACTTTTCAGTCATTATTTATTCATGATCAGAATCTTTTGTATATTAAGTTGTTTGCTTCTTCCTCCCTATCTTTTCTCAGAAGAAAAGAAATATGGCAGCTTAGAACATAGTGATAAATTGTTCGAGAGCCCAAAGCATCCATATTCAAAGCACTTACTTGATTTGATGCCAACGATTTTAAATACAAAATAAGTCATACGGATTATGGCTGGGGTGAATTTAAGGTGAAATTTCACCATTTTATGTATTTGATACGCTTGATAGAGGGTTCTACCACTTTTCACCAGAAGATTTAGCAAGCTTTATGGCGTTACCATTTCGTTTTTTCTTAAAATAACTGATTACTACTCTTACTACCAGCACTACTAACATCCTTATAATTGAGACAAGTATTTAGCACCTTTTGCTTTTTCTTTATTACTTAAATTAACTTAACACCCCTAAGACATATCCTTGAGTGTACCCTAAAATCAATAAACTTATTTTGAATTGCTAATACAGGCTGATTAACCCTTGAAAAAAGTTGAGTTATATTTTGTAATTATAGTTATGTTGTGTTGATGTAGTTATTTAGGATTTTAAATAGTGATTAGGCTATTAAAATGGATTTATGATTTTATCAAAGGTTATATAGTTACTACATTTTTTTTCGCCTTTCTACTGATAATAGGTATTTCAATGTGGGAAGATATTGTAGATATTTTTTATCCTTACAAAGATTTATTTCCAGGAGTAATTTTTGTCTTACTTTTTATTAGACTTTTAAATCCTTTTCTTACTAGAGAAAGAGTTTCTAGAGTGAGATTTCCCGAAACTGAACTCTATGAAAAAGGTTTTGCAGATCATTATGACAAATATTTAAAAAATAAAGTAAAAAAATTTGAGCTAAATAGAATTGCTGCTCTAAAAAAAGCGAGGTTCAATTTTTTTATCGGTTTGCCCATAGCTCATTTTGTTCCATGGGGTATTTGGAGTATTAGTGGTTTTTTATATGATATTTTGTATGATATATTATGGGATTGGCCCTATTTTTTAATTGTTTTTTTTGGACCTTTTGCCTTATTACTTGCTTTTTGGTTAATAGTAATGGGTCCGATTTTTGTCTACAAAGATTCAATCAAAACAAAAATCTTCCCAAACATCTTAAATTTTTTAGGAAAGTTTACTTATACTGTTAATCCCAAGAACAAATATGTTAAGCAATATGATTTTATGGGTTTTTTCCCAATATATGACAAGTCAATCAATGAAGATAATATTAGAGGTGAGTATAAAAGTGTATACATTGATCTATTTGAGACTGTGCTTGAAAGGGCTAGAAAAAGTAAAAATGGAACATATTATGATAAAGTGTTTAGGGGAATTATTATAGAATTAACTTTTAATAAGGCCTTAAAAGGAACCACTATAATAAGAAAAGATTCAGGAGTAATAGGAAATTTATTTCA
>CACOBR010000002.1 GCA_902625475.1 uncultured Alphaproteobacteria bacterium
GACGCTCAATATTCCTTAGGAACAATGTATCATCATGGAGAAGGTGTACCTCAAAATTATCAAGAAGCTATCCGTTGGTACCGCTTAAGTGCTGAGCAGCAGAATCCTCAAGGCCAATATCATCTAGGACTAATGTATGATAATGGTCTTGGTATTAATGAAAATAATGAAGAGGCCGTAAAGTGGTATCGGCTTGCATCAGAACAAGGGAATTCTAATGCCCAGAATAATTTGGGTTTGATGTATGAGTATGGAGAAGCTGTTATACAAAGTTATGTTGAAGCAGTAAAACTCTATAAATACAGTGCTTATCAGGATAATACTTATGCAAAATATAATTTAGGAAGGATGTATTTTGCGGGGAATGGGGTATCTAAGAATTTTGAAGAATCTGCCAAATGGTATAAGCAGGCTGCAGAAGAAGGACATTATTATTCAAAGAATGAACTTGCAAAAATGTATCATGATGGCAAAGGAGTTGTTCAAAACTTTAGTGAGGCCTTAAAATTATATAAATCGGCAGCACATCAGGGGATAGCTGAATCTCAATATAGACTTGGTCTTATGTATGATAAGGGACTAGGGGTATCAGAAGACGATTTTGAAGCTGTAAAATGGTTTAAACTATCCGCAGACCAAGGTTTTGCAAAAGCACAAAATGCCCTTGGTAATAGTTATTATAATGGTAGTGGAGTTGAAAAAAGTCTTTCTAAAGCCTTCGATTTTTATCGTCTTAGTGCAGAACAAGGGTATGACCAAGCTCAAAGAAATTTAGGTTTTATGTATGATAAAGGCAAAGGTGTTTCTAAAGATCAAGAAGAGGCATTTAAATGGTATTTACTGGCTGCTAATCAAGGACACGCTAAAGCCCAGAATACAGTTGGGAATAAATATTATTGGGGTAAAGGGATTGAAAAAAACCATAAAAAGGCAGTCGAATACTATATGCTGAGTGCCGAACAAGGAAATGATAATGCACAAAGAAATCTAGGCTATATGTTTGCTACAGGTAAAGGAGTGCCTAAGGATGATAAAAAGGCTTTAAAGTGGTATTTACTTTCTGCAGAACAAGGAAATGCTAAAGCCCAGAATTCAGTTGGTAATAAATACTATCAAGGTAAAGGTACAGAGAAAAATTATGAAGAGGCCGTTCGGTGGTATAAATTAGCAGCAAATCAAGGTCATACCTGGGGACAGCATAATTTGGCAGGAATGTATAATGACGGGAAAGGTGTAAATGTAAATTATCAAGAAGCTGTTCGATTATATAAATTAGCAGCTGACAAAGGAAATTCCCGATCTCAAAATGCTCTTGGTATTAGGTATTTTCGTGGTGAGGGTGTTGAAAAAAATTATCAAGAAGCTGTAAAATGGTACCGTCTATCAGCCGAAAATAATTATTCTTGGGGTCAATATAATTTAGGATATATGTATGACAATGGAAATGGAGTAATTGAAGATAATAAGGAGGCTGTTAAATGGTATGAACTAGCGGCCAAAAAAGGAAATTCTACAGCTCAGTTTAGGTTAGCAAATCAATATCGTGAAGGATCGGGTGTAAAAAAAGACAATGTATATGCATATATGTGGTTAAAAATTTCCTCTAATAAAGGATATAAAAAAGCAGCTGAAATTTTAAATGAATTAAATGACGCCTTAACTTTTCAAGAAATACAACTTGCAAACATGCTTTCAGATACCTGTAAAGAAAGTAAATACAAAAAATGTTCTTTGGAGGATTTTTAATTTAGAATAAAATAGTAATTGGAAACCATAAAATGTCTTTTTTGAAATTATTTCTTAGTATTATATTTATTGTAAATATCTCTACACAGTTTCTAAATGCTGATGCGAGGTACATGACAGAATGGACTAATCCTGATGGAAGCAAGAGTAAGTCTCCAGCAACATTTTATAGCATTAAAGAAGCAAAAACTCAAAGCACTCCAAAACTTTTAAGTTGGGAATGTGGGATGACTGATAATATTAAATGGATAAATTGGGAACTTGATCTAGAAAAGAATGAATTAAGGTCAAAATGGTTAAACAAGAACTCTAATAATCAAGATACTCAAGTTGCCAGGATTATTTCCAAGGGTGATCGTAGTATTTTTGTTCAAGATTATTCGGAGGAACAAAAAAAGTGGAATTCCGAGAGTTGGGAATTTAATTATAAGTCAGATCAACTATATACTATTTTCATGGGTGAGCAATACAATTATGGGGATTGCAAAAATACGACCAACTATAATGTACTTCAGACTGCTTCTATCTTAACTTGGGAATGTGGACCTAGTGAATATATCAAATGGATTAATTGGGAACTTGATCTTGAAAAGAATGAACTAAAATCTCGGTGGGTGAATAAAAACTCAATCAAAGAAAGAAGCTCAATAGCTCAAATAAAGTCAAACAAAGATGGGATAGCAACAGTTCAAGATGATATATTGGATGGAAATAAAGCTACAACTAATGACATTTGGGATTTTTATTATGATAAAAAAGATCAACTCTACACTGTCTGGAAAGGTAAAAAATGGTTTTATGGAGATTGCAAGAGTACAACTCCTATTCAGATAGCTTCTTTAGCAAAAGAGGTTAATAGCCAAATAGGTCACTATGCAAATGATAAAAGAAACAGATTTATCGGTTCCTACAAAGATGGGGGAGCTTCTTTTGAAGGTTATTGGGTTCAAGATAAAAGTGGTCAGGAATGTAATAGCCTTGTTGATGGAAGCCGCTTTTATGGAAAAGCTTGGTTTAAGATGGTTTCAGAAGGAAAATTTGAAGGAAGATGGGGATATTGTGACACAGCGCCCATATTTGCTTGGAACGGACATCAAGTTTCCTTTACATCGGACGTTACTAAAACTCTTTCTAGTAAACAGCAGCGTGTAAAAATACAAAAATCGTTAAACTTTTTTGGATTTAATGCAGGTTCTCCAGATGGAGTATTTGGTAAAAAAACCAAAACTGCTATTGGAGAACTTCAGACATGTTGGGCAGGAGTTGATCCTAGTGCTTCTACTTTTCCTAAAACCACAGAATTTGGAGTTTTAACACCTAGACAAATGCAAACTCTAATGGAAACATATGACACTGCTCAAAAGTCATATTCAAAAGCAAATTGTTTTTATTTTCAAACTTTGATGTAATATAGCACACCTTAAGAAGTAATAGTGAGTATAATTACTGTCCAGCTATTTGTTTTGCTTTCTCAACTAATACTTCAGCCTGCTTAATAGATGCATAATCTATAAGACGCCCATCTAAAGATACCGCTCCTTTGCCACTTGCTTCAGCATCAGCCATAGCTTCTAAAATTCGATTTGCCTTTAAGATTTCAGATTCGGACGGACTCATAACCTCATTAGCTAATGTAATTTGACTTGGGTGAATTGCCCATTTCCCTTCACATCCCAAAACAGCTGCCCTTTTTGCAGCAGCTTTAAACCCATCAGGATCTTTGAAGTCACCGAAAGGTCCGTCTATTGGTCTTAAGCCATTTGCACGTGCTGCTACAACCATGCGCGCAATTGCGTAATGCCACATGTCACCCCAGTGGATTTGACGTTCTTCACCTTCTAATTTATCTGTTAAAACTGAATAATCTGGATGGACACCGCCTATGCTAGTGGTACGGGCTCGGGTAGATGCAGCATAATCTGCTACGCCAAAATGAAGGCTTTCATTGCGCTTTGAAGCGGCGGCTATCTCAGAAACGTTTTGCATGCCCAATGCTGTTTCTATTATATGTTCAAAACCAATACGTTTTTTATAACCCATTGCGTCTTCAACCTGTGTTACCAACATATCAACGGCGTACACATCAGCAGCTGTACCTACCTTGGGGATCATTATTAAATCTAATCTTTCCCCAGCTTGTTCTACAATATCAACTACATCTCTGTACATGTAGTGCGTATCCAATCCATTAATTCTAATAGACATGGTTTTCCCCCCCCCAGTCTATTTCATTGAGAGCTTTGATAATGTTTTTACGAGCCGTCTCTTTTTCGTCTGGGGCAACTGCATCCTCTAAATCTAAAAAAATAATATCAACATCTGAGTCTGCTGCCTTTTGGAACATATTTAACTGAGAGCCTGGGACTGCCAGTTCAGATCTATTAAGTCGGGCCGGTGCCTGTTCAATTGGGAAAAAAGACATTTTTTATTCCTCCTACATATTAATTTATCTAATTGAGGTCATTGGCGGCAAAAAAGATTACTGTCAATATAAAAACTAATTTTTTTTAATGTATATCATTATATTTCTTCCTATAAAGTTGGAATCCTGGTTTTAGATCTCCTATCTTTATAATTCTAACTGTTTAGGTGGTTATTTTTGAATAAATTTGTATTATAAAAATCATGCTTTAGTAAATTACTTTACTTTAAGTTAACCAAAAGCTAGTTATGGTTTGATTTTCTTGAATAATTTAGATAAATCTTAATACAGCCGCAAGGAGTAGATATGTCCAATAAAATTATATATCCTCAAGTAGACATTCACTACAAAATTATAGTCAGCCCAGATCTATGAAACATCAAAGGAGTAACATTGGCTTTACTTTCAAATGCTGGTGCTTATTCGATTAAAAACACGCCGAAGTAATAATTGAAAAGTTTTAGTTGGAGATATAAAGATGGACATCCATGAATATCAGGCAAAAGAGATTTTAGCAAAGTTTGGTGTAGGTGTGCCGCCAGGAGCTCTTGCATACAGTCCAGAACAAGCCGCATATCGAGCTCGAGAGCTTGGAGGTGATACTTGGGTCGTCAAAGCACAGGTACATGCAGGTGGTCGAGGAAAAGCTGGAGGTGTTAAGGTTTGTAATAGTGATACGGAGATCGTCGAAACATGTGAAAATCTTTTTGGAAGTAAATTAGTTACACATCAAACCGACTCTAACGGTAAAGGCATTTATCGAGTTTATGTAGAAGGCGGTGTGCCAATAAATAGGGAAATTTACTTAGGATTTGTTTTAGATAGATCCTCGCAAAGAGTGATGATTGTCTCCTCTGCTGAAGGAGGCATGGAGATTGAAGATATTTCTGCTAATAAACCTGAAAGCATTGTGAGATCCACAGTTGAACCAGCAGTTGGATTACAAGATTTTCAATGTCGGCAAATTGCTTTTAAACTGGGTATTGATCCAGCTTTAACTCAAAGTATGGTTAGGACTTTGCAGGGTTGCTACCGTGCATTCCGAGAGTATGATGCAACAATGGTTGAAATAAACCCTTTAGTAGTTACTGAAGACAACCGTATTCTTGCATTAGATGCAAAAATGACTTTTGATGATAATGCACTTTTTAGACATCCCTATATCTCAGAATTACGTGATAAAAGCCAAGAAGATCCAAGGGAAAGTCGTGCTGCTGACAGGGGCCTGAGTTATGTCGGATTAGAAGGTAACATTGGGTGCATCGTCAATGGAGCAGGTCTAGCTATGGCAACAATGGATACAATTAAATTGGCTGGTGGTGAGCCAGCTAATTTCCTTGATATTGGAGGTGGTGCTACCCCTGAGCGTGTCGCAAAAGCTTTCCGTTTGGTAATGTCTGATAACAATGTTCAAGCGGTATTGGTTAATATTTTTGCTGGTATTAACAGATGTGACTGGGTTGCTGAGGGTGTGGTTCAGGCTTTGCGAGAGGTCCAGGTGAATGTGCCAGTTATTGTCCGTTTGGCAGGTACTAATGTAGAAGAAGGACAAAAAATCCTTGCTGAGTCAGGTCTCCAAATTATCAGAGCGTCAACATTAATGGATGCGGCAGAACGTTCAGTACAAGCTTGGAAGAGTTATTCTGTTAAAGAACCAAACTAGGGTGCAATGTAATGAGTATATTAATTGATAGAAATACACCGGTAATTGTTCAAGGTATAACTGGTAAAATGGCTCGTTTTCATACTGCAGATATGTTGAAATATGGTACTAATGTTGTTGGTGGAGTTGTTCCTGGAAAAGGTGGTATGGAGGTTGAAGGTCTACCAGTTTTCGATACCGTTGCTGAGGCCGTTGAAAATACAAGTGCCGAAGCAAGCCTAGTATTTGTTCCTCCACCCTTTGCTGCTGATAGCATAATGGAAGCTGCAGATGCCGGAATAAGGTATAGTGTATGTATAACTGACGGTATTCCTGCGCAAGATATGATACGAGTGAAACGCTATATGTATAGGTATCCAATAGAAAAACGCATGGTTTTGACTGGTCCAAATTGTGCAGGTACAATTAGTCCAGGAGAGGCCTTACTTGGTATAATGCCTGGTCATATTTACCTACAAGGAACTGTTGGCATTGTTAGTCGTTCGGGCACTCTAGGGTACGAAGCAGCTGAACAGTTGAAAGCACATGGTATTGGAGTTTCTACTTCTGTGGGTATTGGTGGTGATCCTATAAACGGTTCGTCCTTTAAAGATATCTTGCAACGCTTTGATGACGATGATGATACTCATATTATTTGTATGATTGGTGAGATAGGTGGTCCACAAGAAGCGGAGGCTGCAGCATATATAAAAGAAAATGTTAAGAAACCTGTTGTTGCTTATGTAGCTGGATTAACTGCACCAAAAGGCAGAACTATGGGGCATGCAGGTGCAATTATTTCAGCCTTCGGTGAGAGTGCTAGTGAAAAAGTAGAGATTTTATCGGCAGCAGGTGTCACAGTTGCTCCAAACCCTGCAGTGATTGGTGATACTATTGCTAATGTTATGAAGTAAGTGACATAGGTCAAAGTAACACTCTTTAGAGATATTTATTCCCAAACAGTACAAAATTTCATAATTTTTTTTTGGATTATCGTTTTCAGATTTGGCGCACCGGGGAGGATTCGAACCCCCGACCCCCTGATTCGTAGTCAGGTACTCTATCCAGCTGAGCTACCGGTGCCTAGATTTTCTATATTATATGATTTTATCAATATGCAACACTTAAAAATATTTATTAAGTAATTACTTCTAATCTAAACACCTTGTATATAATTATAGTGAAGCCATTGAAAAAGTATATAAAAACACAATGTGGTTTAGATAAATACAACGAACTAGAGCTTAAAACTGGTATTTATAATCGTTTACGATTTTATTGGTTTGTATTTTTTGCTTCTATTAGAGATTATTTCAGAAAAAAATTCTGAATAGTTAGTGATCTTTATGACTATTCATAGTCTTACTTGAAACTTTTTCTACTTGAAATTCAATCTCCTTACTCCCTAATTTTTTAAAAACCAAGGTTACTTTTTGATCCATATATTCTTCCAAGGGTTCTTTCAAAGCTGTGAACATAATATGCAAACTTTCTTGTTCAAATGCTACTGAACTATTGGAGGGGATTAATACCTTTTCAACATGTTCCATTGTAGCTAACCCATTATTATCAATTTTGCTCTTGTGTATCATTGCATTAGCAAAATTTGTTTTAACCATAATAAGTTCATCAGCTTCATTCGTCTTGTTAACAATAGTAAAATAACCCGCGGCTGTTTTCATTTTTGAACCAAAAATTGGAATCATAGGGTGCTTAATAGTAAGGTTTCCCAATTCAATTTCATGTGCATTAGAAGTACTATGGAGAATTAAAAAAACAAAGGCTGAGATTGATATTAATAAAAATCTAAACATGATTATCACATTAAACATTTTTTCTAAAATTTAAAGATATAAACTATTTTTTAAAATTAAAAAAAACATTGCTACTTTTTAAACTTTGTTATCATAATTTAAAATATCCTGGTTAAGGAGATTATTTGGTGACTATTCCAAAATTATTACTAGAAGTACAAAATAGAAGATCTGATATCGTTCAGTTAACATCTGATCTAATAAAAATTCCAACAATAAATCCTCCTGGCACAAATTATAGAGAAATATGTGAGTTTTTGTATAAAAGACTAAAAAAATCAGGATTTAATGTAGATATAATCAGAGCAAAGGGAGCTTTAGCAGATACAGATAAATATCCTAGATTTAATTTAGTGGCTCGTCATGAAGGTACTTATTCTGGTCCATGCATTCATTTTAATTCCCACATAGACGTTGTTGATGCAGGCCACGGGTGGACTAAAGATCCTTTTGGGGGATCGATTGAAGGAGATAAGATTTTTGGTCGAGGTTCATGTGACATGAAGGGTGGATTAGCTGCAAGTATTATTGCAGCAGAAGTATTTATTTCAATATTTCCGAAATATTATGGTGCAATAGAAATATCGGCAACTGCTGATGAAGAAACTGGTGGTTATGGAGGAGTAGCTTGGCTAGCTGAAAAGGGTTATTTCAATCCCAGAAAAGTACAAAGTGTTATTATACCTGAACCATTAAATAAAGATAGAATTTGTCTAGGACACAGAGGTGTTTGGTGGTCTGAAATTGAAACTAAAGGAAGAGTCGCACATGGATCAATGCCTTTTTTAGGGGATTGTGCTATTAGGCATATGGGTGCTGTATTAGAGGAAATTGAAAATAATTTACTGCCAAAACTCAATACAAAAAAAACAAAGATGCCGGTAGTTCCAGAAAAAGCGAAAAAATCTACTCTTAATATTAATTCTATTCATGGAGGGTTAGAAGAAGTGAATGAGACTTACAATGGTTTACCAGCGCCTCTAGTCGCAGATAGTTGCCGAATGATACTTGATAGAAGATATCTAGTTGAAGAAACAATAAATGAGGTAAAGTCGGAGATTTATGAAATCCTTGAAAAAGTCAAAAAAAATAGACCGAGTTTAGAGTACTCAGTTAAAGACCTTTTTGAGGTTAAACCATCTTATACTGATCCTAAGTCTAACATAGTACAAACAATTGAGGATTCTATCACTGAAATATTAGGGGTAAAACCAGAATATGTTGTTTCTCCAGGTTCATATGATCAAAAACATATTGACCGAATTGGCAAGTTAAAGAACTGTATAGCTTATGGTCCTGGAATACTGGAGCTAGCGCATCAGCCTGATGAATTTATCTTAATTTCTGATATGCTAGATTCTGCAAAAATAATGGCTATGACTATAAGTAAATTATTAAATGAAGATGTTATTAACTAAAAATAAAAAGGGAGGATTTTATGAAAATATTGAAACCGTTATTTGCAATAATACTTACGTTAATGTGGATAAGCCCACTTTATGCTGAGAAAAATTCTGTTGTTATTGGTATGCAATTGGAGCCACCTAACTTGGATCCAACGGGTGGAGCAGCTGCTGCAATAGATGAGGTTGTTTACTCTAATGTATATGAAGGTTTAACTAGATTTCAGGCGGATGGGTCTGTTTCACCAGGTTTGGCTAAGTCATGGACCATATCAGATGATGGGTTAGTATATACATTTCAGCTTCAAGAAAATGTAAAATTTCATAATGGTAGTGACTTTGACGCATCTGACGTTAAATTTTCAATAGATAGAGCACGTGATGAAAATTCAACCAATGCTCAAAAAGGTCTTTTTAAAGGCATAAGTTCAGTCGATGTTGTTAATTCTAGTGTTCTTAAAATTACTCTTTCAAATCCTAATGGAGGATTTATTAGAAACTTGGCTTGGGGTGATGCCATAATTTTAGATCCAGATACAGCTAATAGTGCTGCCTCAGAACCAAACGGTACTGGACCCTTCAAATTTTCAAAATGGGTTAAAGGAGATAGAGTTGAATTAGTAAAAAATAATGACTATTGGGGTGAAGCTATTTCTTTGGAAAAAGCCTCATTTAAATTTATTTCTGACCCAACTGCTGCCTTTGCAGCATTAATGGCAGGTGATGTAGATGCATTCCCAGTATATCCTGCTCCTGAAACTTTGGCACAATTTGAAGCAGATCCTAATTTTAATGTTATTGTTGGTTCTACAGAGGGAGAAACAATTCTCTCAACAAATAATAAATCAGAAAAGCTTAAAGACGTGAGAGTGAGAAAGGCCATTGCTCATGCTATTAATAGACAAGCGATAGTAGATGGAGCTATGTTCGGTTTTGGAACACCTATTGGAACTCACTTTGCTCCTCATCATCCTGATTATATAGATTTAACTTCTCAGTCAAATTATGATCCAGAAAAATCAAAATCTCTTCTTTCAGAGGCAGGAGTAAGTGATAGTCTTACTCTTTCCTTAAAACTTCCACCACCTTCTTATGCTAGAAGAGGTGGTGAGATTATTGCTTCCCAATTAAGAGAAGTTGGTATTGAAACCAAAATTGAAAATTTAGAATGGGCTCAATGGTTAGAGCAGGTTTTTAAAGGCAAAGATTATGATTTGACCATTGTAAGCCATACTGAGCCGATGGATATTGGTATTTATGGAAATCCAAGTTATTACTTTCAGTATGATAGTCAAGAATTTAGAAATCTTATGGACGCCTTAAATTTAGAAACAAATGATCAGGAAAGAAGTAAAATACTCAAAAATGCTCAGAAATTAATTGCTGATGATTACGTAAATGGATATTTATTTCAACTTGCCAAAACAGGTGTAGCAAACTCTAAATTAGTTGGCTTATGGAAAAATTCTCCAACCCAAGCCAATGATTTAACAGGAGTAAGTTGGAGCAATTAATTCTAATAAACTATTAATTTAAAGAAACTTGAGCTAATTATTTTTAGTTGGCTCAAGTTTTTGTTTATCAAAAACTAAATATATAATCAAAATGTCTTCATACTTTTTTTCAAGATTAAAAATTTTAATATTAAGTTTGTTTTTTGCATCTTTAATTATTTTTTTTATGATTGAAATTATACCTGGTGACCCTGCATCTTTCATGCTTGGTATAAATGCAGAACCTGAGACAGTTGATGCTTTAAGAAAAGAACTAGGGTTAGATATTTCAAGATTTGAAAGATATTTTAATTGGATTACCGGTATGCTTATTGGAGATTTTGGGGTTTCATATACTTACAGGGTTCCTGTATCAGAATTAGTAATGGCTAGAATTGGTGTTTCAATTCCTCTAGCCTTATATGCGATTTTCTTATCGACCTTAATAGCTATTCCAATTGGCATTTTTTCCGCTTCTAATCATGGTAATTTCAAGGACTGGTCATTCATGGGATTTACCCAACTAGGCATTGCTATTCCAAATTTTTGGTTTGCAATGGTTTTAGTTCTTATTTTTTCAATTTATCTTAAATGGTTTTCTGCGGGAGGAGTTCCGGGTTGGGATAAAGGTTTTTTTATTAATTTAAAAGCATTGACACTACCAGCTTTTGCTCTTGCCTTACCTCAAGCCTCTATTCTAGCTAGAATAATGAGATCTGCTTTAATTGAGACTTTAAGTCAGGATTATTTTAGAACCGCAAGAGCTAGTGGTTTGACTTTTTTTCAAGCTGTAAAAAAACATGCCTTTAGAAATGCTTTAATACCAGTTTTAACCATAATTGGATTACAATTCTCTTTTCTAATTGCTGGAGCAATTATTATAGAAAATGTTTTTTTTCTGCCTGGCATTGGTAGATTAATTTTTCAAGGAATTGTTCAGAGGGATTTAATTGTAGTCGAAAGTGTAGTTATGCTTTTGGTTTTTTCAGTTATCATTGTTAATTTTTTGGTTGATATGGCTTACTTGTATGTCGATCCTAGATTACGGGTAAAAAAATGAAATTTCCAATTTCTTTCATTTTAGGTTTTTTATTATCTTTATTTTTTTTAGTAATAACGATTATTTCTTTTTTCTGGGTACCTTATGACGTTGAGACTTTAAATATAGCTAATAGGCTAATGGAACCTAGTTTTGAAAATCTTTTGGGTACTGATCATTTTGGAAGAGATATCTTTTCAATGATAATGATTGGAGGACAGACTTCTTTATCTGTTGCTTTAATTGCTGTTGGCCTAGGATTATTTTTTGGTGTTCCTTTAGGTTTAATTTCGGCTTCATGGCGTGGTTCATTATTAGACGACATCATCATGAGAGCAAATGATCTTATCTTTGCTTTTCCATCATTAGTTATTGCTATTTTAATTACTGCAGTATTTGGCCCTTCTGCTTTTAATGCAATTTTAGCAATAGGTATTTTTAATATTCCTGTTTTTGCAAGAGTTACTAGGGGTGCAGCAATATCAATCTGGACATTAGATTTTATTTCTTCAGCAAGAATTGCTGGGAAGGGATCTTTTAGAATTTCTTTAGAACATATTTTACCTAACATATTAAATTTGCTTATTGTGCAAGGAAGCATACAATTTAGTTTAGGTATTCTTGCAGAAGCAGGCCTATCATATGTTGGTTTAGGTGTACAACCTCCTACACCTTCATGGGGAAGAATGTTAGCGGACAGTCAGACTATGATATCATTTGCACCCAACTTAGCTTTATTTCCAGGCATTACAATTATATTAGCAGTTTTGGGATTAAATTTACTAGGAGATGGAACAAGAGATTTGGTTGATCCCAGGCTGAAGGACAAAATTAAATGAGTTTTTTTTCTATAAAAAATTTCAATTTACATATTAGAGAAAAAAAAATACTAAATGATATTTCATTTGATTTAGATAAAGGTGAAGTATTAGGGATAGCAGGGGAGTCTGGTTCAGGTAAAAGTCTCACTGCACTGTCAATTTTAAATTTACTTCCAAACTTTTCTAGAAAAACTGGTTTTATATATTTTGATAATAAATGTATCAGTGATTTCACTGATAAAGATATGTGTAAAATTAGAGGTAAAGATATCTCTATGATTTTTCAAGAACCAATGACGGCATTGAACCCCTTAAAATCCATTAATGAGCAAGTTGCAGAACCATTATTAATACATAGTAATCATTCAAAGAAAGAAGCATTAGAAATTGCCAATTATTATCTAGAAAAAGTAGAATTACCAACAAATTTATTAAATGATAATGTTTATCCTCATGAATTATCTGGAGGTCAGCAGCAAAGAGTTTTGATAGCCAAAAGTCTTGTTTTAAAGCCAAGGATCATAATTGCAGATGAACCTACTACTTCTTTAGATGTTACTACGCAAAAAGGTATATTAGATTTATTAAAAAACCTTGTTAATCAAGATGGTATCTCTCTATTACTCATAACGCATGATTTAGCTGTTCTGGCTCAATGTGCACATAGGGTAGCAATTATGAAATCTGGAGAAATTCTCGAAATAGGAAATTTAGAAGAAATTTTCAAAACAAAAAAACATCCTTATACTAAAAAATTGTTAAATTCAGTAAATTATTCTCCTCCCAAAAAAAATACTTCGTCAAAAAACATTTTACTCTCGGTAAAATCGGTCAGTACAAGTTACTATAACAGTCAAAGTCTTTTTTCTACAAAGCAAAACAAATCTAACATTCTTAATGATATTAGTTTTGAAATTTACGAGGGTGAAATCTTTGGAGTTGTTGGAGAATCTGGT
Source organism: uncultured Alphaproteobacteria bacterium (assembly GCA_902625475.1). Lineage (GTDB taxonomy): Bacteria > Pseudomonadota > Alphaproteobacteria > Rhodobacterales > Rhodobacteraceae > CACIIZ01. The sequence continues at coordinate 13,337 of CACOBR010000002.1, forward strand.
TCAGGAAAATCAACATTAGTAAAGACAATATTAGGTTTGCAAAATCTTGAAAAAGGCGAAATTTTAATAAAAAATAAAATAATAAAAGCAAATAAATTTGACGATTTAAGTATTCGTTCTATGATGCAAGTAGTTTTTCAAGATCCTTATGGTTCTTTTAATCCAAGGCATCGAATAAAAAGATTAATTGCAGAGCCATTTTTTCTTCTGAATACAATTCAAACAAAAAAAGAAATTGATGAAAAAGTAAACTATGCTTTAGAGGAAGTAGGTTTAAGTCCAAATGACTCTTATAAGTTTATTCATGAATTTTCTGGAGGACAAAGACAAAGAATAGCTATTGCAAGGGCTCTTATTATCAAACCAAAGCTTTTAATTCTAGATGAAGCTGTTTCTTCATTAGATGTCTCAATTAAAGCCCAAATTTTGGATCTTCTTGTAGAATTAGCTTATAGATATAATTTAACTTATTTATTTGTGAGTCATGATTTATCCGTAGTACAAAACATTGCCAATAGGGTTATTGTTATGAAAAGTGGTGAAATTGTAGAACAGGGAAAAGCCAAACAAATATTAACTAAACCCAAAAAAGATTATACTAAATCGTTAGTAGAAGCTATACCAATAATCTCAAGAAGACTACTTAATGGAGGTCAAATTGCTAAATGACAATTTATGGTACCCAACTGATAAAATTTTCATAAATGGCAAATGGAAAGATTGCCATTCTAAGAAAAGACTTCCTATAGAAAATCCTTCAAATGGTGAAGTTATTGCTGAAATTTCAGATTCTTGTGAAATTGATATTGATGAAGCTGTAAACTCAGCATCAAAGGCTTTGGATAATTCTTGGGGGGATCTAACTGCCTCTGAAAGAGGCAGACTTCTTTTGAAATTGTCTGAATTAGTTAGAAATCGTATAGATAATCTAGCTATAATTGAATCATTTGATGTTGGTAAACCACTTAAGCAAGCAAAAAGTGATGCCTTAGCATTAGCCCGTTATTTTGAATTCTATGGAGGGGCTAGTGATAAAATAATGGGAGAAACCATTCCCTATTTAAAAGATTATACTGTATATACATTGAGAGAACCACATGGAGTTACAGGACATATAATTCCTTGGAATTACCCTATGCAAATTATTGGACGCACTTTAGGTGCTTCTTTAGCGATGGGTAATGCGTGTGTTTTAAAACCTTCTGAAGAAGCGTGTTTAACTGCTCTCGCTATTGGGCAGCTCGCCAATGAAGCTGGTTTCCCAGAAGGTTCAATAAATATTGTTCCTGGATTAGGTGAAAAAGCAGGATCAAGCTTAATCAAACATCCTGATATTAATCATATCTCATTTACAGGTTCTGTTGAAATAGGAAAAAAAGTTCAAACTGAAGCTGCCAAAAACTTAATACCAGTTACGTTGGAGCTAGGAGGTAAATCTCCTCAAATTGTATTTGAAGATGCTAACCTAGAAAAAGCTTTACCTTTTTTAATTAACGCAGGAATTCAAAATGCAGGTCAAACATGCTCAGCATCTTCAAGAATTTTGGTTTCTAAGAAAATATATGCAGAACTAATAGACAAAATGTCTAAATTATACTGCAAACTTAAAGTTGCACAGGCCATCGAGGATAAAGACCTAGGCCCAGTTATTTCTAGTAGACAGAGAGAAATTATAACAAATTATCTTAAGCTATCAAAAGACCTTGAATGCATTTCGGAAGGCAAATATGAAACGAACCTACCCAAAAAAGGTTATTATGTTTTACCTAAACTTTTTGGAGATGTAAAATATTCTCATAGACTTGCTCAAGAAGAGATTTTTGGTCCAGTCCAGGTTGTTATTCCTTTTGAAGATGAAGAAGATGCTATAAAGATTGCAAATAGTACAAAATATGGGTTAGTTGCCTCAATCTGGACCTTGGACGGGGCAAGACAAATGAGGGTTGCTAAAGCAATAAAATCAGGTCAAGTCTTTATAAATAATTATGGCGCAGGTGGTGGTGTAGAATTACCATTTGGAGGAAAGGGTTATTCTGGCCATGGACGTGAAAAGGGATTTGAAGCTTTATATGGTTTTTCCACTTTAAAAACAGTTGCTGCACTACACGAATAACAAGAGGAATTTTAATTATGAGGTTAAAAAATAAAATTGCGATAGTAACTGGAGGGGGCTCTGGTTTTGGTGCAGGTATTGTAAAAAAATTTATTCAGGAAGGTGCCAAAGTTGTCGTAGCTGATATAAACTTGGAAAATGCTGAGAAAGTAGCAATGGATTCTGGTGGCTTTGCTGTTGAAGTAGATGTATCTAATTCATTAAGTTTTAAAAATATGGTGGATAAAACTTTAGAAAAATTTGGAAAAATTGAAATAATGGTAAATAATGCTGGAATTACGCATTTACCCAACTCGATGGAGGATATAAGTGAGGCAGAATTTGATAAAATATTTGCAGTAAATTCAAAATCTGTTTTTTTTAGTGCTAAATATCTTGTTCCAAAAATGACATCTATTGGTGGCGGAAATATTCTTAATGTTGCATCAACTGCTGGTATCTCACCACGTCCAAATCTCAGTTGGTATAATGCAACAAAAGGGTGGATGATTAGTGCAACAAAAGCAATGGCTATTGAATTAGCTTCAAAAAGAATAAGAGTAAATGCTTTAGCACCAGTAGCAGGAGAAACACCACTATTAAAAAGTTTTATGGGAGGAGATACTCCTGAAAAAAGAGAAAAATTTTTATCAACAATTCCAATAGGAAGATTCTCGACACCTGATGATATGGGCAACGCAGCATGCTTTTTATGTTCTGAGGAAGCATCTATGATTACTGGAGTCGTACTACAAGTTGACGGTGGGCGTTGCATATAATGAGCGTTTTAACTCCGGGAAAAAAAAATTTAATAACTGATGTGAAAGGCCTTTATATTGGTAATTCTGAAAATGAGTTGATTAATACAGGTTCTACAATTCTTACTTGTAAAGATCGATTTATTGCAAGTTATAAGGTATTGGGTGGAGCTCCAGGTACAAGGGAGACTGATTTACTAGAACCAGATAAACTTGTGGAAAAAATTGATGCTTTAGTGTTGTCAGGAGGATCAGCATTTGGACTAGAGGCTGCATCTGAAACTGTTAATCTTTTGCGAAGAGATAATAAAGGATATTCAGTTAGTGACACTAAAGTCCCAATTGTCCCTAGCGCAATAATATTTGATCTCACGAATGGTGGTAATAAAGATTGGGAAAAAAATCCTTACATTGATTTAGCTCAAAAAGCCTATTCTGAAATGAGCTCAAATTTCAAAATTGGGTCATATGGAGCTGGAAAAGGAGCTACAGCCGGAAATATCAAAGGTGGTTTAGGATCCTGTTCTCTTTTGATAAATAATACCTATACGGTTGGGGCATTGATTATTGTTAATTCATTTGGAAGTGTTGTTGTAAATGATTCGCCTCATTTTTGGGCCGCTCCTTTTGAATATCAAAATGAATTTGGAGGACTTGGATGTTCTAATAAATTTGAGCCTTTTAAAGAAATAGCAAGAACCTCACCAGATGATTTTAAGAAAAACACAGTTATTGGTGTAGTTGCAACTGATGCTTATTTATCCAAAGCACAATGTAAAGCGTTGGCTACAGTTGCACATGATGGTATTACACGAGCAGTTTTCCCGTCACATACCACTTTTGACGGTGATTTGATGTTTGCTATTTCTACGGGAGAGAAACAATTAAAAGAAAATTTCAATGATATCTTGGCAATTAATCAGGCAGCATCTCTTTGTGTTTCAAGATCTATTGCTAGAGGAGTATACCATGCATCTAATTCAAAAAGTGATATATTTCCTTCATTTAAAAACAAATTTAAAATAAAGGTATCGTAATTTGTTTAAAAATTTTTCACAGGATAGTCAATATTCTTGGTTTAGACTGATAATAACATTTCTAATTGGTGCATCTCTTAATATTGGAATGTGGGCGATTGTTATTGTTCTACCTGACATACAAAAAGAATTTAATTTTAATCGAGGAGAGGTATCAGTTTTATTTTCATTTACTATGGTAGGATTTGCACTAGGAAATTTTATCTTAGGTAAGTTAGTTGATAAGTTTGGAATAGTTTTCACTCTCTTGTTTTCTGCTTTTACAGTAGTTTTTGGCTTTTTTGTTTCTTCTATAAGTCACTCATTTTTGTTACTAAGTTTCTGCCATATAATGATCGGATTTGGTACAGCAGCAGGTTTTGGACCACTTATGTCAGATGTATCATTTTGGTTTTCTAAAAGACGTGGAATAGCAGTAGCAGTAGCAGCTTCTGGAAATTATTTTTCTGGTATCATTTGGCCAACTCTAATTTCTAGTGTTTTTGTAAATTCATTTGATTGGAGATTTTTGTACATTTTATTTGGTTTAATTGCTGTTGTGTTAACAATACCATTAGCATTTCTTTTAAGAAAAAAAATTGATAATAGCTATCTAGATAAAGAAACTAGGGAGGCCAACAAAAAACTTTCTGATAAATTTATATCGCCCCGATTATTATTATCAATTTTAGTATTAGCAAGCATTTCCTGTTGTGTTGCTATGTCAATGCCACAAATACATATTGTTGCTTTATGCGTTGACCTTGGTTTTAGTCCTATTGTTGGGACAAATATGCTTTCTTTAATGCTTGCAGGTGGAGTTGTTTCAAGAATAGTTTCAGGAGTGGCTGTTGATTATTTTGGTGGATTCAAAGTTTTATTGGTAGGTTCAAGTCTTCAATGTCTAGCACTATTCCTTTATTTGCCTTTCGACGCTTTGACGTCTTTATATATAGTAAGTCTTATTTTTGGACTGGCACAGGGAGGAATTGTACCAAGCTATGCAGTTATTTTAAGAGAGTTTTTACCTACTAAAAACATTGCCTCAAAAATTGGTTTGGTACTTATGGCAACCATTTTTGGAATGGCGTTTGGAGGTTGGGTATCAGGTTATATTTTTGATTTGACAGGATCTTATGATTTGGCTTTTTTTAATGGTATAATTTGGAATATTTTTAATATTCTTTTAATTGTTTATTTGATGTTTAAAGGAAGTAATAGAAAAAATAATATTGTTATTCAGAGCTAACAATATTTTTCAGGTCCAATCCATTGAATATCGGAATATCTATCACCATGAGCCCAACCAACAGGAATAGTCTTTTCGATCGCTAACAAATCGGATTGAGATAATTTCTTTTCAGCACCTTTTATCATTTCCTTTAGATGAGTAGTAGATCTAGTTCCTGGGATTGGTATTATGTGTTCGTCTTTTGCTAGCAACCAAGCAATTGCTAAGCCTGCGGTGCTTAGTTGGTAATCACTAGCTAGTTTTTGAAATCCTTTTACTGCTTTAATATTTTCGCTTAGATTTGGTTCTTGAAATCTAGGATTAATGCTTAGAAAGGGACTTTCCTTTACACGTTCGGGTGATGGAGGTTTGTCAGTCAATAAACCTCTACCTACAGGAGAAAAAGCAACAAAAGCAGTCTCTAGTTGTTTTGTTTTCTGTAAAAGTCCAAGTTCAGGAAATCTTGTAGATAAAGAATACTCAGATTGAATTGCACCAACATGGTGTATGTTATTCGCTTTTTCTAGAGAAACTGGTGAAATTTCAGAAAAACCAAACTGAGTAATTTTTCCTTCTTTTTTGAATTTTAAAAGAGTTTCCACAACTTCTTCTATTGGTGTAATTCCGTCTCTTCTATGAATATAATATAAGTCAATACTGTCTCTTCCTAACCTTTTTAAAGATTGATTTAGTTCAGTTGTAAGATAACTTTCAGTATTATCAAAAACTGGAGGGCCTCCAGGTTTTGTTTTAATACCCCCTTTGGTCGCAATATGAAAAAAATTGCGGTCTTTATTTCCAAGAGATGATAAGAATTCGCCAATTCTACTTTCAGAAACCCCCATTCCATACATATTAGCTGTATCGATATGATTAATTCCGTAATCCATTGAGGTTCTCAGGATTTCAAATGCTTGTTTAGTATCTGTAGGACCATAGAAATCACTAAAGGACATTGCTCCAATTCCTATTGCAGATATATTTGGCCAATTTTTGCCTGGACAACGGTTCAACATTGCTTACCTTTAAAATAAAGATTTAATTTATATCTCATTTATATCAAAGTTTCTTTTCTAATAACAATATAAAATTTAGGAGTCTATAATGGATTGGAAAATTTATTTATCAGGAGAAATTCATTCAAATTGGCGTGAAGAAATAATTGAAACTACTGAAAAAGAGAATTTACCAATAAAATTTTTTGGTCCAGTAACAGATCATGATGCTTCGGATGATTGTGGAGTAAAAATCTTAGGCCATGAAGAAAATAAATTTTGGCATGATAATAAAGGTGCAAAAATTAATGCAATAAGAACAAGAAAAGGAATAGAGCAGTCCGATATAGTAGTCGTAAAATTTGGAGAAAAATACAGACAGTGGAATGCTGCATTTGATGCTGGATACGCCTCTGCTCTTGGAAAATCTTTAATAATTATGCATCAGGATGATTTTCAACATGCTCTAAAAGAAGTAGATGCTTCTGCCCTAGCAATAGTGAAAAGCAATCAAGAATTGTTGAATATTTTTAAATATGTAATTACTGGGAAGCTATGAAATTATTATCTGGTTGAATATTGTAATAGAATCATAATAGGTTTAAATATGAAAATATTTTTTATCGCATTAGCCATTTTACTGACACTTGCGTCTTGTAATTCTATTCCCACTAGTAATTTAGTAAGCGGGACATTACCAAATGATACCATTCCTCTAAGAGGTTTTAGTAAAGTCTCTGTTCATCCAGATAAACTATTAAAAATTAATACAAACTGTGACCTAGTTATGCGCATAGAAATAGTACAATCAAAAAATTATGCTGAAACAATAATGGAACTAAAAAATCGTGCACTTCTAATTGGCGGTAATGCTATATCGCTTTCAAAAATGACAGAATCAACAAGTGCTACTTACTTAATTGGTAAAATTTACTTATGCAGTATAAAACCATACCATTTACATCCACATCCATTAGGTATCTAGTTTATAAAAATTAGTCGTTTATTTTTAAAGCATTTACAAATGCTTCTTGAGGTATTTCTACTTTTCCAAATTGGCGCATTCGTTTTTTGCCAGCTTTTTGTTTTTCTAGTAGCTTTCTTTTTCTGGTAATATCCCCACCATAACATTTTGCTGTAACGTCTTTTCTTAAAGCTGATATAGTTTCTCTCGCTATAATTCGGCCTCCTAAAGAAGCTTGTATTGGTATTTTAAATAAATGTTGGGGGATTAAATCTTTCAATTTTTCACACATACTTCTGCCCCGCATTTCTGCTCTTTCTCTATGGACAATAATTGACAGGGCATCTACTGGTTCATCGTTGACTAAAATTTGCATTTTTACAAGATTATCCTCAACATATTTTGTAATTTCATAATCAAAACTTGCATAGCCTTTAGTTACTGATTTTAAGCGGTCATAGAAATCAAAAACAACTTCATTTAGAGGTAAATCATAAACTGCCATTGCTCTTGAACCTACATATGTTAAGTCTATTTGAATTCCCCTACGTTCCTGACATAGTTTTAAAACTTCTCCTAAATAATTATCAGGCACCAAAATAGTAGCCTTAATTCTAGGTTCTTCGATATGCTTTATTTTAACTGCATCAGGTAAATCTGACGGGTTATGTATTTTTAATTTTTCATTATCTGTTTTTAATACATTATAAATAACAGACGGTGCAGTTGTAATTAGGTTTATATTATATTCTCTCTCTATTCTATCACGTATTACTTCTAAGTGGAGTAATCCTAAAAAACCACATCTAAATCCAAATCCTAATGCTGCTGAACTTTCCATCTCATAGCTAAAAGATGAATCATTAAGAGCTAATTTATCAATTGCTTCTCTTAAAGATTCAAATTCTGAACTATCTACAGGGAAAAGACCACAAAATACAACTGGTTGAGCAGGTTTATATCCTTCTAAGGGTTCTTGGCAACTTTTATTTTGATGAGTAATTGTGTCACCAACTCGAGTATCTCTTACCTGTTTGATAGATGCTGTAAAAACTCCAATTTCGCCAGGACCTAATTGTTGTATGTCTTCCATTTTCGGTCTTAATACCGCTAGCTTATCAACAGTATAGTTCGCACCAGTTTGCAAAAGTTTTATTTTATCACCTTTTCTTATAATACCATCGTGTATTCTTATAAGAACGACCACTCCTAGGTAAGCGTCATACCAACTATCTACTAATATAGCTTTCAAAGGTAAGTCATCAAATCCATTAGGAGGTGGTAACTTATTAATGATTTCTTCAAAAACATCCGAAATTCCTTCTCCAGTTTTTGCAGAAATATTTATAGAATTTGATGAATCTATTCCGATGACATCTTCAATTTGTTGCTTAACTCTATCAACATCAGCTGCGGGCAAATCAATCTTATTTAGAATTGGAATAATTTCGTGATCTGCATCAATTGCAGTATAAACATTTGCTAAGGTTTGTGCTTCTACGCCTTGAGAGGCATCTACTACTAAAAGAGAACCTTCAACTGCATGCATTGATCTAGAAACCTCATAAGAAAAATCAACATGTCCTGGGGTATCTATTAAGTTTAATATATAATCTTCATTTTTTTTTGATTTATAATTAATTCTAACTGTATTAGCTTTTATTGTAATTCCTCTTTCTCGTTCAATGTCCATTGAGTCGAGAATTTGCTCTTTCATATCTCTTTCAGCAACAGTATTTGTCTGCTGAATTAGTCTATCAGCTAGAGTAGATTTCCCATGGTCAATATGGGCTATTATTGAAAAGTTTCTGATTTTTTTAATATCTTGCATTTTATAAATATTTAAGAAAGAAATTAATACTAAAAAATATTTTTACAAAATCGTGTTAGAAAATTAAAAAAATAATATGAATAATAAAGACTATTTTCCTTTAACCTCTTCAAGGTTTTCAATGTCTTTTTTTATTTTTAAAGCATTACGAGATAGCAAAGATTCATCAGCATTTAAAAGATATAAATCCAAGCCACCCTTTTTATCAACAGTTCTTAATGCAGATGCAGATACTTTTAATTTAAACGACTTTTCAAGTTTTTCAGATGCTAAAGACACCATATTGAGATTTGGAAGAAATCTTCTTTTTGTTTTATTGTTAGCATGACTTACATTGTTTCCTGTTAAAGCCATTTTACCTGTTAGTTCACATTTTCTTGTCATATCGCACCTATTAAGTTTTCTGATATTTATATCTTTAAAATTATTGCGTCAAGTACTCTGATTTTTTTCTGACTACACCTAAAAAAATAATTTTCTATTTATATAAAAAAATTAAAATTTATGACAATTAATCACCAATTGGTAATTTTTTTAACATTTTTGTGAAATTATTTATTGCTTCAGGAACAGAAATCTCTGCAGACTCTATTTTATTTTGGAGCTCTTTTTTTATTTGAGCAAAATTATTTCTTCTTGAAATGAAATCTAAAATTTCAAAATCTATTTTTTCTTTAAACCATTGAATTTCTTGTTGTTTTCTTTTTTTCTCAAAAAAACCAAGTTTTTTTTGTAATTCTATAAATTTAAATATTTCTGAATTGATTTCTTGGATACCCTTTCCGGTTATTGAAGAAACCATAGTGGCTTTAGGATAATTTTTAGGAACGTCGTTTTTCTTTCCTAACAGTCTTAAGGCTGAAGTGTACTCAGCAACAGCTAGACATGCAGATTTTTCTAATTTACCATCTGCTTTGTTTACTATTATAAAATCAGCACTCTCTGTTATACCTTTTTTTAAGCCTTGTAATTCATCTCCAGAATTTGGAGTTATTAACAAGCAAAAAACATCTGTCATATCACAAGCAGCCATTTCAGACTGACCAACCCCAACTGTTTCAACAATAATTATATTATAGCCTGCTGCTTCACATAATTGTATTACATCTCTTGTTTTAGTTGTTACACCTCCAAGATTTAAACTACTGGGTGATGGTCTAATAAATGCATTTTGTTGTCGACTTAAATTTTCCATTCTGGTTTTATCACCAAGAATAGATCCTCCAGTTTTTTTGGAAGATGGGTCAATAGCTAAGACAGCAACTTTATTTCCATCTTCGATCAATTTTGATCCAAGAGCTTCAATAAAAGTAGATTTTCCTGCACCAGGTGTACCTGATAACGCAATTCTTATTGATTCATTTTTATCTTTTTTTACTAAACTCTGAATTAGTTCATCGGATTCTATTTTGTGTTCAAGTAAACTAGATTCTACTAATGTTATTGCTTTAGCTAAAGCTTTACGATCTTGTTCAATAATTTTTTTTAGCAAACTAGTCATTATTACATTATGATATTCATCTGATATTATATTAGATACTTTTTTTTTACGTATAATTAAAAGTTTTATTTATTTTTTTTTCTGATACTAATCTATAAACAGGGAAAAATATAGATAATGTGTGGTATTATAGGCATTTTGAGTAATAAAGAAGTATCTTCTACAATTATCGATGTACTCAAAAAATTAGAATATAGAGGATATGATAGTGCTGGAATAGCAACTATTTTTGATAATGAAATTAGAAGGCAAAGAGCTAAAGGTAAAATTGAAAATTTAGTAAATTTGATAAGCGAAAATGACTTACCAGGTACAATAGGAATAGGACATACTCGCTGGGCTACGCATGGAATTCCAAGCGAAGATAATGCTCATCCTCATCACGTTGGATCTGTCGTCGGTGTCCATAATGGAATAATTGAGAATTTCAGAGAAATCAAAGAAGAGTTAATTAATAAAGGTTATAAGTTCCAATCTGATACTGATACTGAAGTAATTATTCAACTTTGTTCGCATTATATTAATAATGGGTATAATAATAGAGATGCATTTTTTAAAACTATAGGACGCTTAGAAGGTGCTTTTGCTCTTTGTTTTATGTTTAAAAATGATGAAGAAAAACTATACGTTACAAGGCGTAGCGCACCATTGGTTATTGGTTATGGGAAAAAGGACGTATTTGTAGGATCAGATGCTGTAAGTCTATCAAACCTTATCGAAAGTGTTATATTCCTTGATGAAGATGATGTTGCAATATTAAGTAAAAAACAAACAAATATATATGATAAACTTGGTGAGAGGGTTGATAGAAAGAAGAAATCTGTAGATCTAAATAGTGATATTATTTCAAAAGGCAACTATCAACATTTTATGTTGAAAGAAATCCATGAGCAACCAGAGGTATTTGGTTATGCTACTTCAAGCTTTATAAATTTTAAAACACATAAAATTGAAATGCTTAATGAAATAAAAGAACTTGATAATGTTGACAGGTTAATTTTTGTTGCTTGTGGAACAGCATATTTTGCATGTGCTGTAGCAAAGTTTTGGTTTGAAAAATACGTTAAAGTACCTGTTGAAATTGATGTCGCATCTGAATTTAGATACAGAGATACTTCATTTAGTAAAAATGAATATGCTATATTTGTAAGTCAATCAGGCGAAACAGCAGATACATTAGCGGCCTTAAGAAAAGTTAAAGGTAAAGTTAAAAAAACAATATCTGTTGTAAATGTGGTCGAAAGTTCTATTGCAAGAGAATCTGAATTTGTTTTACCAATAAAAGCTGGCCCTGAAATAGGAGTTGCCTCGACAAAAGCATTTACTGCGCAATTAGCTGTACTAGCGTGCTTGGCCATTAATTTTTCTAATAAAAGAGGGTTGATTTCAAAAAAAGAAAATTCAGAATTAATTGACGAATTAGTTTCTGTACCTGGTATCATGTCTAATATTATTAAAAAAACATCAATTTATAAGGAGTTTGCTAGAAAGCTTATGAAAGCTAAAAATGCACTTTTTTTAGGTAGGGGAATTTTATACCCATTAGCACTTGAAGCAGCACTTAAACTGAAGGAAATAAGTTATATACATGCTGAAGGCTACCCAAGTGGAGAATTAAAGCATGGTCCAATTGCTTTAGTAGATAAAAAAATGCCAGTTATTTGTTTTGCTCCTGTTAATAATTTGTTTGAAAAAACAATTTCTAATGTTCAAGAAGTTCAAGCTAGGAACGGTAAAGTTTTGTTAATAACCGATGATGAGGGTGCTAGTCGTCTTAATTCAAGTGAGATTTCTATGATTAAACTACCAAAATTTTCTAATTTTATTTCACCAATAATTTATGCTATACCATCACAGCTTATTGCATATTATACAGCCTTATATAAAGGAACAGATATTGATAAGCCACGAAACTTAGCAAAGTCAGTTACAGTCGAATAGTTTTAGAAACACCTGTTTAAATATTCAGTTTTATTTTAAATTCAAATTTACAATTGAAACCAAGAAATTAAGTATTTTTAGATTAAATAATCAGAGGTTATTACGTTTAGAATTAATGAATTATCTATCTAACATTGGTTATTCCAACAAAAAGATTTGTGAATTCTTAGATACTAATAAAATTAAAACAGTTAGAGCAAATAAATACTATACTCAAAATGATGTTTGGACTGGGTTAAAAAAATACAGAAAAAGGTTATCAAGATTAACAAAAGGTAAAATTTATAATATTGAAGAGTATATCATCGGGATTAAAAATTAAAATTTTTTTAATTATTAACTATGATGTTTGGCATTCCGAGTAGAAGCATAGGTGTTCTTCCCGCGTCTTTTCTTTCAACTCTTTTTGTTAATTGTCTCCAATTAGTTGTTGCACCTCCGAACTTATCGTTTTTAAATACACTTGCAGATGCAGACTCAAAACTTTCACCATTTTTTACTTTTTTTTCAATACTTTTTTTTTGTCTTGTTGTTGGAAATGAAAACCTTTCTTCTCCGTCACTACCTAAAATTCTCCTTGATAATTTATCAAAATCACTAAATTCATTAATCCTTTCTCTGATAAAATATTTTTCAATCATTTTTTCAAGGTCAGTTTCAAGTTCTGGTCCTCTGGTAATTATAATACCTAATTCAATAACATGTGCTTCATAAAGTCTTCTCATTGCTTGAAAATCCCTATCAAAAAACTCATCTTTATTATTCCATTCAATTTCAATTGCTAACAATTTGTCATTATTTCCTTGTGCAAAGTGGTCAATTTTATGCGTTGTTGAAGTGCTTATTCTATCAAGGAAAGTGTTTTCAAAAGTTATTTTGTTTTCAATAGTAATATCATTGGTCAACCAATTATTTTTATTAAATTCCTGAGTAATTTCTATTGTTTGGTCTGCCTGACCACCTCCACGCTTTATGATATGATTTTCTATCTCTAAAGACCAATTATCTAAAATTGAACATATACTTTCAATTTGATCTGGAAATTCATTCTCAGATATTACGTCAGCATAATTTAATGCTAAAATTTCCCAACCTTTATTTTTTAATATTTCAAGCACAAAATTAACTATATAATGATTTAAATAATGATTAAATTAATTCTAGCAGAAAAAATTTTTTTAGAAATATTTTTAAAATGTTAGTTAATTTTATTAAATGCAGAACCTAAGATAAGACCAACAGATATTTCTCTAGCATAAGAAGTAAGTTTATTTTCAGATATAGACTTTCCTGAATTAGATTTTACAAAAACATATTTCTTTATTAATGAGGTAAAATAATTATTATCAATATTCTTAAATTTTTGAATTAATTGATGTGCTAAAAATCCTAGACCATCTAAAAGATCAAACGGATGAAGACCTTTATCTTTATTGCACCAGATTAATTGTAATTTATCATGATCAATTTTTTTTATTTTACTTGTAATTAAGTTGTTTACCTCTTTTGAAAATAAAGAATTTTGTTTATTCATTTCTTTGTTAATTTCTTTAAATAATTTAACATCTAATTTTGTAGATAAGATTCTTTTTGAATCTCCAAAAAAAAACTCTATTTTCCATGGTAATTCCCCCTTTGAATTGTTTAGTTCGAAACGCGTACCACTTTTGAATCTCAGATTTGGAATAGCAAACTTAAAAGATCGATTTGATGGATAGGATTTACCTTCCTTATCAGGTGAAGTTATAGGGGAAGGGACCTGGTTTTTACCAATACAGTTTATTTTCACTTTTTCTAAAGTTACTAATTTTTTATAAGGAATTTCTAACATTGCATTAGCGAGATAATATGTGAAAACAGGGGGTATGGCATTACCTATCATTTTCAATTTTGATGAATGCGAGTTACCATGAAACTGATAATTAATTGGAAAACCTTGACAAGTTGCTCTTTCCCTAACACTTAAACGTCTATAATTTTCTTTTTCCTTTATAATTACACTTTCTCTTGAAACTCTAGTACAAGTTGCTGTTATTGTTCTAACGGGTTTATTTAAAGGGTCAGGAAATTCCATATTATTATATACTGGATGATGAGTTTTGCTTTCTTTATTATATCTTTCTTCTTCTTTGTTAAGTGAAGTTTCTTTTTCTTGTTCTGTTAATTCATTATTAGACAAAGTTAATAAAAAATTTGGGTCAAAAACTTTAGTTGAAGAAAGTGAACTAATTACATCTTCAAGTGTTTTTTTCTTTATTTTGGATTTGTATGAATTTAGAAGTTTATGATTAAAATTTCCAATAATACATCTTTTTCTTTTTTGCGGTAGTCCAAATTCATGAAAATCATAAATTTTTATCATCGACGAATTACACAAACTGGAAAATTCTTCTAGACTACCCCCATTAGACAATTCACCTAAAATTACCTTTGCAACTCGCGGTACATTTTCCATTGCCCAATATTTTGGTTTAAAATAATTTACTATTTCTAAAAACTTTTTAATATCTTTCAAACCATCTTCAACATTTCCTGAACCGCCCCTATTAGAATATGAAAACTGAGTACATGGAGGACTGCCAACAATAAAATCAACTGGTCCATTAATATTACTATAACTTAATTCACGAATGTCACAGTTAGTTGTCTTAGATAGTAAATTTAAATCATGAGTTTTTGATGCCTGAGACCACCATTCAAAAGATTGTTTAACATCTACACCACATAGTTTGAAACCTAATGCCCAACCACCTATGCCAGAGTATAAGTCAACACAAGTTTTGTCTTTATACGAATTACTCTTCATAAACTTTCAAATTATATAAAATTATATGAAATAAATATTATCATTCTCCAAATATGTTTACTAATCTTTTATCTACAACATCTAAATAAAAATCAGACTATTCCTCCGGATAATTATTATAAAAATTCTCATCTTTCAATCTTTTGTTCTTCACTATGGAGTGAACATGAGTACCTCTAAACTTCTTTCCACGAACTGATAGATTAGGAAGAGTTAAATTCAAATACTATAATTGGAAGAGGGAATATGAATAGAAAAGATACAAAAAAATTGAGAAAATTTTAGCAAATGGTAATGACTTAAAGAATGTAATAGGTCATTCTAAAATCATTCCGTTACCGTGGAATAGTTTGGTAAGTGGGTATTCTTTTTACCTCTTTGTTTTTTTATCCCAAGGTTTTTTACAGGGTCACGAAAGTAAAAGTGTCGGATAATTGTTTGATGAATGGGTTTACTCTAAAACGACAGTTATTTACTTTTATACTTTTCAATAATTCCCATTATAAACAATACCTGCCTAGTTAGGAAAAACATTGTGAAAAACATAATTGCATCTACTAAAATCCAAATTAATAAATTTATGTTACCACTATCTGTAATTCCAAATATATAAGGAAGTATAATTGGGTCACCAACAAACCATAGGAATAGAAATGCAATAAATGTTGGTATTCCCCTTCTATAAAATTTTGTTTTACTAAGCATATCTAATGTTTCCAGACTTTCTTTACTTTATCTATAATCAGTTCCTGTCTCGCAACTTTACTAATCATATCTTCTGGAGATTCTACAAAACTTTCTGGATTAGTTTTGAAATAACTCTGCACTAAATCTTGAACTTGTTTCTCATTTTCTGCTTCAATAACTATCCCCTCATATTTGGTAATCATTGTTGCATCTTCCATTAGGAAATTGACGTGATAGTTAATCTGAAACTCTGATTTCCAGTTCTTCATTGGTAATTCTCTTTTAATGTGTTTAAATCCTATCTACTGCTCAAATTCACATAACAGAAACCAAACGTGAATCAGATAGGACATATTAAACAAAACACCCCCCCCATAGAACTGAGAAAGATTAGAAACAAGGATTGTTATTTTTTCTAATCTATAAATGCAATAAAGATACAGAAAAAAAAACACTCCCCTTAAAACTGAAGAAGAGTTAATTGCACTTCCCTAATAAAAAATTATCAGTGAGTCTTAAGAAGAAACATATCTGACATTCATATTGGAGATTGATAGAATAGGTTTTCTATCTAGTATTTCTAATCTTCTTTTTCTTTTCTTTGCAATTGAATGAACATGAGCATTTTTAAACTTGTTTCCTCTTGGAGTTGGGTGTCCATTATCATTTAACCAATTTGCAATCTGGACATCATTCATTCCTTTTTCTCTCATTTCTGTTATAGTTTTAAAAAGGAAATGTTGGTAATGTGAGTAGTTCGGAACTCGTAAATTTTGAGAGGTTAAATTGAGGTCAAAACATAAAAGAGAATTGGAATACCGAAATACCCACTTACCAAAACAATCAGTTACTGTAGAATAAATCATTGATTTTATTGGGTTTTTTGACCCTACAGAGTGATAGGGTAAGTGTTTCTGTAGGGGTGCGTTTCTGATATGCCATTATTCTAACTTTGCTTTCCACACATATTATTGGTATCGTTTAGGTATGAAAACTCTGATCATCATTCTAGTTTTACTCTTCTCTCTTTTTTTAGGATTACCTTCTTATTCTAGTGATTTTGATAAAGGACTCACTGCTTATAATAATGGAGACTATGCTACCGCATTGAAAGAATGGAAACCTCTTGCTGAAGAGGGAGATGTAGATGCACAGTATTATCTAGGGGTGTTGTACGACAATGGAGACGGCGTTCCCCAAGATTATAAAGAAGCAGTGCGATGGTACAAACTTGCTGCTGAACAAGGAGTTGCAGAAGCACAGTTTAATTTGGGAAATATGTATTATGATGGACAAGGCGTTTCCGTAGATTATAAAGAGGCAGTGCGATGGTTCACACTTGCTGCTGAAGAGGGAGATGTAGATGCACAGTATAATCTAGGGGTGTTGTACGACAAGGGAGACGGCGTTCCCCAAGATTATAAAGAAGCAGTGCGATGGTACAAACTTGCTGCTGAACAGGGAGATGTAGATGCACAGCATAATCTAGGTTTGATGGACCGAAAAGGATTGGGAGTTCCCCGAGATGATAAAGAGGCAGTTTGGTATGACAATCAGTTTACTGAAAATTTAGTTATCTCGGGTTTATTTGCCATGCTTGGTGGTTCTTATATGGTTTATAGATATAATTTTAAAGATATTAGTTCATTACCTGAAATTAAACTTCTGAATAATGAAGAAATTATATTTTCAAATTACAAGATTGTAGCATTTGATGTGGGTCATACAATTTGGAACCAAAAACTTGCGTTTTATTACTGCACTTTAACTAATAAGGCGTTCTACATTTTACTTCACAGTAAATATAAACCTAAAGTAGGATTAAGTGGACGTATGAAATCGAACACGAAAATATTTCATGAAATGGTGTGGAAAAGAATAAGTTATGAACAATCAGAAATTAAATTTGGTAAAATTTTTCCGTACAGATATGTCGAAATAATACATAAAAAAGAAAAATTTAGTGTAAGGATCCAATTGACAGCATTGTTTAACAAACAAGCAAGACAAATTGGTAATTATATTAAAGATGAACTAAAGCATCTGGTTATATGAATCTCGAGTAGTAGATAGGATTTTTAAAAATAAATAGAGAATAGTAATGGAAAAAGTTGATAAAGAAAAATTCATGAGCGAAATTTGGCAACGATACAATGAAACAAATGATATGGAATTTTTAGCGAAAGCATGTGAAGAAGCACCTTTTTTTGGACAAAAAGAAATGGCATTTGAAATTGCCAGAATTTTGAGGTCAGTGAAAACAAATTAAGTTAACTCACTTAAATAATTTTGATATTCTTTAAGATAAAATATAAACCAAAATCTTAGGGGTAAATATCCAAACGAACCTTTTAAACTTCTGAAAAAATATATTCAATCTTAAATTTATTCAAATCTATTGAATGAATAGATTAATTCACTAACTATAGGTTATGATTATTGAATTTGGTTTACTGATAAACGCACTTCTGCTTGGTGTGATGATTTCTTTTATTATAGTTACTTCACCAACTGTGTTTAAAACCCTTGATGGAGAAAATTCTAAGAAATTTCTGAGATATATATTTCCTCGTTTATTTAATTTTTGTTTTCTCATTTCTACATCTAATTTTTTGTTATTCGTATTGGGCAATTTCTTTTATGGGGCATTAGTCACTTTTGGAATTTCAATAAGTTTTTTAATAAATACTTATTTTCTTACTCCCCGAATAAATAAAATGAGAGATTTATCTCTAGAAGGTGACAAAACCTCAGAAAGTTCCTTCAAGTATCTGCATCTAGCATCAGTCCTTTTATATCTTCTTAATATGTTGTTAGTAGTTTCTATATTTGTCATTTATTTCATTAAATAATAATACTTCTTCAGGTAAAAATATATATCCTAAATAATGTATTATTATGGAAAGAGAATACTTTCTATTTTTATCCATTTTGGGTAAAATTTTATAAGTTCTGTAAAAAACTAATCATCATCACCTGCGTGTATAACTTTCCGTATCTTTAAATATTCATTATTGATCCTATATATATCCATGACATTGATTAATTTTGTATTCAATTATTTACTTAGATATTTCATACGCTAATTCAAAAAACGCATTTGAAATCTGTAAAGATTAAATAAAAAGATTGATCTCACCGATAATTTTTTTATTAGGAAAGTAAATTCAACTCTTCGTCAGTTTTAGGAGGTTACATAAATTAGATGCGTATTTTACGTAATATATTTACGGTAATTCTTTTACTTTTTGTTTCAAAAAGTGTTTACGCCAAAACCATTCAAATTGACTTTACCCCATATGACTCTTTTAGTATCGAAGTTGCTCACATTGATGTCGGTGATACTATAGAGTGGTTGCCTAATGCAGATCACAATGTTGAATTTCTTGGGGGTCCAAATATGAATTCTCTTCCAGAAAAGTCAAAATTTAATGTATCTCATATAGTAAATTTTGATTTGCCCGGTGTTTATCTATACCAATGTACTCCCCATGGTAATATGGGAATGTTAGGTTTAGTTGTCGTAGGAAATAATTTAAAAAATTTAAAAGAAATTGAGGAAATAGAACTTTCTCCAATTGCAAAATCAGTATTACAAAGATTGATTGTTGAAATTTCCAAATAAATTCCATAATTGTCGGCATTTGGGGAAAAAGAACATCCAGTGCAGTCCAAAAATTTGTTAAAATTTAAAAACTTGAAAATGAAAACAGTGCTGAAGTTATTTTTCAAAAAATAATATCTTTAAACAAATAGTATTTTTAATCACTTATTTTTTTGTCTTCATAAAGGTGTGAAACCATATTGGTTATTAACAAACAACTCCTCACATAATTTCACACCACACAATTCTGAAGGATTGGTAATATTAATTTTTGAAATAATTAATTGATATTTAAATGAGACATTTTGTAATTAAAAAAACTCAGTAAATATCCGTTAATTTAGTTGATTATTTTAATCTCCCTTTATGATTAATGATCAACCAAATGTGTGGATACTTTTACTCCATTAAGTATCCACACTATGTCTTACGACAAAGATGTTTAAGGTAATTCTCAATATCAAAATTTAAATTAAACCATCAAGTATTTATTTTACACATCTATCTAATAAATATTTCAAAAATCTATCCAATTCATATTCTATTATTTTTTGCTTTTTGTAGAATATGTTACATACGGTCTAAAAATTTCGACCGATCAGCTTTACTAAATTTAGGATAAGAGTTTGTTATTTCACCTTTATCACGAATTATTTCCTTAATTTTACATATGGCAATGGCTACTCCTATGTTATCTTCGGTATAAAAAGACCCATTTGGTTTAATAACAAAAGCTCCTTTTTTAATACAACGCTCAGCAAGCAGAATATCATTGGTTACGCATATATCCATGCATCTGATATTTTGTATAGTCCAATCATCAGCAGCATCTAGTTTTTGGTTAACCATCACAAGTTATATATTTGGATTTATTGGTGGACGAAAACCTCCGTTGCAAACTAGAAAGGTTTTAATATTATGACGCGTTGAAATCCTTTCAATTTCTTTTTTAACAGGACAGGCATCAGCATCAACAAAAATTCTAATCATTAAATATTAAACTTTATCACTTACCTAAAAACTTCAATTTGAAATTAATTTCATAGACTGATATTTAATTAATTTTGTTTTTGTTAATTTTATAGAAAGGCTAAATAAATATCCAATGATTTATAGATAGGTAATGAGATGAAGAAGGTTTCAATTTTTGTTGATGTCCAAAATATATACTACACAACAAAGCAAGAGTTTAATTTAAATTTTGACTATAATAAATTTTGGGAGTTAGTAACTCATCAGAGAGAAATTGTAGGAGCATTTGCTTATACAACTGACAAACGTGATAATAAGCAAATACAATTTCAAAACATATTAAGAGCAACAGGATTTGAAGTAAAATTAAAACCATTCATAAGCAGGTCAGATGGTTCTTCTAAAGGTGATTGGGATGTTGGTATAACAATTGATATCATGGAATATGCAAGAAAATCTGACATTGTAGTTTTAGCTTCTGGAGATGGAGACTTTGATTTATTAATAAAAAAAATAAGAGAAATTTATAATAACCAAACAGAAGTATATGGTGTATCAAACCTTACTGCTAATTCTCTAAAAAAAGTTACATCGAATTTCTATCCAATCGATCATGGGTTACTTTTGACTAAATTTTAATAAGTGAAGATCAAGAATTTAATTCTATAATTTAATTAGTTCTAATTTATAATTGAAAGTAACCTTAGAAATCATGAGTCGGTTATGCCAATTAAATTTTATTTATATATCTTTATAATAATTTTTTTAAAGCCAGCTTTTAGTGAAATTTTTAATGAAAATAATTTAGTTGAAAGAGAGGGTCTTTTTTTCAATAAATTTACTAATGAATTATTTACAGGTTCTGTTGAATTTAAATATAAAAATGGAAAAATAAGATCTAGAGGAAGCTTTAAAATGGGTAAAGAGGAAGGTTATTGGGAAGATTATAATGAAGACGGATCCTTTTTTTCTAAAGGAAATTATATCAACGGAAAGCCACATGGCAATTTTAAATTTTATCATGAAAATGGAATTTTAGAAGAAGAAGGTAATTTTATATTTGGAATAAAAACAGGTAATTGGAAAACTTACTGGGATAATGGGAATTTAAAAAAAGAGGGTATATGGAAGAATGGGAAAGCTAATGGTCTATATAAATTTTATAATTTTAATGGGGATATATTAAAAATTGAAACATGGGATAATGGTAAAAAGGTAACAAATATAATAAAAACAAGTCTGTAAAAATGCTGCTAAAAGCCTATCATTTTTGATCTATTTTAATAGTAATATACAAAATTGAATATTTTTAAATTTTGAAAAGATTAAATGTTAAAATTTTTTATTATTATAATTTTCACAAATTACGGTCATTAACTCTTGAGAATTTTGAAAAATTTACCTTCTTGAGTATCATTTTTAAAATGAAATTTCTGAAAAATTTAAAAAAAAGAATAAACCCAAGTATATCTGTTGCAAAACCAGGTGTCAGAAGTAAAACCCCAGACACAAATATAAATAAACCATCTCCAATAGCTTTAATGATATTATTAGGTTCGTTTATGCTTGAATATTTTAAACTATTTAGAGCTTTAATTCCTTCCCTTTTAATTAAAATACCCCCTATAATAGCTGTTAAAACAACCAAGAGAATAGTTTGTAAAGATCCAATAATTTCGCCTACTTTAATAAATAAAAATATTTCTATAAGTGGAACAGAAATAAAGATTGCAAAAAAAAATAACATATTTTCCTCTATTTTCACTTACTACAAAAATATAGAAATTTATTTATATCTAGGAGTTTTAGACTGTATAAATATCAATATTATAAATAAATAATATTTTATTCTCCTCTAATTGAAAAGTTATTTTGACTCAATGTTATAGAATCAGTTATCATTTAAAATGTTTGAGATTAATTAGTTCTTATTTATTAAGAGACTCAATGTAACTCCACTCAAACTTTTAAGCTTTATTAAGCAGTGAATATTTACGAAAATCTAATGTTTAAATTTAGATATGGAGTTACATTTTATAAAATAGCTGACACATTTTAAAAAGAAAAATTTAAAAGCTTTAAATTATTATCTTGTTATGTTGTGGTTAGATACTTTTTTTCTTTTAGTGTAAAGTAATGGAATTATTTTTTGAGATTTCAATATTGTTTTCTTTAGTGATTTTTCAGTCTTTGTTTGGAGTTGGATTGCTTTAATTTGGTACCCCAATTTTCTTACTGCAGGGAATAATTTTGAGTCAACTCTAATTCTTATATTGACATTTTCAATTACAATAAGCCTATTACAGCTATTATATCATAAAGATTCAAGAAATTATTATATACTTGAATTTAATTATTATTATTATTTACCTTTTTTATTTGTTTTTTTGATGATTAATATTTATTTGGGTGAATTAATTAATATAAAACTCTATGTATCAATTCTTTTGATAATATCTTAATTGTTTCTTTTTTATAAAAATAGAATTTCCAAATTAACTAATATTTTATTTGTGAACCGAATACTAATTTTGATATCAACTGGTAGTATTCATGGAGCCTCCAATGTGTGGTGCATTTCTCTCTATTTTTTCAACATCTATACATAACGAAAACCGTCTGCATTGTAGGAACTTTATATCATATGGATATTTTGTGTTGGGTGTGTTTCAATATATTACTATTTTAATATTTGGAACTTTGAACAAAGATTTTTCAAAACTTAATTATATCATCATGCCTTTTTTTGTTTTTTATCCTTTACAAATTTTCTTTAATAAGATGAATAATAAATTTTTATTACTATAATTAATTGTGCTGCCCTTTTTTTTGGAATTATTGCTTTGATTATGTAAATTTAAATAAAAAAATTAAACATAATTAATTCTTTTATAAGCATCTATAAAAATTTTTTTGTATAATTATTGCAATTTTATTTAATGTATTTCTTATGTTTCATTTTCTTAAATATATAACTTCTGTATTAAGAGGTAAAAGTTATTATGGAGACTTCATAAAAACACTTATTATAGGTTTTATGTGTTACATCATTGGCTTTGCAATAGTTGTTCTTCAAATTATAGTTTCTATGACAATGAGTATGGATGTTGACGGTATAGCAATGTTCTATTATTTAATACTGATGCCTATTGTTTTACTACCAATAATGGTGGTATATTTTGTATCCCTTGTGATAATAAGATTTTTTTTTAAAAGTCATTAATTAAAAAATTATAATTTAAATCGATGAGTAAATGATTGAAAACAGAGTAAAGCAACAGCTTAATAAATTAAAAGCCGAACAAAAGGCTAAATCAAAAAAAAGAAAATCCTTAGAGAGTTATATAAAGGACAATTCTTATAGGTTTCAAGATAAATTGAATGTGGTAAAAATTACACAAAAAGCTGACACAGATCTATTTGCCAATGCAATTAAAGCTTTAATGAAAAAAAAGTAGTTTACTTAAATTTTATATAATTAATTTTTATAAAATAAATCAGATTTTTGATTATTATTTATGTTCCACCTTTTTTTTAAATATTGACAAGTATCACATTTGTAAGATCCTTTGGGCATGTGTCCCGTATCAATTAATTTTTTTGCATGAATTATAGCTTCTTCAACCCAATTATCATTACAGTCTAATTCAACGAGAAATGACTCAAATTTTAAGGTTTTATCAAACATAGGTTCATCTTTTAACCCATTGTAATAGACTAGATAAGCTTTGTTTGAAACTGAAAAACCATTTTTTCTGAAAAGCCATTGGTACATTTCTAGTTGTCTTTTATATGCTTTAGGATAATCATACTCATTCCAGGTTTTTGCCCAATTAAATTCTTTCTTAGAAGTACTTTTAACGTCCGAAACAATAAGATCTCCGTTTTTTTTAATCCAAACGTCATCTATAGCACCATAAAATGTAAATCCATGGTATTCGTCAGTAAAACTTATCCCCTGTCTAAAATTTCTCCATTTGTCTAAATCTTCATGTTGAAATGGTACTGCATCAATCAAGAAATCAGTTACCCCACCATTCTCTAAGAACAGCGGATGTGGTTTTTTATTTTTTCTATAAAAATCAAATTCATTTTTACAAAGATTGTCAACAGCACTATTTAAGGTAAAAGGTAAGCTGCGCAAAGATACCCTATGTTTATATTGTAAGATAAAGCACCGTTTACAATTTAAAGATAACTCAACCGCTGATCTACTAAGTTTAAACATCTTAAGAAAATATTATTTATATTCAGAAATGTAAATTTTTATTTCAAAAATTTATACCCAATTAAAACTAAATTTTGACTCTACTTAAAAGTTTATTTAATAAATTGCAAAGGGTGAGATTAATAAATGAAAAATAAAAATATTAGTAAAAATAATATTAAGAGAACTATTGGCTTTAATGACAATAAAATTTTTAATTTAGTTCTTTCAGTAGGGTTCTTAAATTTAATTTTTATTTTTTTTAACGGACTTCCATCAATAAAAACCTTGAGTTTCTTTGAATTCTTTTTATTTACTTCTTCATTGTTTTGCTCATTTTTTTTTATATTTTTTTTAATAAAAATCCTTTTATTTGATATACTTCTAAATGATTATATTGATAATTCGAAATAAATATATTTAAATTATCAGGAATTTTAAAAAATAAAAAATTCTGATAATTTTTTCCCATCCCAATTATTGAGGTGAATCATCAATGGTAAATAATAAAAAGAATTTTAATGATCAAAAAGATTTAAAAGAAAATCCTTTTTCTAAAGAAGGTCTTGAAAATATAAATAAAACTCAACTTCAAGAGTTTTATGGTTCCTTTTTTGGTAAAAATAAAGAGGAAGTAAAAAAAAATAGCCAAAAGATCCGTCTTAGAATTTATTTTTATGGTTTAATGATAGTATTTGTAGTTCTAGTAGTGACTTTTTTATTTAACAGAGTAAGTTTTGTTACTTCTTAATTTTTTACTTTTACTTTTTTAATCGATTAGTAATTTGATATTTTTTTTTGGAATTTTAATGTCTTATAATTTTCTAGACAAGATATACAAATCAAACTCATATTCTACTTCAAAAGAATTATACCAAAAATGGGCACCTTCTTATGATGATGAATTAACTGAAAATAAATATGTTACCCCATTAAGGTGTGCACAAATACTTTCTTATTATATAAAAAATAAAAATATTAAAATTTTGGATATTGGATGTGGAACAGGACTCTCAGGTTTT
Organism: uncultured Alphaproteobacteria bacterium; assembly: GCA_902625475.1. GTDB lineage: Bacteria > Pseudomonadota > Alphaproteobacteria > Rhodobacterales > Rhodobacteraceae > CACIIZ01. The sequence goes on from CACOBR010000002.1 coordinate 38,964, forward strand.
GCATTGAAAAAAATTGGTTTCAAATCCATAGATGGTTTAGATCTTTCAGAAGAAATGTTGAAAATTGCTGAACAGAAAAAAATATATCAATCGTTATTTAACCTTGATTTAAATAATCCTACAGATTTTAATCATAATTATGATGCAATTATTGCAGCAGGAGTGATTTCTCCTACACATGCTAACCCAGATACAATACTTAGCTCATATTCAATCTTAAAGGAAAAAGGCCTAATGATATTTTCAATTAATGATCATGCTTTGAATGATAGTCTTTTTTTTAGTTCTATAAATAAGACTATTCAATATTCAAATTTTATTTTACTTGATCAAATTTATGGGGATCATATAAAGGAGTTAAATATAAAATCTAGTATTTTTGTCTTGCAAAAATCTAATTAATTAAAATAAAAATTAGCTTATTAAAATACTTTTTTTTTGTCGAGAATATGAAAAATATAAATAATAGAGATCCATTTATCCATTTAAGGCTACACTCATCATATTCTTTACTCAGAGGTGCTCTAAGACCAGAGGAATTACCTAAGATTTGTGAAAAAAATTCAATGCCTGCAGTAGGAATTACTGATACAGGAAATTTGTTTGGTGCCTTAGAAATCTCAGAACTATTAGTTCATAATGGTATACAACCAATAATTGGATGCGAATTCAGTTTAATGCTAAAAAGCCATGGTGACCAAAATACAAATCTCTACTCTGACATCGTATTATTTGCACAAAACGAAAATGGATATAAAAATCTTTTAAAATTATCGAGTGAGTTTTTTTTAAATCAAAAATCACCTAAACTTTCCATAGATTTGTCTCAATTGGAAAAATACTCCAATGACCTAATAATGTTATGTGGTGGAAGCTCTGGAGTTTTAGGAGTGGATTTAATATCGAAAAGAATGAAAGAGGCAAAAAAGAGAGCAGTAGGCTTAAAAACTATTTTTGGTGATAGGTTTTATATTGAAATTCAAAGGCATGGTAATGAAGAAACAATTAGAACATTAGAAGAAGCTGCTACAGAGCATCTTCTTTTAGAGTTGGCAGACGATAATTCTATACCAATTGTTGCTACAAATAATGTTCATTTTAAAGATAAAAATTCGTTTGAAGCCCAAGATGTATTATTGTGTATTGCTCAAAACACTTATTTTGATCAGGAAGCGGAAAGAGAACGTTTAACTCAAGAACATTATTTTAAATCCAGTAAAGAGATGAGAATTTTATTTCATGACTTGTTAGAAGCATATGATAATACCCTTGAAATAGCTGTACGATGTAAATTTAGGCCAATTAAAAGGAAGCCAATGCTACCAAAATTTGCAGCTAATGAAATAGAAGAATTAAAAAAACAAGCAGAAGAAGGATTACAAAACAGAATTAAATCAATATCTCTATCTGATGATTATGATGTTTACAAAAAAAGGTTAAATTATGAACTTGACATAATTGAAAGAATGGGATTTCCAGGTTATTTTTTAATTGTTGCAGATTTTGTTCAGTGGTCAAAAAAAAATAAAATTCCAGTTGGGCCTGGTAGAGGTTCTGGTGCTGGTAGTTTGGTTGCCTATTGTCTTACTATAACAGACTTAGACCCAATAAAATACGGACTTCTGTTTGAAAGATTTTTAAATCCTGAAAGGGTTTCTATGCCTGATTTTGATATTGATTTTTGTCAAGATAGGCGAGAGGAGGTAATTCAATATGTTCAAAAAAAATATGGTAGAGACAGAGTTGCTCAAATTATTACATTTGGTGGTTTATTATCAAAAGCTGCAATAAGAGATGTTGGAAGAGTGTTACAAATACCTTATCCTCAAGTAGATAAAATAGCTAAATTAATTCCATTAGAGGCAAACAAACCTATATCAATTTCAAAGGCCCTCAAAGAAGAACCGAGACTTCAAGAAGAAAAAAATTCTAACGAAACTATCGGTAGGATGTTAGACTACTCTTTAAAAATTGAAGGTCTTTTGAGAAATGCATCAACTCATGCTGCTGGTATTGTTATTGGTGATGGTCCTCTCGTTAATTATGTCCCATTATACCAAGATTCAAAGTCTGATATGCCAGCTACTCAATTCAGTATGAAATGGGCAGAGGCCTCTGGTTTGGTAAAATTTGATTTTTTGGGGTTGAAGACATTAACTATTATTCAGAATACAATTATCCTTTTAGAAAAACGCAATATCTACATTGATATAGAAAAAATCCCACTTAATGATGAAAAAACTTATAAATTATACTCAAGTGCAAAGACAATGGCTGTTTTCCAAGTTGAAAGTTCAGGTATGCGGGCTGCACTTACCCAATTAAAACCGAATTGTTTAGAAGACATCATAGCACTTGTCGCGTTATATAGGCCAGGTCCTATGGAGAATATTCCAAAATTTTGTAGGGTAAAAAATAAATTACAAGATAGAGAATTTATTCATCCTTCAATTGATGATTTACTCGATGAGACTCAAGGAATAATTGTATATCAAGAACAAGTAATGGAAATTGCAAGAAAAATGGCAGGGTATACTTTGGGCCAAGCTGATTTGTTGAGAAGAGCAATGGGTAAAAAGATTAAGAAAGATATGGATGCAGAGAGGCCAAGATTTATTTCTGGGGCTTTAAAAAACAATATAGATGAATTATTGGCAAACAGAGTTTGGTTATTGTTAGAAAAATTTGCAAATTATGGTTTTAATAAGTCTCATGCTGCAGCTTACGCACTAGTAAGTTATCAAACATGCTGGTTAAAAGCAAATTATCCAATAGAATTCATGGCTGCTGTGATGAACAATGATATAAATTATACCGATAAATTAAGTTTTTATAAGCAAGAGGTAAATGAATTAGGGATTTGTTTGCTTCCTCCATCTTTAAATAAGTCTATTGAAGTTTTTATCGTGGATTCAAATAAAATTATTTATGCACTAGGTGCTTTAAAGAATGTTGGCATTGAATCGATGAAAAATATAGTTGAAGAAAGAAATAAAGATGGTTTTTTTCAAGATATTTTTGACTTTGCTGTTAGAGTCGAATTGCGTAAGATAGGGAAAAGATCTTTAGAGATGCTTATTTATGCTGGTGTTTTTGACGAGATTCATAGTAACAGAAAACAACTTTTTCAATCCATCGATATATTAGTAGAGTATTCAAATTTATGCTTTGCAGAAAAAAATACTGGACAAAATAATCTCTTTGGAGAGAGCAATAATTTGTTATCTTATCCAGATTTAAAATTAACCGATGATTGGGACAATAGTGAAAAATTAAAGAAGGAATATGAAGCTGTAGGCTTTTATCTTTCATCACATCCACTAGATGAGTATTCCAAATGGTTTAAATCAAAAAGCATATGTAAGTTTTCTGAATTAAATGACCTACTTAAGTCAGGACCAAAATTAATTAAAATGAGTGGTTCGATTATAAATAAACAAGAGAGGATTTCCAATAAAGGCAACAAATTTGCTTTCATCCAATTTTCTGATCCATCTGGTTTTTTTGAAGCTACAGCATTTTCAGATGTTCTTGAATTATATTCTGATCTTTTAAAACCAGCACAAAATTTAATTTTATATTGTCAAGCAACTCTAGAAGAAAATCAACCTAAACTTCTTTTACGCAAAGTAGAAGAGATATCTGATATTTTAAATTTAATAGAGGATTTAGGAATGAAAATTTTTATAAATAATCAAAATGCTGTATCGTTAATTAAAGAACAGCTTGAGATTCTAAATGATGAAAGAATTAAGAAAAGTCCCATTAAAATAGTAGTTATAGACAAAGAATTTGATGTTGAATTAGATCTTCCTAACTCTTATAGAATTAACAAGGATGTAATAAATTCAATAAATCATATACCCGGAGTTATACAGGTTGAGAGATTTGATAGTCTAATAGCTGAAAATTCCTAAATTTATTAAAGTTTTAAATTAAATTTAAATGGTTTGTTTCATAAAGTGAAAAAAAATAAACAGAAAATAGTAAGGCCTCGCCCATCAACACCTAAAGGTTTCAAGGATTATTTTCATTTATATTCGAAAAAAAGGGTGTCATTAATAAAAGAAATTTGTGAAGTCTATGAACTATATGGATTCGAAAACTTAGAAACTTCTGCAATCGAAAACTTAGATGCACTTGGTAAGTACTTACCTGATATTGACAGACCAAATCAAGGAGTTTTTTCTTGGAAGGATGAGGAAAATAATTGGTTAGCTTTGAGATATGACTTAACAGCTCCCCTGGCAAGGGTTTATGCACAACATTTAAAAGAATTACCCTTACCTTACAGAAGGTATTCATGGGGACCTGTGTGGAGAAATGAAAAACCTGGTCCTGGAAGATATAGACAATTTTATCAATGTGATGCAGATACAGTTGGAGCTCATTCTGCAGTCTCAGATGCGGAAATGTGTATAATGCTTTCCACTATTATTGAGAAAATAGGAATAAGAAAAGATAGATATGTCATTAATCTCAATAATAGAAAAATTCTGAATGGAATTTTAGAAGCAGTTGGTATTTTAAATAACAATGAAATAGATAAAAATCTAAGCGATATGGTGCTTAGGTCGATTGATAAAATTGATAGATTAGGTTTGCTAGGTGTTAAAGACTTATTAGGAAAAGGTAGAAGAGATGATAGTGGGGATTTCACCAGTGGAGCAAATTTAAACAAAGTACAAATTGATCATATTTTACAATTTATAAATATGAAACAGGATAATAATACTAAAACGTTGAAAAATATAAAAGATCTTGTTGGCGACTCTTCTACTGGAAATCAAGGAATTAAAGAAATTGAGCAAATTCTAGAATTATCTGAGGCTGCTGGAGTTTTTGAGGACAGAATACGAGTGAGTCCTAGTACAGTAAGAGGGCTTGGCTATTATACTGGCCCAGTTTATGAAGTAGAATTAACAGAAAAAATAGAGAATGAAGATGGCACTGTAAATGAAATTGGTTCAGTTGCTGGAGGAGGAAGATATGATGATTTGATAAAAAGATTCACAGGTCAAGTTATTCCTGCCACTGGTTTTTCATTAGGTGTTGATAGATTATTATTTGCTTTAAATCAGATTAAATCAAAAACAGAAACTCATGAAAAAGGTCCAATCATTATTACTATTATGGAAAAAGATAAATTAAGCGAATATCAAAAGATTGTAATTGAACTAAGAAGAGCAGGTATAAAGTCAGAACTATACCAAGGGAATCCAAAAGATTTAGGTAGACAATTAAAATATGCTGATAAGAGAGGTAGTAAATTTGCTATTATAATGGGTTCTAATGAGTTGAACAGAGGTGTAGTTCAAATTAAAGACCTAGAATTAGGTTCTAGGATATCAAGTCAAATCAAAAGTCATGAGGAATGGAAAGACCAGCCAGCTCAAGTGGAAATATTAAGAGAAAAGTTGATAGATTTTATAACAAACTACTCAAATAATTTTTAATTTTAAGGTAAGTTAAGTGTCAAGGTTATCACTAATAGGTTATGAACGTATTTCTTTAAAAAAAGAGTTAGAAAGACTCATTAGTATATTTGAAAAAATTGGTTCTAATTATGTTAAAATACCAACTTTATTACAGTCAGATTTGTTACTTGATCTTTATGGTGAGGAATTAAATTCTAGAACTTACATATTCAATGATCCAGTAAAAGGTAATTTGATGTTAAGACCAGATTTTACAGTACCTATAGTACAGTTACATATAAAAACTAACACAAAAAATGCTCAATACTGTTACTCGGGTAAGGTTTGGAGAAAACAAGATTATTTAAGTTCAAGACCTTCAGAATACTTGCAAGTTGGAATTGAGTGTTTTGGTGGAAGTGATATTGCTAAAGAGGATGCAAAATTATTTTCAATAATTAGCAAAGCTGTAGGTTTAACTGATCTAAAAATTGTGACTGGTGACCTAGGAGTTCTGAGATCAGCTATCAATGGTTTAGAAATTAATCAGAGGTGTAAAAACGCTCTATTGAGACAGTTATGGCGACCAAAGAGGTTTTTACACGTTTTAAATTATTTTTCGAATAGTATTCATTTTATAAAAAAAGAAAAAAAGCAAATAATTGACTTATTTAATTCAGGCAAGTTAATGGAAAAAATTAATAGTCATAATCCTACAATTGGCTTGAGAACAAAAAAAGATATTATCGAAAGGGTATCAGAATTATCGAATGATATTGTTAATAATCAATTACAAGATAATGACGTAAAATTATTACAAAATTTGTTAAAAATCTCTTGTTCTTTAGTCGATGCTCCTAAAAATATTAAAAAATTAACTCACTCACACGACTATTTGAAAAAAGCAGCAATTTTATTGGAAAACCGTATAGATAATTTATCTGAATTATTAATAAATGTTAAACAAATTGATTTTGAAGTTAGCTTTGGTAGAACATCCATGGAATATTATGATGGTTTTGTATTTGAAATGGGACCAAAAAGACAGATTAATTCTATACCATTTGCCCAAGGAGGAAGATATAACGAATTAACTAGAATATTAAGCAAACTTCAAGGATATTATAAATCAACAAATTCAGTAGGGGGAATTATAAGGCCGGAGATCTTACACAACTTTAAATTAAATCAAGGTATAAAATAATGAAACTGGGTATACCTTCTAAAGGAAGGTTAAAAAAAGAGGTTATAAATTGGTTTAACAATAAAGGGATTAAAATATTAACGTCAGATGATGATAGAAGTTATGCTGCTAAAGTGGCAGATTTTCCTAACATACAATTAATTTTAGTACCTCCTGTAGAAATTCCATCATTATTATTAAAAGGAGATCTTGATTTAGGTGTAACAGGTCAGGACTTAATTGAAGAAAAAATACCAGAATGGAAAAAATATATAAAAGAATTAATTAAATTTGGAATTGGCCGTGCAGATCTAGTAATTGCTGTACCTGAGTTTTGGATAGATGTTAATAATCTTGAAGATTTAGACGATGTTGCAAACACTTTTAGACGCAAAATGGGTTTCAGATTAAGAATAGCTACAAAGTACCATAATTTAGCAAGAAAGTATTTAAAGGAGTTTGGTATCACAGATTTTAAATTAATCGATAGCCAAGGAGCAACTGAAGGTTTAATTAAAAATGAAGCAGCTGAAGTTGTTATCGATATTTCATCCACAGGGCAAACCTTTAAATCCAATAAATTAAAAGTTTTGCCAATAAAACCAATTAAAAAAAGTGAAGTAGCATTGTTTTCATCTTTTAAAATTGAAAAAAAAATAAACTTTAGTGATAAAGCCTTTTTTGAAAAATTATCCATAAATTTTTAAAATTAATATTTAAAAAATACCAATTTCTGATAATTCTTTTTGTAATTCTAAAGGAATTTCAATTTTATCTTCAGAGTATAAATCTCTATCATTTGGAACTTCCTCTTGCTTAAAGTATCTCCATCCTTGAAAAGGTCTTTTTTGTATTGAATTAGTTAAAATTATTTGGCTATTTAAAATTATTTTACATCTCAAAATATTATCAGCACCTATTATATCATCAAAACCAATAATTTTTTGTCTAGCTAAAATTAATCCTTTGAATACCCAGTAAATCGATCCTCCATTTAAAAGCTCTTCCTCTTTTTTAGGTCGCATTCTGGTAATAATAAAAGTTACTGGATCTTCTGAATTTGCAACACTGATAATTCTATTTTTCTGCCATTTATATAACTCTGAGACATTTTGTGCTCCTACACATAACTTAATTATATTTATAACTTTTTTGTCCAATGATAATTCCAAGTACTTATGATTAAAAAAGGTTAAAAGACATAGTTATTTTTTTTTATGTAAAAAACAACCGAAAACTATTGACATTAATTAAATTTATTAATAGTTCGTACTTTTTGGTGTTTGTGGTTTCCGTAAGGAAATACCTGTCGCTAGCTAACGGCTAGAAAGGAAAGCATCTTTCAACTTTTGAAAGGATCCAGTTGTGAGTAAACGCACTGCTGCCAAGCATAAAATAGATAGAAGAATGGGTGAAAATTTATGGGGTAGACCCAAATCACCTGTTAACAGAAGAGAATACGGTCCTGGGGAACATGGCCAGAGAAGAAAAGCTAAATTATCAGATTTTGGAATTCAACTTAGAGCAAAGCAAAAATTAAAAGGTTACTATGGGGATTTAACTGAAAAACAATTCAGGAGGATTTTTGCTGAAGCGGTACGTATTAAAGGGGATACTGGAGAAAATTTGGTTGGTCTACTAGAAAGAAGATTAGATGCATTGATTTATAGAGCGAAATTCGTACCTACTATTTTTTCAGCCAGACAATTTGTAAATCATGGACATATTTTAGTTAATGGAAAAGGTGTTAATATCCCATCTTACAGAGTAAACGAAGGAGACATAATTGAATTAGCTAAAAAATCTAGGCAATTACCTATAGTTATAGAAGCTATTTCGTTACCTGAGAGAGACGTTCCAGATTATTTAGAAGTCGATCATGATAAGTTGTCAGCAAAATTTGTAAGAACACCTTCTTTAGATGAAGTCCCATATGCAGTTATAATGGAACCAAACCTAGTAGTTGAATTTTATGCTAAAAATTAATATTTCTTTTTTTCATTTATCAAATCAAACATTTTATTCTTAAAATTAAAATTGTCCTTAAAGGTAGTAATTATATATTTAATTTATTTCTAATGTACTTTTAAAATGTGAGGCTATCAATGTTAGACACTAAATATTTAACAAATGAAAATTATTTTATCACTCATCTCATTAACAAAAACTTGAACCACAAGTTATTTGGTAAACCAATGTTATCTAATCTTGATAAAAATTTAATAATTTTTGGAATGGGATGCTTCTGGGGTGTTGAAAAATTGTTTTGGGGAATTGATGGTGTTAAAATGACCGCTGTTGGTTATTCTGGTGGAAAGACAGATTTGCCTGATTATCAGAAGGTTTGTACAGGTTTAACTGGGCACAATGAAGTTGTTTTAATTAGCTATGATAATAATCAGATTTCATTAAGTAAGCTATTAAAATTATTTTGGGAGTGTCATGACCCAACTCAGGGTATGAGGCAAGGTAATGATATTGGAACACAATACAGGAGTGGTATTTACACATTTTCTGAAGATGATTTAGTAACATCCAATAATTCTAAAGCTCTTTATCAAGAAAGACTAAATAAAAGTAGTTTTGGTATAATTACGACTGAAATAAAAAGAGCATCAAAGTTTTACTTTGCAGAAGAATATCACCAGCAGTACCTTATAAAAAACCCAAATGGATATTGTGCCCTGAAAGGTACAGGAATAGAAATGTAAAAACATAATTTTGAACAGTTAATTTTTTATGCATTACAGATTTTCAGGATTGGTTTCATGTGAAAATGATGCTCGGCAAATATGTAAATTGTTGGAAAATTTGAACCCCAAACCCTTAGGGTGTGGATTTACAGAAATTGATTTATCCAAAAAAATTTGGGAGGTGGATGCTTATTTTAATTATGTTATCAATTCTAGTATAATATATTTATTAGAAAAATTATACTCTGTTAAATTTTATTTTAATGAAATTAGATATAATGACTGGATTGCTAAGGTTGAAAGAAAGCTTACACCTATCAATTTAAAAAAAGTTTTTATACATGGTACTCATCATAAAAAAAAGATTTCATTTAATAAAATAAATATAGAAATCCAAGCTGCAATGGCTTTTGGGACGGGGCATCATTCTACTACCCAATTATGTATTTCTATATATTTAGATTTAATTAAAAAGGGATATGTTTTTAATAATATTCTGGATGTTGGGTGTGGAACAGGTATTCTGTCAATTGTAGCATCGAAGATTAGTAAGGCGAGAATTACGTCTTTAGATAACGATAAAATTGCAGTAGAAACTGCAAAATTTAATCTTATAAAAAATAAAGTTACATCCAAGTCACAGGTTTTTAGGTCAGAAGGATTAAAAAATATTCATCTAATTAAATCAAGTAAATTTGATTTGGTTTTTGCAAATATTTTGTTCAAACCATTAAAAACATTAGTTAAATCTTTACACAAATTTTTGATAAAAGATGGTTTAATTATTTTATCAGGTATATCAGCACAACAAGCAATAAAAATTGAAGCAATCTACCTTGGACATAATCTAAAAAAAGTTTATTTTATAAATGAAGAAAATTGGATGACTTTAGTTATGAAGAAAATTTAATTTTTCTAAAACAAAACTTCTATCTTTTGTTAACTATTCATAGTAACATATAAATAAAATTAAAAATTTATTATTTATATTATTGAGGCATAATGAGGATTATAGGTATTGATCCAGGTTTAAGAAATACTGGGTGGGGAATTATCGATACAAGAGGTGACAATATTTTTGAAGTTGCAAATGGTATTTGTGATACAAAAAGTACTGATAATCTTTCTGTAAGGCTAAAATGCATTTTTGAAAAATTATCAAACGTTTTAACTAAATATAAACCTGATGAAGCTGCAGTAGAAAATACATTTGTTAATAAAGATGCGTCAAATACTTTAAAGTTAGGACAAGCAAGAGGTGTTTGCATGCTTGTTCCTGCATTAGCAGGCTTAGCTGTTGAAGAATACGCTCCTAATGCCATAAAGAAGGCAGTTGTAGGCGTAGGCCATGCTTCAAAAGAACAAATAGAATATATGGTGAAATTACAATTACCTAAAATTCAATTAAAAAGTATTGACTCTACCGATGCAATTGCAGTGGCTATTTGTCATGCAAACCACTTAAGAAACTCAATGAAAATGCAAAAAAAAATGCAGTATTTTATCTGATAATGATTGGTAAAATTAGTGGAAAATTAAATTATATATCAGCAGATCATATTTTAGTGGATGTAAGTGGCGTTGGTTATATTTTAAATGTATCGCAAACTACTTTAGCTAATTTACCAAAATTGGGTAATACAGTTTCACTATTTACAGAGCTTGTAGTTAAAGAGGATTTATTACAACTTGTGGGATTTATTACAATAACTGAAAAAGAATGGTATAAGTTATTAACTTCTGTACAAGGTGTGGGATCAAAAGCAGCACTAGCGTTGCTAAGTCAATTGTCAATTTCTACCCTTTCTAGAGCTATCTTATTAGAAGACTCTTCCACAATCACCTCAGCACAAGGAGTTGGACCAAAGATTGCTAAAAGAATTGTAGTCGAATTAAAGGGTAAAGTACCTTCTATGATTAAATTTAATGACAAAAATGACCTTTCGTCCAATCATTTGAATAGCGGATTAGATAATTCTAGTAATAAAATCAATAAAAAAAGTTTGGAACAAGATTTTTCTAAAAATGATATTAGTCAAAGAGAAATAGATGCAATATCCGCTCTTATTAATTTAGGTTATTCACAATTAGCTGCATCTCAAGTAATTGCTAAAATTATTAATTCATCTGATGACGAATTAAATATTGAGGATATAATAAAACTTTCATTAAAAACATTAGTCTCAAAAGGTTAATATGGATTTAGATAACTCTATAATTAGAGATGAAATAGCTAGTGATGATAAATTTAATTCAGTAAGACCAAAGAATTTTGAAGATTTTATTGGTCAATCTGATATTTTAAATAATTTGATTATATTTGCAGAATCAGCAAGAAAAAGAAAAACAGCCATGGACCACGTCTTATTTTATGGTCCACCTGGACTGGGGAAAACTACACTGGCGCAAATAATAGCTTATGAGTTAGGGGTAAATTTCAAAAGTACATCAGGCCCAATATTGACAAAATCAGGCGATCTTGCTGCATTATTAACTAATTTAGAACCAAAAGATGTTCTTTTTATAGATGAAATTCATAGATTAAACCCTGTGGTTGAAGAAATTTTATATCCTGCGCTTGAAGATTTTTCATTAGACTTGATGATTGGAGAAGGTCCAGCTGCAAGATCAGTAAAAATTGATTTGGAACCATTTACCTTAATTGGAGCAACTACTAGATTAGGTCTTCTTACTACACCCTTAAGGGATAGATTTGGGATACCAACTAAATTAAAATTTTATGAAGTCAATGAATTAAAGCAAATTATTAAAAGATTGTCTTTACTGTTAAATTGTAAAATTTCAGATGAAGGTTCTGTAGAAATTGCAAAAAGAGCAAGAGGTACACCAAGAATAGCAGGAAGGTTGTTAAGGAGGGTAATGGATTTTGCAATTGTCCAAGGTAATGGTGAGATTAATAAGGACATAGCCAATATGTCATTAAATCAATTAGGGGTAGACAATTTGGGCTTAGATGATGCAGATCGAAAATATTTAAATTTTTTAAGTAACCATGGTGGTGGTCCAGTTGGTGTTGAAACTATTGCAGCTGCACTTTCTGAACCTAGAGATGCTATTGAAGAAGTTATAGAACCATTTCTTATTAAAGAGGGTTTAATACAAAGAACACCTAGAGGAAGGATTTTGGGTGATTTAGCTTGGGGTCATCTAGGAATTGTAAAACCTACATGATGTTTATAATAAGTTTAATTAATAAATATTGAAAATATTTTGGAAGATTTATGGAATATTATTTTTGTAAGGTTTACCATGAAGATACTGATGCTGGTGGTATTGTTTATTATGCAAATTACTTAAAATATATAGAAAGGGCTCGTACTGAGTCTCTTGGAACAATCGGATTATTTCAAAATAAAATAAAAGATCAATTAAATCTAATTTTTGTTGTAAAAAGTATTTTTGCAGAATATTTGAAACCAGCAAGATTAGATGATATTTTAGAAGTAACCACTAATTTTATAAAATTAGGTGTGGTGAGTATTGTAGTTGAACAAGAAATATTCCTAAATAAAACAAAAATATTTGGTGCTACGGTGAAACTTGGAATTATTGATTTAAATGGTAAACCAAAGAAAATGCCGAGTGCACTACGTCTGAAGTTAGAGAATTTATTAAAAAAAAGTATTAAAATTTAAAATTAAATGTATATTTAAATAAAAACAATAATATATTTGAGGTAAGGGGCATGGAACTGGAAGCTGCTAGTGGTATTCAGCAGTTAGATTTTTCTTTAATGGCATTATTCCTTAGAGCAACTTTAACTGTAAAAATTGTAATGATAATTTTACTTGTTTCTTCTATTTGGTCTTGGTCAATAATTATTCAAAAATTTTTTGATTATGCTAAAGCAAAAAGAGAAACTAAGTATTTTCAAGATGCTTTTTGGTCAGGTGAACCCCTTGATGAATTATATCAAAGACTGGGAACTGATCCAAAAGGTGATAGTGAAAGGGTTTTTGTTGCTGGTATGACAGAGTGGAGGCGTTCACATCGTCCTGATGGAGCTCTAATAACAGGTGCTCAGGCTAGGATTGATAGGTCAATGAATGTTGCTCTAACAAGGGCAAGTGATAAGCTCAATTCTGGGTTATATTTTTTGGCAACTGTAGGATCTACGGCCCCATTTGTAGGTTTATTTGGAACAGTTTGGGGAATTAAAAATGCTTTTGAAGAAATTGCTCTCCAACAAAGTACTAATCTTGCTGTCGTTGCTCCAGGCATAGCTGAAGCTCTTTTGGCAACTGCATTGGGATTGCTGGCAGCAATTCCTGCAGTAATTTTTTATAACAAGTTGTCTGGTGATTCTGACAAAATAATTGCAGAACAAGAAAGTTTTGCTGATGAATTTTTGTTAATTTTATCAAGGCAGTTAGAAAGTTTGGAAAATAGGAAAGCATAATGGGTGGAAGTATAACACAAATTAATACAAAAAATTCTGTCCGCAGACGATTTTCAAAGCGAGGTAATCATAGGTTAATGTCAGAAATTAATGTTACACCTTTTGTTGATGTAATGTTGGTATTACTTATTATATTCATGGTAGCTGCACCATTGCTAACTGTGGGGGTTGAGATAAATTTACCTAAAACAAGTGCTAATGCTCTTCCCACTGAAAAAGAGCAGCCACTTACTTTAAGTATTACAAAAGAAAAGGAATTATATCTACAGGAAACCAAAATTGAATTTTCTGATTTAATACCAAAATTAAAACAGATTTCTAAACAGAGAAAGGATGATAGAATTTTTTTAAGAGCAGATGGAGAAAATAACTACAGTACGATAATGGAAATAATGGGTGCATTAAATAGTTCAAATTTTTCTAATATATCATTAGTTACAGAAAGTAGTGGAAATCAAAATAAGTAGGATTTGATATTATATGAAAAGTGGTTTTTTTTTATCAGGAACTGCACATGGTTTGCTAATAACATTCTTATTTACTAATGGATTATTTTCAATGCCTGATAAACAATTAGATAATTTAGAAAAGCTCGATATTATGATTCTTTCTGAAGCTGAATTTGATGCTATATCTTCATCACCTCCTATTATACAAAACTTATCTTCACTTAATTACAAAAAACTAAAAACCCTTCCCCAAGATTTAAAATTACAAAATAATGCAATTGAAAAACTAAGTGGTATTAATAAACATTCTGTAAAAAAGCTTACCTTACTAGATCAACCAGATGAAATAATGAAACCGCTTTTACCGCTTAAAGATTTTATACCAGAGCCTACTCCTACTATAATTAAAGAATTAAAGAATGAGGAGAAGATCGATTTAGAATTTAGTAAATTAGGTAATGAAATAAATACTCTAGTAACCCCAACATTAAATAACCCCAAATCAAGAGATGCTGATAGAATTGATAGAATAGCCTCTAATAACAAGGATACCCTAGATATCAGTGATAATTTGAAGGAATTAACCAACGAGATATCTGAAAAAACTGCTAATACTTCTGAAAATAAGAAAAAATTATTAAATAAAGAATCAACAACTACAATTACTCCAGATGCTCAAAAAAATGTGGAAATTGTGAAAGGGGTAGTAGAAAAATCAAATATGCCATTAAGTAGGAGTCTTCCAGAAATCACAACTACTTCAAAATTGGAAGATGATTTAAACGTTAATTTTCAAGATACAATTGATAAATTAGTTGAAACGGTTAATCAGAATAGCGAAATTTCAGGAATTAGTGATAATTCTCAAGCCGCAATTTCAACTATTGAAAGACTGAAACTAAGAAAAAGTATTAATCAACTTATAAGTAGATATTGGAATAAAGGTATATTGATTGGTGGATCTGATTTTGAAAATTATGTGGTAAAGGTGGAAATTCTGTTAGATAATGAAGGAAATATTATAGGAAATATCCGTCCTATAAGTCCTATTGTTCCCTATGGTCGTTATGCGATTGCTTTTAGAGAGGCGAGCAATGCTATTAAAGCTGTGGGTAAAATCCCTATACCTTCTGAGAAATATAAAAAAGGGTTAAAATTAAAATTGACTTTTGATCCAGCTTTAGGAATTGGTTTTGACTAGAAATATGAATTTACAAAGATTGAACAAAAATAATGAAAAAAAAGTTAATTTTTTTATCTCTTTTTTATGTTTGATTATTTTCTTATCATTCACGTTTGTTAACAAAGGGCTTTCACAAGCAAATGTACCAGAATTAGATATTGATGTAACTGAGGGTGTGGTAGAACCTATCCCAGTTGCTTTTCCAAATTTTATTACTAAAGATTTTCCTAGCTCATTAATAGCAAGCGAAATTTCTAAAATAGTAAAAAATGATTTATTAAAAACATCTCTTTTTCGTTTTATAACTGAAAGTACTTATATATCAGATGTAACTAGTATAGATTCTCCTGTAAGATTTGCTGATTGGCGTGCTATAAATTCTGACTTATTATTAGTAGGTAATGTATCCATAATTAATGAAACAATTACAATTAAATTTAGATTATGGGATGTTGTTGGACAAAATGAAATTTTCAAGGGTGTTCAATTTCAGGGACCTTCAAATAGCATAAGGCGAATTGCTCATAAAATATCAGATTTAATTTATTCTGGTGTTACTGGAGAAGGTAATTATTTTGATACAAGGATAGCCTTTATTTCAGAGAGAGGACCAAAAAATAATAGAACAAAAAGATTAGCAATAATGGATCAAGACGGTGCTAATCTAAACTTTTTAACAAATTCTGATTCTATTGTATTAGCCCCAAGGTTTTCCCCAGATGCAAGAAAAATTTTATATACAAGTTATGATACTGGAAAGCCAAGAGTATATCTACTGAACTTAGTGACTGGTAATTTACGCTCTTTTCCTCAATTGCCTGGTATGACATTCGCACCAAGGTTTTCTCCTGATGGGAAAAAAATAATTTTGTCCATAACAGATAATGGGAATACAGATATTTACACTCTAAATTTAGAAAATAATTCAAAAAAAAGGTTAACAAAAAATGTAGCCATTGATACAGCACCTAGTTTTTCTCCTGATGGGAAATTTATTGTATTTGAAAGTGATAGAGGGGGTAATCAACAAATATACGTTATGCCTTCAAATGGTGGAAGTGCCAAAAGAATTAGTTTTGGTAATGGAAGATATGGTACACCCGTTTGGTCACCTAGGGGTGATATGATAGCATTTACTAAAATGTATAAAGGTAATTTTCACATTGGAGTGATGAGGAAAGACGGTTCTCAGGAAAGACTTTTAACAAAGGCTTTTATTGATGAAGGCCCAACATGGGCTCCAAATGGAAGAATTATTATGTTTTTTAGAGAAACTGCTGGAGTTAATGGTGCTCCATCTTTATATACAATAGAGGTTACTGGTAGAAATTTAAGAAAAATTGAATTGAGTTCTTTTGCATCAGATCCTTCGTGGTCACCATTGTTGAATTAATAATTTTTGAAAATTTTTAATATAGAAATAATTGATGGAGGTAATTTATGAAATTTCAAAAAATAGTTATTTTTACTTGTATACTATTTACAATTACCAATTGTTCAGAAACAAATGGCTTATTCGGAAAATCAGGTGCTGATGGTGATCCATTTGCTAATATTTCCCAAAGTTCTTTAGATTATTTTACTAATGAATTGGGAGATACTATATTGTTTAAGGTTAATCAAAGTGTAATTGAGCCAGAATATAGAGATGTTTTAAACTCTCAAGCTAGCTGGATTAAGGAAAATTCCATTAGCTCAATAACTATTGAAGGTCATGCTGATGAACAAGGAACAAGGGAATATAATCTCGCATTAGGTGCAAGGCGAGCAACTGCAGTTAGAAATTATCTTGTAAGCAAAGGAGTTCCTGAGTCCAACCTTAGTGTCGTAACTTATGGGAAAGAAAGACCACTAAGAATTTGTTCTGAAGAGAGCTGTTGGTCGAAAAATAGGAGAGCCATTACTATCATTGAAGGTAGTAACTAGTAGAAAAGTTTTATGTGTAAAATTAAATATGTATTGTTAATTTTTGTATTTGCTTTTCATGCTGTATCAGCTGAAAATTTACTGACTGACAAAAAAAATATTAAGGATATTTTACTTGATATTAGCGAAAAAATAGAAGTTTTAGAAAAAACATTTTTATTACCAGATAACGGTTTTATTGAAGATGGTGATGCGTCCTCTGCCTTGATTGAACTTGATATGCTAAGGATTAAACTAAAAAAAATAGAAGGTGATTTAGAAAAAATTGAAAATATACTTTCTTCACAAATAAGTTCTATTAATAAAAATTTAGAAAAAATTTCTGCAACTATACAAAAATTTGATGAATCTTTTGTATTAGAAGAAACGAAACTTAAATTTAATATCAATCAAAATCAAGTAACCTATGTAGATATTGACACAAATCAATTAAATGATTTCGAATCTTTAAAAATGGCTAAAAAACACTTAACGAATTCAGAGTATGATAATGCAAAAATTATTTTTGAAAACTTTGTTAAAAATTTTCCAAATAGTTCTCTTTTACCAGAAGTATTTTACAATTTAGCAGAGATATATTATAAGACTGATGATTGGAAATTAGCTGCTACTACTTATTTAGAGTCATTTAGTTTAGATCCTAAAGGTGATTATGCACCAAAGGCTCTTTTTGGTCTTGCAGTGAGTTTAGGTGCACTGAAGCAATTCAATCAAGCTTGCCTTACATTAGAGGAGGTAAATTTACGCTTTCCCAGACAAAATGTTGTAAGTATTGAAAATATTAATGAAACAAAAAAAATACTAAGCTGTTAGCACACAAACTGATTTTGTTATAATTATGAATTTGCAAGAAAAATTAAAATATGAATTTCAAAATCAAATGGATAAATTTGATGACGATAAAATTGGTTTAGCTGTATCAGGTGGAGGAGATTCTGTAGGAATGTTGGTTTTAGCTTCAGAATGGGCCAAATTAAACAGCAAAAAAATTTACGTTGTAACAGTTAATCACCATCTCAGAAAGGAAGCTATAGAGGAAGTTGTTTTTACAAGAAAATTTGCAAAAAAATTGGGACATTCTCATTCAACTTTAGAATGGCAAAGGCCATCACAAGTTGGAAATTTGCAATCTCAAGCATCTTTAGCAAGAAAAAGACTAATTAGTAATTGGGCCAAAAAAAATAAAATAAAAACAGTATTGTTAGCACACACAATTGACGATCAAGTAGAGACTATTTTAATGAGATTTTCAAGGGGTTCTGGAGTTGATGGTTTAATAGGAATGAAAAAACTTATTGAAATGAATGGAATCCTTTGGTTTAGACCATTACTAAATATTACAAGAAATAATTTAAGAAAATTTCTTGTATTAAAAAAATTAAATTGGGTTGAAGATCCTACCAATGAAGAAAGAAAATATCTGAGGGTCAAGTCTCGAAATATTATTTCTCAATTAAGAGAAATTGGGATTAACACTGATTTAATAGTAAACACTTCTGTTAGAATGGAAAATGCTAAAAAAGTTTTGAATGATGTAGCAGTAGAAGCCTTCAATAATTTTATCACATTAAAAAAATGGGGAGATATTGAAGTTAACAAAGATATCTTTAATTACTGCAGAGAGGACACTTTTTTAAGAACTTTGGCAGGTATAATTAAAGGAATTTCTGGAAGTATTTACCGACCAAGATATAAAGAATTAATAAATTTTGTTGAAGATTTAAATAATAAAAATTTTAAAGCAAGGACACTTTCTGGAGTTTTAGCTAGAGCAATTTCTCAAAGTAAAGTTGTTTTGAGAAGAGAACCTAGTCATCCATTATGTGTTTCTAACCTAAAATCAAAAAATTTTATATGGGATGGACGTTGGCTTGTATTTTTGTCAAAAACATTAACAAAGTCCGAATATATTGGACCTTTGGGTGATATTGGGTACCAACAAATAAAAAAAAAAGTTGGAAATAAAATATATAATGAATGTTTCTTGAGCACTCCTACTTTATTTAAAAAGGATAAAGTTATTTGTTCACCAGCTTTTAAATTTGGGAATGGTTTGTCTTGCAAATTACAATATAAAAAAAAACAATTCATAAATTGTTTTATTACACATTGAATTTACATAATTTACACTTATTTCTATAATTGTACTAGAATCGGAGACAAAGTTGGGAAATATAAGAAATATAGCTTTTTGGTTGGTACTATTTTTATTAGTAGTAGCTTTATTTAATGTATTTAGTTCTGGAAGTAACTTAACTTCATCAAAGGAAGTTAGTTATTCTGAATTCCTTATACAGGTTGAAAAAGGAAATGTGTCTGCTGTTAGACTTGATGGTGAGAGAATTTCAGTTAGAGATAATAGTGGAAATACTTATCAAGTCATACAACCATCCGGTGCATCCACTGTCCAAAAATTAGAGAATGCTGGTGTAGAAATACAAGCAGTTAAACAAGAAAAATCTGGGTTTATGTCATCTTTAAGTTTGTGGCTACCTTTCTTACTAATTATAGGTATATGGATCTTTTTGATGAATAGGATGCAAGGTGGTGGAAGAGGTGGCGCTATGGGTTTTGGTAAATCCAAAGCTAAATTGCTTACTGAAAAACATGGCAAAGTAACTTTTAATGATGTAGCAGGTATAGATGAAGCGAAAGATGAATTAGAGGAAATTGTTGATTTTTTGAAAGACCCCCAAAAATTTGGTAGGCTTGGAGGTAAAATACCAAAAGGTGCTTTGTTAGTTGGTCCTCCCGGAACTGGAAAGACACTATTAGCTAGAGCAATTGCAGGTGAAGCAGGCGTACCTTTTTTCACAATTTCTGGTTCAGATTTTGTAGAAATGTTCGTTGGAGTAGGTGCTAGCAGAGTTAGAGATATGTTTGATCAAGCTAAGAAAAATTCGCCTTGTATAGTTTTTATCGATGAAATTGATGCTGTTGGTCGCCATAGAGGTGCAGGATATGGTGGTGGTAACGATGAAAGAGAACAAACGCTAAATCAGTTACTCGTTGAAATGGATGGATTTGAAGCTAATGAGGGAGTTATTCTAATTGCTGCAACTAACAGACCAGACGTTCTTGATCCTGCATTATTAAGGCCAGGTAGGTTCGATCGGCAAGTTCAAGTCCCAAATCCTGATATAACTGGAAGACAAAAAATTCTTAATGTGCATGCAAAAAAGACAGTTCTAGGTCCAGATGTTGATCTAAGGATAATAGCTCGAGGTACTCCCGGTTTCTCAGGAGCCGACCTTGCTAATTTGGTTAATGAAGCGGCATTGATGGCAGCAAGAATTGGCAAAAGATTTGTAGGTATGGAAGATTTTGAGAATGCTAAAGACAAGGTAATGATGGGTTCTGAGAGACGATCTATGGTCATGACAGAAGATGAAAAAAAGCTAACAGCATATCACGAAGCAGGTCATGCGGTTGTTGGGTTACATTTGCCTCAACATGACCCAATACATAAAGCCACAATTATACCAAGGGGAAGAGCTTTGGGTTTAGTTCTTAGTTTGCCAGAAAGAGACCAGCTTTCTGTTACTAAACTTAAATATAAATCCAAAATTGCTATGGCTATGGGTGGAAAAGTTGCTGAAGAATTAATATTTGGATCAGAAAATGTAACTTCAGGAGCATCATCAGACATTCAGCAAATTACAAAAATAGCTAGAGCTATGGTTACACAATTTGGAATGTCAAATGAACTAGGTAATATCGATTTCATAAATGAACAACAAACTTACATTGGCCCTTCGTCTGGTAATATTCAGGCAGGCCCTGAAACTCAAGAAAAAATTGACTCTGAAATTAGAAGAATTGTTGATGAAGGTTATGATACTGCAAAAAAAATTCTTACAAAAAATAGGAAAAAGTTAGATAACTTGGCACTTGGTTTATTAGAATATGAAACCCTTACAGGTGAAGAAATAACTAAAGTAATGAATGGTGAAAGTTTATTAAGAAACGAAGAAATTGACGATATTGATGATAATGATAAAACCCCTAGTTTAATTGCTGTTCCGAAATCTGGATCAAAAAACAAACCTAAAAAGGGAGATGATGGTTTAAAACCTCAACCTCAAAGTTAAACCTTTTTATTAGCTTATCAAAACTCCCCAGAAGTCATATTCATTAGATTTTTCAACTAAAACATTAATAAGTTGACCCTGTTTTAAATCTGTAAAGTCATTGTCGATAAACAGGTTACCATCGATTTTGGGGGCATCACCTTTTGTTCTGCATATAACACCATCTTCATCAACTTCATCTATGATTACCTTTTGAATTGTACCTACTTTTTTCAAGAGTTTTCTTTCCTAAATTTCTTGAGCTTTTATCATAAACCTTTTCCATCTTTCTTCTTTAATTTCATCAGGTAAATACCCCGGTAAATTGTTTGATCTTGCCCCTCTATCATTTTCATATTTAAAGCATCCTACACGGTCTAACTGAATTTCTTCCAAACAATCTAGAAAATATTGAAATTCATCTTCTTTTTACCAGGGTAGCCTACTATGAAGGAAGATCTCAAAGTGATGTCAGGTTTTATTCTTCTCCATTCCTCAATCAATTTGGAAGTATTATCTTTTCTAGCAGGTATTTGCATTCTTTTTAAAACTTCAGGACGGCTATGTTGAAATGGTATATTTAAAAAAGGTCATAATTTATTTTCAGCCATTGAGGGACTAATATTACTAACATGAGGACAAGGATATACATATCATAATCTTATCCAAACAACCAATGCTCTGAGTAACTTACATAATTCTACTGTAGTTTTTTTTATTTATATTTTCTTGTAATTTTAAATCAACACCAACAGCTGATGTATCTTGAGATATTATAAGTAATTTTTTTTACCATTTTCAACCAGCAATATAGCTTCATTAATAATTCCCTCGATATTATTAGATTTTAATTAACCTCTCAAATTTGAAATTATGAAAAATTTTTAGGTATGATTACATCCTTCTGATATATTTAAATATTTATAATGTTTTGGAGTAAGCTGTATCCCTGTAAGTGAAAGAAAATTTCTAATTAGTTTTTTTTTGTTGTAGAAATACTTTTTGAACTGTTCGCAAAACTTTACACATTTCGCTAGGACCACTTATTGACAATACTTTATCTTCAATTTTTTTAATTGTTATTTTATCTTTTCCTAGGCAGCCAGTAATAATAACTTTTCCATTTTCATTAATGAATAAGATATTTTATTTATGTCTTCTTCCTAAGCAGAGTCTATAAATCCATAAGTATTTACTATTACTAAATCTGCATTTCTATGATTTTCATTTAAATAAATGGTTTTTCATGAATTTTTGTAAGATATTTTTTTTCACCTATTATCGTAAATAAGTCTTCCTCATCGTTTAAATAATTTATATCAATCATTCCTAATGCAACAGTCGTATCAAAATCAGGTGAAAAAGCTCCTGATGTAACTCTTCCAATAATCTCATTTTTATTATTTATTACTTTCCAAATATTTTCACAATATACAGGATTTTTATAATCTATACTTAATGACTTGATAATTTTTCCTGGATTCCTCATCTTGTTTGAATTGAGAGATCTAGCACTTAAACAAGGATTTGGCACTATTTTTTGAACAAACTTTTCAAGATTACATTCAAAAGGTGTGTTCTTGATCGTCATATCATTACCATAGGAAAGCAAACCGCCTTCAACTCTTTCTATTAGATTAGGGCACCCAGCTCTGACATTTAAACTCTTTCCTTCTTCAAAAAGAGCATCCCATAATTTAATTGCAACATCAGGTCCATTTACATAGATTTCATATCCTCCTTGTTTTGAGTATCCTGATTTAGCAATCAATAATTCTTGCCCTTCAAAATTAAAACAATCTATATCAAAAAGTTTAAGTTTATTAATTTTTGAGCCAAATACTTTCGAAGCTAATAATTCAGATTTTGGGCCCTGAATGGCTAATGGTGAGATATCAGGTTCTTTTACAATTAAATCCAAATTTAGTGCTGACACTATACCGTCTATCCAAAGTAAAACATCGCTATCAGCAATAGAAATCCAGTATTTTTCTTCAGAAACCTTGATAATAACAGGATCATTTACCATAAAACCTTTTGAATTGACCAATGGAACATATAAACATTTTTTTTCGGAAAGTTTATTTAGATTTCTTGGGGTTATCATTTCTAAAAGTTTGAAAGCATCTTTTCCTTTTATTTGTACTTGTCTTTCGCATGAAACATCCCAAACTTGTACCTCATTCTTAAGATGATGATAATCTTCTTCAATGCTTTTAAAATAAGTAGGCAAAAGCATGTGGTTATATACAGTGAACCCCTTAACACCATTTTCTATAACACGGTCAGTAAAATGGGTTTTTCTAATTCTACGGGATAATGAAAGAAAGTGCGAAGACATAATAACCCAATACAAATACTAATTAATTAATTAAATTTAGTACTTGCAGCTAGATATTCTACAAGAGCATCTAATTCGTCACTTTTTTTTATCCCTTTGAAATTCATTTTAGTGCCCTTGATGTATTTTTTTGGATTCTCTAGGAAAGAGATAAGAGTTTCATTATTCCAAATCAACCCTTCTTGACCTAATTTTTTTATATTTTTTGAATATCTTTTGTAATCATTTAATTCACCAGCAACCCTACCAAAAATATTATTTAGATGCGGCCCTGTTCCATTTTTTGCATTTAACCCAATTCTATGACAAGCTTTACAACTTTTAAAAATTTTCTCTCCTTGTTTTACTAAAATTGGATCAAAACTAACTATTTCGATATTATCATTTTCATTTTGTTTGCTATTTTCAGATACCTCTTCTTCTGGAGTCACATCTAAAACCACAGCTCTTTTTGTTATAATTGCCTCTTTTTTACAATTCTGCATGCATCTTTTGTTATAAGTAATATTTTCTAAATCTTCTCGATTATCCAGATAAAAATTTTCCTCATTAGGTAAGCTTATTTCTTCAAAGTTTACATGAGAAAGTTCAAAGTCCTCGTCTACCAAATCATTTAGATATAAGATGTATGCTGTTATTGCATAAACTTCGTCGTTACTTAAAGATTGAGCATTTCCAAAAGGCATAGCTCTATGGACATAATCCCATACAGTCGATAAATAAGGCCAATAAGAACCGACAGTTTTGACAGGATCCTCGCTATTTAGTGTATCAAAACCACCTGCTAACTCTGGCCATCGGTCTATACCCTCACCAAAATCGCCATGACAACTTGAACAATTGTCCGTATAAAGTTCCTCTCCAATAATGACAGATCCAGATCCCACAGGTAAGCCTTTTCCATCTGGCCTAATATCTATATCCCATGCCATAACTTCATTACTTGTAGCAGCTCTACCTAATCCTAGTGTTTGTGAATACGTGATGCTACAAATTGAACATAGGAAAATTATATATGAGACAAATTTAAGAGACTTCAACATTTTCTGCTATTCCATCTTTATCGACTGCCCATGTTTGTATTCCGTTATTATGATAAATGGAGTTCTCTCCTCTGATTGATCTTAATTGATCTTTAGTAGGTTGAACATAACCAGTATCATCTATTGCACGGCTTTGTAAAAGAAGAGGTTTTCCATTCCAATTGAATTCAAAATAAAACCTATGCATGGATTTGGTATCAGCTGGTCCACTTAATCTAGCTTCGGCCCAGTTTACTCCTCCATCTATACTTACATCAACTTTTTGAATTTTTCCACGTCCAGACCATGCAACTCCAGTTATCACTGTTTGTCCCATTCCATGAGTAATTGGAGCTTGAGGACTTGGATTTGTAATTACTGATTTTGCGTCCATTTCCCATGTAAATCTTCTTGCCTTTCCATTACTGAACAAGTCTGTATATTTTGAAGTTTCCTCCCTATGATGCCAGGGCTTATCACCTACTTCAATTCTTCTTATCCACTTTACCCACATATTTCCTTCCCATCCAGGAACTACAAGTCTTACAGGATAACCTTGTTCAGGCCTTAATGATTCTCCATTCATTTTAAAAGCAATTATGCAATCATCCATTGCTTTTTCTATAGGTATTGAACGGGTCATAGCTGAAGAGTCTGCACCTTCGGCTAGAATCCATTTTGCGCTACTTTTTAAACCAACTTCTTTTAAAATATCTTTTAAAGGTATCCCAGTATATAACACATTATGTATCATTCCATGAGTGAATTGGCACCCGTTTAATTGAGCTCCACGCCATTCCATTCCAGAATTAGCAGCACATTCTAAAAAATAGAGTTTATTTATTCTAGGAAATCTAGCAAGATCAGTTAAGTCAAATATTGTGTTTTGATCAACTAAACCATTAATCATAAACCTATACTTTTTAGGGTCAATGATAGCTACACCTCCATGATGTCTTTCAAAACAAAGTCCGTTGGGTGTTATAGTTCCATCTAACTCATGAAGGGGAGTAAAGTTTACAGAACTTGTTGGATCTGCAGTTAGCCAAGGTACATTTCTCCTTATAACGTGTTTTTCATATTCACTTGGAAATCCATAAGGACTGGCATCTACACCATCCCCCAACTCACTATTCCAATCCTGAATTTCCGTAATTGCCTTATCATCAACATTAGAGGCAATGGATTTTGTACTAGAAATTAGGGCACTTCCTGCAGCCAAAGATCCAACAACAAATTTTCTTCTAGAGGTTTTTAATTTTCTTGCCATTTTATTCCCATATTAAAATATATTCAGAACTAGGATAATTAACCCGTGATTACTTTAACAGAATTATTTTTTTCAATTTGTATTATTTTTTTCCTTCTAATGTATTTTTCTACCAAATCCCACACTGGAGGTCCTTCAGTACTTTCATTTACCGAGGCCCAGCCTCCCACTTTATAATTTTTTTCAGGTTCAATTCTATCTCCAGTTTTTAACATTGTCATCTCTGAAATTCTATTACCTTGTGATTTATTAATATCAATTCTGTAGCCCATACCACCCACTCTAACCATGTCTCCACCTTGTTGATAATAAGGATCAGGATTGAAAAGATTATCAGCTACATCTTCAAGTATTATTTTCAACGTGTTGCCGGTCATCTCAGTTAAATATACTTTTGGGTAACTCATGGCTGTAGCATTATAAATATCTTCTACAGTAATCTTACTACCTGGTATTAAGCTTGGTCCCCATCTAAAACCAGGTGATAATGCAATATCAGCACCTCTTTCATCAATAATTGCGTTACAAATCAAATCATCCCATGTACCGTTGAAATTTCCACGTCTATACAACACAGACTCCGTCTCTCCAATTTCTTCTTTTAAAATTGAAAGGAAAGGTTTTCTTTCTTCATTTATTAAATTGGCCATTTCTTTATCTGAAGAAATAACATCTGAAAAAATTGGTATTAATCTATATTTAAAATCTTTTATTCCTTTATCTACATTAAGATCAATTCTACTCAAAAACTTCCCATTACTCCCTGATGCAATTAGGAGTGTTCCATTCTCAATAATTGGTGTTGGTAGAGCATCATGAGTGTGACCACAGAATATAATATCTATACCCTCCGTTCTTGAAGCTAATTGTCTATCAACGTCAAACCCATTATGAGATAATAAAACAACTAGATCTGCATTTTTACTCTTCACTTCATTTACTATTTCTTGGATATTTTTTTCTCTTATTCCGAATGAAAGACCAGGAAACATCCAAGCAGGATTGGCTATCGGCATATAAGGAAAAGCTTGGCCAATGATAGCAATTTTTTTTCCATTTTGTTCAGTAAAAGTATAGGGTTCAAAAGCTCTTTCGTCCCATTCAGTATCAAAGATATTTGCTCCTAAAAAAGGAAAATTTAGATGATTCTCAACTAATTCCATTACTCTTTCAATACCTAATGTAAATTCCCAGTGACTAGTCATAGCATTAACTCCTAAAAGATTAAAAGCTTTAACCATGTCCATACCACTTGTTTTAAGTGCAGTGTAACTACCTTGCCAAGTATCACCTCCGTCTAATAATAATGCATTTGGTCTTTCCGATCGGATTGATTTGACAACTGTTGCTATTCTATCAAGCCCACCCATTTTTCCGTAAGTTTTGGCAAGGTTACTAAAACCTTCTGACGACAATGCATAAGCATCAGCACTTTTTATTGAAATATTGAAGTATTTTAAAAACTCTTTTCCAGTAATATGGGGTGGTTTATCTAAAACATTACCAACCCCAAGATTAATATCTGGTTCTCTGAAATATAATGGTTTTAATTGACCATGAATGTCGGTAATGTGCATAATTGAGATATTTCCAAAACTTTTAAAATCTAAAAGACTTTTTTCAGAAATCTGTTGTTGAGCCATAACTTTGGCAGAGTTATTAATGCCCAAATAACTAAAAATAAATGAAGAAGCAATTGAAGCTTGTAAAAAATGTCTTCTTGAAATCATAGCTAAATATACTCCCCCCCAATAAAAAACCCCAAAACCTGATTATAAAGTGACTTCGGGGTAATTTTTTTTAGATGCAATAGTTTGTTTGGAATAAATTAATTCCTTACTGATGGTGTTTCGGCAGATAACCCATTACCTCTAGAAGCAACGTACAATTCAAGAGCCCTGAATTCATCACCACCAACTTTATAGGGAGTAGCCCTAATATTTTTCATACAACCTTTGAACCTGGCATGAATAGAGTTTAGTTTAGCATTTTTAAGTCTATATGTTGGAAATCCATTAATTTGACCTTGGCTAAGGTGATCTGCACGAATCATCACACCATAATTGTCCTCATGACAATTAGCGCATGACATGTCTAACTGACCAACTCTAGTATAGAATAATTCTTTTCCTAATTCCCACATAGGTTGGACATCACCATCTATCTTTACACTCATAGTCATACCTCTTGATTGTAAACCAATTAAAGCAACTATTGAGTCCATTGGTGCTTTTCCCCATTTCAATGGTTCTGCTCCCATCTGCTCAGTTCGACAATTATTTACATGGTCTTCCATTGACCATAATGCACCTGCAGAAACATTCCATTTTGGCATAATAGTTCTTAATCCTTTAAATTCTGACGCATCACCATGACATGAAGCACAAGATTTATTTTTTGAACCCTCGACTTTATTCCAAAGGTCTATTCCTTTATCCACAAAAATCATGCCTGGATTTTCAAAGTCATCCATTTGTAAAGCTTGGGTTTCTTTTATCCTAAAGGTCCAACCTGATCTAACCTCATCAATATTTTCCATATGACTAGGAGCTTTCGTCTTAGTTAATATAGGTTGACCCTCAACTACTAACTCAGCCGACTCATCTGCTGATGCAGTTGAAACATTAAGACCAAAAATCATCAATAATGTTGTGAGTATTTTTTTTGCGAAAATCATTTTTTCCCCTCAATTAGCTTACTGTAATCTTTTTTGTTTTTTCATATACAGATCCATCATCATCGTACCATGTGAATTTGAATTCACCACTTTCAGGAACTACAGCTTCAAATTGAAAGTATGGGTTTACTGAAATACCCGCTTTCAAATCAAAATCCACTACATTATTACCATTAAAATCACAAGTAAATCTATGTATGATAGACTGAGGAATTTTATTACCATCTGCATCTTTTCTCAAACCAGTTTCCATTTTATGACTAATTAAAGTCTTTATAGTTATAGCTTCGCCAACACTTGCTTGTTTTGGTACTTTAACTCTTGGTTTTACCCCTTTTGCCATTTTATCCTCCTTAAATACCTATTATCCACCACATCCACCGATGGTTACTTTAACCTTTTGAATATCTTGGATAAAGCTTCCATCCTCCAATTTGGCTATAGCCAGAACATCTTGCGTTTTTCGCAATCTTATTCTTGTAGATGCGGATCTAGTGGCCGATAGTGGGCCAAATTTAAATGTAACAACATCGGGACCAGGATTCCCAAGTGCTAAAATTTTGATTGCTATTGCTTTTTTTGATTCTACACTAATAGGTACGGTATTTCCATTTTCTGCAATTTCAGGTGTAGTTAACATGATATCACCAGAACCAATATTAGCTCCCCCAGTAAATTCTTTTACAATATCTTCAGCAGATTGCCCATCTGCTTGAGCCAATAAATTTAAAGGTAAAAGTGATGCTGAAACAGCACTCATACCTAAAACTACAACTTTTCTCCTACTAATTTTCATTTGTTTCTCCACCTTAATTCCTTATTCTTTTAGAGTTTGAAGATATGCTACAACATCTTCAACTTGCTGTGCTTTTAAAATTGTTTTTCCTACAAACTTTTTTAATGTCCTATTATATCCACTATCTTTATAAAATGCTGGCATAATTGTACCCTCAAATACTTTTTTAGAATTTACAATCATACCACGTAATTCAGCAGCGGTCCATCTATCCGCAACTCCATCTAAAACTGGACCAACTTCGCCATGGAAAGTTTGATCAGACATTTCAGAATTAACATGACAGGCTAAACAATTACCCTGCTTTCTATTCATAAATACTTTTCTACCATTGGCTGGATCACCTGCAACACCAGTTAGAGACGCAGTAACTGCACCATATTCGTCAGCCACAACATCAGATGGTGCTACTTCTGAGAAAGAAGCTCCTGAATAGAAAATAATAAATAAAAATGAAAATAAAAACTTTAATTTATTCATACTTTAAACCTCGGCTACCTTAAAATAAAAAAATATAGTTGCTCTTTTAACGTATATGCAACTATGCTAGCCGTTATTTAGATTTCTTGCAATAAATTTTTGAAGATGTTCTTCACCCTCGTAACCTTTTAACAATACCCATTCTAAAAGTAACTTAGTTGTGCCTTTGGCAAAGGCACCAGGCATTGTAACTATAGATGCTTCAGAAGCAATTGTGTGGTGATTTATGTCTTCTGGAAAAAACATTACAGTTGGGGTGAACATAACTCCCCATTTTTTTACTATTTCTTTCTCAGGTAAAGTTTCTCCATCAAAGTCTGTTACCTCTACATCTCCAAATATATTAATTCTTATAACAAAAAAATCATCTTGCAATGATGATGCTATTTCTGGAATAGAGTAAACTTTTTCATGCATTTTTTTGCAATACACACATCCTTTTTGTTCAAATAAAATCATAAATCTTTTTTGTTCTTGGTTTGCCTCTTCTAAATCTTCTCTAAGATCTTTAAAAGTTTCAATTATCCATGGTTCTTCATAAAGGCCATCTTCACCAAGTACTAGTGCAAATGCATTGAGAGGGAAAATTAAAAACAAAATCATCAAAATTTTTTGTTTCATAATACCTCCCTTCTTATGTAATTTAGCCAATAACCGTAAAGCTAGGAAAAGTTTCCAAAAGCCAAAAGGATATTACAGACATATTATTACTAACTATCAGAAAAGCAAATATTAAAAGAAAAACGCCCATACATTTCTCAAAATAATACATGAATTTTTTATTTCTTTGTATAATTGATAGAAATGGTTGTGTAAAAAAAGAAGCAAGAATGAAGGGGATTGTCATAAAAAATCCGTATGTAAGAAGCAACAAAGCGCCATGTAACAAGCTATTTTTATCTGCAGCTATAAATAAAACTGTTGCTAAGGCTGGTCCGACACAAGGTGTCCACCCAAATCCAAATGCTAATCCCATAAGGAAGCTTCCAATAAATTTTGTAGGAGAAATTTTTGATTCAACCCTGAATTCTCGATAAAAAAATGAAATTTTAAGCAAACCCAAAAAATGTAAAGCAAAAATTGTAAGAATTATACCTGCAATTATATTTAGTTCTGGTCTAAATTGTCTAAATAATTGACCTAATGTAGAAGCAGCAAGACCCATCATCATGAAGACAAGAATGATACCTGCAGCAAAAAACAAAGTATTTAAAGTCAATTTTTTTCTTAATTTATGGTTTAATGCACCCTCAGTTCTAAATTCTTCCATTGATATTCCGGCTAAATAACAAAGATAGAATGGTACTAACGGCAATACACAAGGAGAAAAAAAAGACAAAATACCTGCTAAAGCGGCCCCACTGTAACTTATACCAATGTCCATTTCTTTTTTTACCTTTATGAAATGATTTGATATAATATAATATAACTTTTTATTATTACATCCATTTTTAATTAATAAGCAATGAAGATTTTAGATATTAAAGTTATTAGTTTCGTTACCACATTATTAATATTATTGTTAATTTCTAATAATTCTTTTTCAAATTCTTTAAATATCAAATTATTAATGATTGATGATACGGGGTGTCCCTTTTGTGAACTCTGGGATGAAGAAATTGGAAGTAAATACTCAAAAACAGTAGAGGGTAAGTTAGCTCCATTAATCAGGCATCACTATGGTTCAAAATTACCTGACCAAATCATTTTAAATTCTGAACCAATATTCACGCCTACCTTCATTTTGTTAGAAGAAAATAGAGAAAAATTTAGATTTGAGGGATATTTAGGAGAAGAATTTTTTTGGTCATTTTTATCTGAATATCTTCAAAAATTAAAAAATAAAAAAAATAAGGACTGATTTTAAGATTGGTATCATTTTTGCAAAAATAAAAATAACCACAGGAGATGATATCATGAAAAGTAGACAGCCCTCAGATTTAATAGTTGAAGTTTTTGCAGTAGCAGTTTCAGACTTAGTCGCACTAGGTCTCTCCAGAGAGGAGGCAGTTCTTGGGCTTTTAAGCCAAGCTGCAGTACAAGCTAATCCAGGGGCTATGGTACATGCGGCTGTACTTCATCAGAAATTTCATTCTGATTTTGTAGAAACATGATAAGTTAATCTTCAAACCCAAAAAACTCTGCTAAGTCATCAATATTAGCTCTCTCGGTCCTAATTTTGTTAATAACATTTGTCTTATCCATGTGTCCTATAGCTATACCACAAAAAAGCATATATTCTTTTGGTGCTTTGACTTGTTTGTGCACTATTTTGTGAAATACTGCCCAAGACTCCTGAGCACAAGTATCTAAATTATTTTCTTTTGCTAAAAGTAATATACTTTGCACGAACATGCCTAGGTCTGACCATTGAGGATAACCCATCAATCGGTTGATAAAAACAAAAATGCCAACAGGTGCACCAAATAAATTAAAATTTTTTTTAAACTGTTTAATTCTATTCTCTTTATCTTCTCTTTTTATTTGAAGAAGAGAATATAAATCTTCACCACATTTATAACGTCTTTTCATATATAAATCAGGTAAATTATCAGGATATATTTTATATTCAGTTACATGCCCTTTAGGATATTTAATAAGCTCTTTTTTAACATCTTTAATAAGTTTTTTTAATGGTTCTCCACTTAATATAAAAGTCTTCCAAGGTTGTAAATTTCCTCCTGATGGTGATTTACTGGCTTGCTCAATAATTTTTTTTATTATTCTTTTACTTATTTTTTTTGATAAGAAAGAACGACAACTTATTCTTTGATGTAAAGCATCTGATACTTTCACAATATAAATCCAAATCAGTTACATTTACTTGATGCACATTAACTAGATGTTTGTTGTATATTATTATTGATGATAAACTTTACAATATGTCGACTCTTTTGTGAATTCATTTTTATCTAAACTGAAGTTCCCTCACATCCCAATATCCATCTGTAGATTTGAGTCTTTCGTTAGTTTCAATAATATCAAATAAGTTTTCACCTTTGTTATTATCAGCAAATATATCTGCTCCCATATCTATCAAGGCAAAAATAACTTTAGAATTACTATTCCACATCCCAGCTTCATGAAGTGGGGTTCTACCAAATTCTATTCCTGAATTTACATTTCCTCCTGCTTTTATAATCTCAACAATTACTTTTGGATCTTTATTCCATCCAGCAGCTCCATGTAATGGTGAAATTCCATATTTCGTAAGAGCATTAGGATTTGCTCCAGCATTTAATAACATATTAATTTTTTTTATTGAACCAAATGGTGCTGCAAGATGAAGGGCTGTTCTTCTCATGTCATCTTCAGCATTGACATCTGCTCCAAACCTTAAGAGTAGTTTAACAATATTTTCATTTTTATTAAACTTGGAACTATGTAATGGTGACCAATCATTGCTATTTTTAGCATTAACGTCAGCACCTGCACGAATTAATGTTTCTAAAACAAGAGGATTATCGTTTCTAGAAGCTGCGTCATGTAATGCTGTTCCACCAGATGAGTTTCTAGCACTTATCTTGGCCCCACCTTGGATGAGTAATTTTATGACTTTAGGATTTTTGCTATATAATGCTGCTAAATGAAGTGGTGTTCTTCCCATTTCATCTCTGACACTTAAGTTTTGACCTTCTTTTAGACATTTTATGATTTCCTCTGAATCCACTTCTCCCCAATAAGGTTTAATTTGAAGAATTGGATTCCCTTCAACCCATTCTGGACAAACATTTGAAAAGGAGAATCCAGGTAAAAAAAATAAAAGAGTTAACAATAGTAGTTTTTGTATTCTATAAAAATTCATGACATTAGATATAATATTTAATCGTTGTACGACAATTATTTTTAAAATTTTATTTTATTTTTCTTATTACCCAAATTAATATTTTATCAAATAAGATAAATATTGAAAAATAAATTTATTCATATTATCTTCAAGGTACCTCGGGGTGCTTTATTGCTGAGATGATATTTCAAACCCGTTGAACCTGAACCGATTAGTATCGGCGTAGGAAAGGTTTTTTCCATAACTACGACTATACTCAATCATATAATTATAAAGGATTAAGTTTATGATGAGAATTATTTTATTTTATATATATTTTCTACCAATTTTAAGCTTGGCAGAAACGCCAGTACTCACAATTTATGCTCCTGATTATTTTGTTTCTGAATGGGGACCTGGTCCTAAAATAGAACAGGAGTTTGAAAAAAAATGTAATTGTGACTTAAAGTTTATACCTGGTGAACCTTTATCTAGAGTTATGCTTGAGGGGAAATCCACAAATGCTGATATTTTGTTAGGCTTAAGCTATGATAATATTCTAAAAGCTCGGCAATTAAATGTTTTAGGTAACTTAGACTTTGAATATGAATTACCAGAATTACCAATAAATTGGGAAGACAATACATTTTTGCCTTTCGATTGGAGTTATCTTTCATTTATATATGATAATACAAAAATCGATAATCCTCCTAAATCATTTATTGAGTTAGCAAATGATCCCAGAGATTATAAGATTATCATTCAGGATCCAAGAACATCACCATCGGGTTTAGCATTAATTTTGTGGATAAAATCTGTATATGGTAATAATGCATTTGAAATTTGGTCCAAACTTTCATCTAAAATCTTAACAGTCACTAAGGGATGGTCTGAGTCATATGGATTATTCACCTCAGGAGAAGCTGAAATGGTTTTGTCATTTATTACTTCTCAAGCTTATCATGAAATAGCAGAAAATGACTTAACGAAAACTGCCCTTATTATGGATGAAGGCCATTATGTTTATGTAGAATTAGCAGCAAAAATTAATAAAAGTGATAATGAAGATCTCTCAAATGAATTTATGGAATTTATTCTTAGTGAAGAATTTCAAAATATCATCCCTTTGAATAATTGGTCTTTTCCAGTTAAACTACCTAAAGAAAATTGGCCAATAGAATTTCAAAATCTTCCAAAACCAAAAAATTCAATTTATCTAGATGAAAAAAAATCTTCTGAAATTAAATTAACAGCAATTGAAGAATGGCTAGAAGCAATGTCAAAGTAAATATATCATTCTTAGCTTCAGTTGTTTCAATAGTTTTTATAATTTTAATGACTATTGGTTCTTTAACTGTTGTTTTTTTTTGGTCTATAAATAAATTTACACTACTTAACTCTTATGAGATTAAAGTTTTAGTATTTACTTTAAAACAGGCACTATTTTCTTCTTTTTTAGCTTGTTTATTTGCAGTACCAATAGCGAGAGCTATTTTTCGTAATGATTTTATTTTTAAAAAATTATTGATCAATATTTTGGGATTACCATTTATCTTCCCTGTAATAGCTGCAGTTTTTAGCATTATATTAATTTTTGGAAATAATGGTTTAATTAATAAAGGACTTGAAAATTTTGGATTTTCTCAGATTTCAATTTATGGAATTAATGGCATAATATTGATAAATATCTTTTTTAACCTGCCACTTGCTATAAGATTTTTGTTATTGGCATGGAATTCGATACCAATTGAACAGTTTAAATTAGCAAGATCTTTAAATATTCAATCATTTGATTTTTTTCGCTTAATTGAAATGCCTATTTTAAGATCTACCTTACCAGTAACTTTTATAATTATTTTTCTAATTTGTATTACAAGTTTTTCAGTTGCTTTAATTATGGGAGGAGGACCCAATTCAACTACCTTAGAGGTTGCAATTTACCAAGCATTAATATTCGAGTTTAATTTTTCTAAAGCTGCTTCTTTGGCAAGTATTCAGTTTTTTATATGTGGAATTATTGCTCTTTTTTTTGTATTTTTAGGAAAAAAAAATATTTCTTTTGCTTCAATGAAAATAAATTACTTTGATACTAGTTACTTAAATTTAAAAAAATATTTGTTGGATTGGTTCTGGATTTTGCTTGTAATATTTTTTTTAATATTCCCGATTTTTTTTCTTCTTTTTAAAGGTTTTTGGGGATTATTTACTTTACCACCAAGTATATATGTAGCTGCTTTAAATTCATTAATTATTGCATTATTTTCGGGGATTTTAGGAGTTAGTATTGCTTTATCGATTGCTAATTTTTTGATACTTTCAGCCTTTTTTTCTAAATATATAGAAATTTTAAGCATATTTATTTTGGCAACCTCTCCAATTGTTATGGGTACGGGAATTTTTTTAATTCTAAGACCATTCATAAATCTTGAAATATTAACACCAATTTTAGTCATTTTGATAAATGCAACCATGTCACTTCCTTTCATTTTACGTGCTTTATTGCCAGCAATGAACAAAGTTTCATCTGATATTGGAAAATTATCAGACAGCTTAAATATTACTGGATTTAACCGATTTAAAATTATTGTATTTCCTAATATTTTTCCTGTTGTAACTTTTTGTATGGGGTTGGGATGTGCATTATCAATGGGTGATTTAGGTGTTATTACTTTATTTTCATTTGGCGATATTCAAACACTTCCTTTAGCTATATTTAGATTAATGATGTCATATAAAATGGACTATGCATTTAGTAGTTCTGTACTATTAATTATACTATGCTTTCTCTTATTTTATCTATTTGATAATATTGGAAAAATTTATGCTGAAAGTTAAAAATTTAATTGTTGACTTGGGCAGTTTTAGGTTAACGGCAGACTTTGAAATTGAAAGAGGTTCACTAATCTCAATAGTTGGACCTTCAGGTGCTGGTAAATCTTCCTTATTAAATGCATTAGCTGGATTTATTCCATTAACATCCGGAGTAATTAAATGGAATGGATCAGATTTTACCAAATTAGATCCTGGATTGAGACCTTTAAGTATTTTATTTCAAGATTATAATCTATTTTCCCATCTTACAGTAAAAGATAATATTGCGATAGGTTTAAGACCTAATCTTAAACTTAATGACTTGGAAACTGATTTGGTCAATTCTGTAATAGAGGAAGTTGGTCTTTCAAAATTTAAATTTATCAAGCCTTTCCAGCTTTCAGGTGGTCAAAGAACAAGGGTTTCTTTAGCTAGATCAATAGTAAGATCAAAACCAATATTACTTTTAGATGAGGCTTTTTCAGGATTGGGTCCAGCTTTACGTTCAGAAATGATAAAACTCATAAAAGATAAATCTATAAAAGAAGGAATAACACTAATTATGGTTTCTCATCATATTAAAGATGCTATAGAACTCGATCAAAAAGTAATATTTGTTAATGATGGAGAAACAATGAAGCCTACAAATGTTTCAAATTTTATTAATTCGCATGATGAAAATATTAGAGGTTATATTGGTTCATAATTAAAATCCTATAATTTGTAATTTTAAATAATTATTCGTGATCTGATAATTGAACTTGTTATCTAATAAATCAAGACCAAGTAAAGATATATTAGGACCTTCAAAATCATTTCTTACTACTAAAAAATTAACATCACTTAGAATGTTGTTAAATAATTTCACTTCATCAAATCTTGTCTCTAGGGCTATTATTTTTCCGTTTGCAGTTTCTATAATCTTTTCTGAAGTTAAATTAACTTCATGCTTCTTAAGCAATTTATAATCTCTTTTAGATAAGAGAGACCTAGTTGCGCCAGTATCTACTAGAAAAATAATTTCCTTATTGTTAATGCTAAGTGGAAGGTAAAAATGACCATCGTATGACTTATTGATTAATATACTATTGTCCTTTTCAATCACATAGTTATATCTTTCTTTTTCCATTGAAAACCGTAATTCATTCCACAGATAATATGTAACTAATAGGGCAAAAAAAATTAGTCCCCAAATGGCCAAATTTTGTATGTTTTTATTCAAATTTTTTTTATTAGATAATAAAAAGGTTCCTAATAAAACAACTAGAATTACTATGAGGTATATTAAATAAGAAAAGTTAAATGTTTCCATATTTATTTAAAATAAACTATGTTAACAGTATAAGCTATATACAAATTTAGTTTAACATTAAACTAATATTTTTCTACTTTTATATTTAATACTAGAAATTAAAACTTTTCTCTGATATTACTTTATCATGTATTTTTATTCTTTTTAGGTGGCATATATAGTGGATAAAAAAATTTTGAATAAATATCCCGATATAAATCTTATAAAAGAAACTAGTAAATCAATTAGTAATAGAGTTGTTTCAACCCCAGTTTTAGAATTAACTGGTAGTAAGATATCAACTCTCTTACCTAAGAATGCTTCTGTTAGAATGAAAATGGAACTTTTTCAGCACACAGGATCATTTAAATCTAGAGGAGTTTTAATAGCATTTGATAAATTAAATAATAAGCAAAAAAAAAATGGGGTTGTAGCTTTTAGTGCTGGTAATCATGCATTAGCTGTTTCTTGGGGTTCTAAAGCTTGTGGTGTAAACGCAAAAGTAGTTATGTTAAAAACATCTGATCCTTCCAGAATTCAAGGATGTAAAGACTATGGAGCTGAAGTAATTCTTTGTGAAAACATAAAAGAAGCATTTGCTGTGATGAATGAGATAGCCATATCTGAGAATAGAACAATATTACACCCTTTTGACTCAGAAAATATGATTTTAGGTTCAGCATCCTGTGGATTAGAAATAATAGAAAATTTTCCTGAAATTGAAGTTGCAATTGTACCGATAGGGGGTGGTGGCCTTATCTCTGGAATTTCTTCAGCTTTAAAACAAATCAAACCATCCATTTTAATTTATGGTGTTGAACCAGAAGGTGCTGATACAATGTATCAAAGTTTTAAAAATGATTGCCCAGTCAAGCTAGATAAAGTACAAACTATCGCTGATAGTTTAGGACCACCAATGGCTATGGAATATTCTTTTAGGATTGCACAGGAATTTGTAGATGCTGTTGTAAGAGTTAAAGATGATGATTTAATTAAAGCATTAAAGATAATGCGTGATAATTTAAACTTAATTGTAGAACCAGCGTGTGGTGCATCTCTAGCTGGACTATTGGGACCTTTAAAAGAAATGGTAGAGGGTAAAGCTATTTCAATAATTGCGTGTGGATCTAACATTTCCTTTGCACGATACAAAAATTTGATTCATGATAATTATTAAGTTAATTAAAATTAATAAAAAAAATTAAATTCTATAAAAATAATTTTCTTTACAAATACACCTAGATAATTTGGATTTAAGAAATAAAAATATTGTAGTTACTGGAGGTGCTAGTGGTTTAGGGAAAGCACTTGCTGTAGAATTTTTAAAAAAGGAAGCTAATGTATTAATATCAGATATAGATCGTAAAAATTTAAAAATAACTGCCAATAATCTTGATTGTGAATTTGATTTTTGTGACGTTTCAAAAGAACAAGATGTACAAAACCTTGTA
Organism: uncultured Alphaproteobacteria bacterium; assembly: GCA_902625475.1. GTDB lineage: Bacteria > Pseudomonadota > Alphaproteobacteria > Rhodobacterales > Rhodobacteraceae > CACIIZ01. Next base: position 78,210 of record CACOBR010000002.1, read on the forward strand.
GAAAGAGCTTTTAAGAGATTTGGTTATATAGATATCTTTTGTTCCAATGCCGGAGTTGTTTCAAAATTAAAAAAAATAAATTTTATCGAAGAAAATAATTGCTGGGAAAATACTTTAAGTGTTAATTTAATGTCACATGTTTATGCGGCAAAATATGTACTTCCAAATATGATTAATAGAAATCAAGGTTATTTTTTACAAATTATTTCAGCAGCAGCACTTTTATCTCAAATTGGTGATTCAGCTTATTCAGCTTCAAAAAGTGCTGCATTAAGCTTTGCAGAATCCTTGGCAATCAATAATGGCCATTTAGGAATAAAGGTTTCTGCAGTTTGTCCACAGTATATTGCAACTCCAATGTTGGGAATGGATGAAGATAATTTCACTAAGAATAAAAATCTTATTTCTACACAAACAGCAGCTCGTAGGATCATTAAAGGTCTAATTGAAGAAAGATTTTTAATATTTACGGATAACAAAACTAATAAACTATTTAAGAAAAAAAGCGAAAATTATGAAAGTTGGATAATTGGAATGCAAAAACTAAAGCAAAAAATATTAGAAGAAACTAGTGATTTAAAAATTAACACTGTATACAAATTTCTAAAGAACTAATTTTCCCAATATCTTATAATCTAAAGCATTGAAATAGTATTTAACACTAATCCATATATTTATTTGAATTAAGTTTCTTTTTTATACCTTCTATAATTTTATCTACTTTTTTTGTATCTGATTTAGTTTTTTCAATAAGAGAAGCTAATTTTTCAATTTCATTTGTTAATTCTTGGCTTTGATTATTAGAATCTATCAATCTTAGTTGTGTTTTTTTTATAATTGCAGATAAAGCAGGGTTTTTATCAATTAGTTGTAAAAAGTTTTTTTTGGGGATAAAACTTGCAAATACATTAAATTTTCCTGTTTTTGCAGTAACAGTTCTTTTTGTTGCTAGTATAATAGAGGATTCTCCAAAAATTTCATTATCGCTTATTTCATTTAATTTAAGTCCTTCTGGTGTATAAAGTTCTACTATACCTTCTTTTATAAGATATAATCCATCAGGTTCTTCTCCTGCTGAATAAATAACCTCGTAAGGTTTCCAGTTTATATTTTTTTGAATTAAAGCCATAAATATAAAATACAACCTTTTAATTTTTTTTCAAATCTATAAAAAATATCTAGAGATTTTTAAACAATCCATTTTTTTTTATTTTTTGTATAAAAATAATCAGGCCATCTGTGTTCAAACGGTGGCTTATAATCACAAAGTGGTGGCAACCAATCTTTACCATTAATTCCACCGCCTGTTCTTTTCTTAAATTCTTTTTTTGCATCTTTCAAAACTTTTGGGTTCTTTAAAATTTTCAAAAAAGATAGTGCTATTGTTTTAGATGCTGTGAATATCATTGGATTTATTGTTTCGGGAATTCCTCCTAGTGCGTTCATTACCCAATCAGGATATTTAATATCTTGCTCACTACTTAACATTGGTCTTCCTATATAAAGCCTTGCAGTTGGTGTATGCCAGCACATTTCGGTATAATCATCAGATGTAAAATTAAGTTGTGAAGGAGGAAGATTATTACGCACAATTGCATCAGCCTTTTTCGGATTAATAATTTCAGAAATTTCTTTTAAGAATGGTTTTTTTATTTTTTTGAGACCAAGATTTTTTCTTATCTTATTTGCAATTTTGTTAGCACTTGAGCCCCATTTTGGTGGACCTACTTGATTTAAGGATTCAAAAACTAATTCAGAAATTATATGATTTGGGATTCCTGGTCGTGACTTTGAAACCCAATGTTTTGTAAATGAACAATTAGTCATTTTTGCTGCAGCATAAGCATTCCTATCTAGGACGTTTACCACTTTTTCAGCTTCATCAATAGTTGGGACTCTTATCATATACTGTAATTCAGAAATTTTTGATGGTAAGTTGTCTGCAGTTGCTTGACCTGAAGAGAGGATTATTTCATTCATTGACCAGCTACCTGAATGGGGAAGCATGTTGTCACGTAAATTTTTTGAGCTTGTATACATTAAAATAAGTGCCTCATCAGCGCCAGGAGATCTAACATCAGCATGTGATTGTGGAATTGGAGAAAATTTATTAGGGTCTTCTGACCATTGCTCTGGTCTTTTACATTCAAATCTATAAATCAATGAATAAGCTGCACCACAATGGATATCCCATCTAACTGTATTGCACCAAGGTAACATATAAAAGGGGTGAAAACTTATCATAGCATCAATATTGTCATAATAACCATTTGCTGCATGTATAGGTTTTGATCCCCTTAATTTTTCAGCGGGCTCACCTGTGAAAAAAAGTTTACCAGGAATATTATATTTTTCCATCACAGCCTTCGTAGCCAAAATTCCTCCTAGTGTACTTATCCCTAATGCAGAGTGAGGATCAGTATGACCACTAGCATATTCTGATAAACCTTTTCTTGGTATTTTATATGGTACAGCTGCTTGACATTGTCCTGGTACGGCATCGTACTCTGCATATGTTGCAAGAGTAGGTCCCGAACCATTTTTCCATTCTGCACTAAAAGCTGTAGGCATTCCAGCAGATGATTTTTTGACTTTAAATTTATTTTTTTTTAAAATTTTAACATAGAATTTTGAAGATTCGTATTCTCTCCAAGCTGGTTCAGCTAAGTTCCAAATATATTGATTCCATTCAGACAGTTGTTCAGCATTTCTATCAATCCATTTTGATAAGTATTTATATTCTTTTTTATACAACTGGATAGGACCTTACAAATAAGTATTACTTTCTTTCCTTTTAAATTAAATAGCAAGACAAAAGGCTTAGATTACACATGAGGCCCTACCATCTAGTCTAAGAGTATTTGCTCCATTTCTTACAGATTCAGCTCTTTTTTTAAGATTAATTGATAATTTCTTGGCATTTCTTTTTTTTGGATTAGGAAGTGTCACTGCTATGTAGGAAGCTTCTTTTAAAGTTAAATCATATGAATTTTTTTTGAAAAGCGAATTAGAAATAGCTTGTATCCCAAAGTAACCATTTCCAGTTTCTGCAATGTTTAGATATATCTCTAAAATCCTTTTTTTAGACCATAATGCTTCAATCATTATCGTTATCAAAGCTTCTAGTCCTTTTCTAAACCAAGATCTTTCTCTCCACAATATTAAGTTTTTTGAAACTTGTTGACTAATAGTAGACGCGCCTCGAGAAAAACCTTTTTCTTTAGCTCTGAAAATTTCATTAAAATCAAAACCATTATGGGTGCAAAAATTCGAGTCTTCTGATGCAAGAACAGTTAAGATTACATTTTTTCCAATTTTGTCAATTGTTCTCCATTCCTGATTAACTTTTTGATCTAATGAAATACTTTCTGACAAAATTACAGTTGTAATTGGAGGATTGATCCACTTAGTTAACAATAAAATTATGAATATCAAAGAAAAAAAGAATAAAACAAATCTTACTGACCATTTTATAAAAGTGTAGATAATAGATTTATTCATTTTAATTACCTACATAGGTTTTGTGTTTACATAATACTTGTTTCATCTAAGTTTATTTTACTTTTTTGTATTTTAGAATTGATATATTATTTAAATCGAACAAGAAAAACCGTTTTTTAAAATTTATAAAATAAAAGTTTATTAATGGAATTTAAACTACACGGAGTAAGAGGTTCAATACCTGTACCGTCAAAAGAAGCTCTCAAATATGGTGGTAATACCACATGTATTGAAATTAGTAATGCTTCTTTTCAGTTGATAATAGATTTAGGCTCAGGTTTTCAAAATGTTAAAATAAGAAAAAATATACCAAAATTTATAGTCTTCTCTCATTTTCATCATGATCATACACAGGGTCTTCCTTTTAATTCTGCAGTTTTTGACCCAGATAATCAATTTCATATAAGTTCAGCCCTTTTAAATAGAAAAGAAATAATTAAAACACTCAAAAATTCCTTCTCTCCTCCCGCTTTCCCATTAGACATTATGGAGAATAATTTAAATTTTAATATTATGAATTTTGATACATTTAAAGCAGCTGCCATTGATTTTTTTACAATTGAAAAAATTACTCTTTGTCATCCAGGAGGATCTTTCGGTTATAAAATTTCTTCTAATAAAAAATCCATAGTTTACGCCCTAGATCATGAATTTGGTTTAGATAAAGATATTGATAATTCATTATTAAAAATTGCATCAAATAGTGATGTGGTAATTTGGGATGGGATGTACACAATGCAAGAAATAAAAGATAAAAAAGGATGGGGTCATAGTTCAATAGAGGATGGAGTAATTTTCCACAAAAAATCCAAAGTAAAGAAATTAATTATTTCACATCATGCCCCAGAAAGAAGTGATAAAGATTTAGATAGTATGTCAAAAACAATATTGCCTAAAGGTGTTTTTTTTGCCAAAGAAAATCAAAAAATTAAATTAACATAATTTTAATAAGAGGAAAATATGGAGAAGATTGATTTAAATACAGGTCAATTTATTTTTAAAGCTGGAGAAAAATCAGACAAAGTCTTTCTTTTATTGGAAGGTGAAGTTGGTATTTTTCTTCCTACTAATGATACACAACAACCAAATCATAAAATACAGGAAAATGAAATTTTTGGTGAAATGGGTGTAATTGAGGGTAAGTTAAGAATGGCTACCGCGAGGTGTATGTCTTCAGCAAAAATAATGTCAATTTCAAAAGAACAATTTGAAAAGAAAATTGAAAGTTCTGACCCATTTATTAGAGGTTTAATAAGGATACTCTCGTCAAGAGTAAGAGCCTTACAAAAAAATAAGTGATCAACATATCTATAATAATTATATAACCTTTTAAAGATCTAAATAGAATTGTAATATATAAGATGAAATATAATGAGTAATATTTTAATTCTTTATTCCACGACAGATGGTCATACATTAACAATATGTAAAAGAATAGAAAACTATTTGAATCAAAAATCAAAAGTTTCTTTAATTCCTTTAACTGAATGTACAAAAAAAGATTTAGATAATAGTAATACTATAATTATTGGAGCAAGTATTAGATATGGAAAACATAATCCAAAAGTAAAAGAATTTATAGACAATAATTTAGAAATATTAAACGACAAACATAATGCTTTTTTTACTGTTAATGTCGTAGCAAGAAAATCTACTAAAAATACACCTCAAACAAATCCCTATCTTATTAAATTTTTAAACTCAATATTTTGGAAACCTGACATTGTAGATGTATTTGCTGGTCGTTTAGATTATCCATCTTTGAATTTTTGGGATAGACAAATTATTCGTTTAATTATGTATATAACTAAGGGCCCAACAGACCTAAAAAAAACATATGAATTTACCGATTGGAAAAGGGTTGAAGAATTTGCCTTGAAAATTTTTAATCTTATTAAATAGATAAAAAAATGCTAAATTTTAAAAATAATAGAGGGATAAACCCTCTATTATATTCTTCTTTGATTAAAAAGATATTTATAAATAAAATTGTTGAAAAAATATTTTTTTCAAGCTGCTTTTTTAGATAAAATCTTTCTAGACGGAGTTTTTATTTCTATTTGCTTGGGTAATTCAGCTTCTGGTATGTTTCTATGTAGTGAAATTATTAGCATACCATTTACTAATTCAGCATTAGTTACCTCAATATTGTCAGCAAGTCTAAACTGTCTGGAAAAAGATCTTTCTGCAATACCTCTATGAATGAAGGATGAACCATCAACTGAATTATTCAATGATGCTCTAATTGATAAAACTCCATCCTTAACTTCAGCAATGATGTCTTTTTCTGAAAAACCTGCCAATGCAAGCGAAATTTTATAATCACTTTCACTAATTTTCTCAATATTATATGCTGGGTATGATTGTTCTTTGTATGTTGACAACCTCTCAAATTCATCAAATAAATTATCGAAGCCAACAAAAGATTTCATGATTGGATTTGTAATAAAATTCATAATTTTTCTCCTTATAAAGCAAGATTAGTTTGGTCCATAAAGCAACCAAAATTTTTATATTATAATGAGCCTCTTAGAGCACTCACAATTATATATATGGTATAAAATATAAGATTTTCAAGTATACTATTAATAATTATTAGTAGTAGTTTTATCTAAAATCACTTTTCCATCACAAGAACCATCAGCACTGCATGATAATGAATCAACACCATTTAGAGTACTTCCGAGTTTATTTGTTGAATTTAATGAGGAATTTAAATTTTTAAATTCTTCAAAACTTATAGTACTCACATTGTCTTTTCCCCAAACATCAAGAGAATCTATAAATTTTTTATTGATTTCTGATTTTTCTGGTAAAATAAGTATTACCTCACCTGTATCCATATCTATCATATCTCCAACAATTTGATGTTGTTGATTAGAAAACATTGTAGCCCCAAGAACTGTTAATAATAAATAATTCATCAGAAAAGCTATTTTATAGTATTTGCTATCAAAAAGAAGATATAAATCATATTGTTACAACGTCTTATTATTTTACTTGTTTATAGAGTATAATGAAGTTAATTAGAAGTAGATAAAATTTGAGTTAAGAAGTTAAGTTTTAAATCTTTTAAAATCTATGAACAAAATACAGTTAATATTTGGACATGGTACTCCTAAAAAAGCGTTTTTAACTGCATTAGTAGTAGGTACAATACTCATTTTAATTAATCACGGAGATCAAATAGTAGCAGGGAATTTTCCACATATTGCAAAAATAGCTATGACCTATATAGTTCCATATATTGTGACTACCTGGGGTTCAATTCTTGGCAAAAAATCGACATTATATGAAAAAGATCAACAATAATTGTAGGTAGCATTTTGAAAGTTGAAGATTTTATCAATAAAGAGAAAGTTGTCGATTTAAGTTTCTTCAATTTTGAAAATGCCATAACTGCTGCATATTATGCTAATGAAAACTTGGAAATCCAAAAAACTAACAAAAATTTTGCAAAGTTTTTCCCAATTCTAGGAAATGTGACTAATGCTTATTTTCCAAATGTTCTTAAACAGCTTGGGATCCCAGAAGAACAAATAGCACAATTTAAATCTCAAATTGATGAAAATGGTTCTGTATTAATACCCCAAATAAAAATCACATTAGAAGGTAAAGAAAGAATGTTTTCTTTGCTTTCAGCTAGAACAAAAAACAAAAATTTTTCTTATTTAAATGGAGTACAGGGTCAATTTGTAGATAGAACTAATGAATGGGCTCTTAGAAAAGAAAGAGAAGAATTAATTCTACAAAAGGAAAGGGATAGTGAATTAATTAAAGAAAAAAGTCTACAATTGGAAAATCTTGCAACTAGGCTTGCAAAATATTTATCACCTCAAATTTACCAAAGTATTTTTGAAGATAAGGAAATGATTGATTCAAAACATTCAAGAAAGAATTTAACTATATTTTTTTCTGATATAGTTAAATTTACAGATATTACAGATACAACAGAACCAGAAAGACTAGCCTCAATTGTGAATGCATATCTATCAGAAATGTCATCGATTGCTTTAGAATATGGAGGTACAATAGATAAATTCATAGGTGACGCAATCCTTGTTTTTTTTGGAGACCCTGACACTAAAGGAGATGTAGAAGATGCTTTAAGTGCTATTGAAATGTCAATTAGAATGCAAAAAAGAGTAAATGAATTACAAAAAACATGGAAAAAACTTGGTTTAGCTGATGGATTAATGGTAAGGATGGGTATATCCACAGGTTTTTGTACTGTAGGAAATTTTGGATCAGACCTAAGGCTTGATTACACAGTCTTAGGTAGTCCTGTAAACTTAGCAGCAAGATTACAAGGTATGGCTAATCCAGGAGAAATTATTATAGATGAGAATACACAAAACTTAATATCTCAGGATGTTGATTTAGAAAAATATGAAACGTTTACACCAAAAGGGTTTGTCAGAGCTATAAATACATTTAAGGTGAATAATTTTAAAAATCAAAAAGGAAGGAAACTAAATAGAAAACTATCACGTACTGGAAAAAGAGTTGAAATCAATGTAATTGATAGTTCGGATATAAGAGCCGCCTTACAAGAATTAAAACAAATACAGAATGCTTTTGAAAAAGAGTATTCAATAGATTTATCAAAAGAAAAATAAATCTATTTTTTATTTTTTTAATATGTCAATTAAAAATTTTTTACATAAACAAGTTTATCTACCAATAATTCATTATTATGATTTATTTCAAGATTTAAAGAGAGGTATAAACACAAGAGAAAATTGTGAAATCACAGAGCTGGGTTTTTCAGTTGATATAGGTAATAAATATCAGCCATTAGGATATAAAAGGCTGATAGAAGTAATTAAATTTACATCTAAATTAAATCCTAAATCTTGTTTTATTGATGCTGGCTGTGGAAAAGGAAGACCACTTTTTGTAGCCATGGAAAATGGTTTTAAAAATGTTCTTGGAATAGACATTTCAAAAAAGCTTTTAAAAATTTGTAAAATTAATCTTTCAAAATACAATCACAATTATAAGTTAATTTGTACTGATATCGACAATTTTATATTTCCTACAGGTTCTTTAACTATTTTTTTATTTAATCCGTTTAATGAAAAAAAGCTTAAAAAATTAAAATCTAAAATTATTAGTAATAACAACACTGGATTAATAATTTATTTCAATCCAAAACACGATTATGTATTTTCCAATCTCAATACTGTAAGGATCTTCAATTGGTATAATTTTGGATTATTCAAAGAAGTATGTAAAATATATAAGATAAATTAGTTTTAGAAATAACTTTTAAAATCATGTTAAGAAAAAAAATAGCATTAGTGGTTGGAGCAGGCGATTTCCTAGGCGCTTCTGTCGCAAAAAAGTTTGCTAAAGAAGGTTTCTTAGCAGTAGTGACAAGAAGAAGAGGTGATTTAACAAAACTCACAAGAGATATAAACTCTTTTGGTGGGGAGGCATATCCTTTTCATTCAGATGCAAGGAATGAAGAGCAAGTAGTAGAATTAATGCATAATATTGAAAAAAAAATTGGTCAAATTGATATCTTAATTTATAACGTTGGTGGAAATGTAAGATATAAAATTTTAGAAACTTCGAGTAGAGTTTATCGTAAAGTATGGGAAATGTGTGCTTTTGCTGGATTTCTAAACTCTAAAGAAGTTTTGAAATATATGATTCCTCGTAAAAAAGGTACTATTATTTTTACAGGTGCATCGGCAAGTTTAAGGGGAAAAAAAGGTTTTTCTGCTTTTTCTGGGGGAAAACAAGCTTTAAGGGCTCTTGCTCAAAGTTTAGCTCATGAGGTTGGTCCTATGGGTATTCATATATCTCATGTTGTAATTGATGGATTAATTGAAAATGAAAATACTAAAAAATTATTTCCAAAAGAATTTGAACAAAGAGGTTCTGATGGTGTTTTAAATCCAATGGATATAGCTGAACTTTATTGGAATATTTATAAGCAACCTAAAAGTGCGTGGTCTTTCGAGACAGATATTCGTCCTTACAATGAAAACTGGTAAATTTGATTAAGTATTGAAAATCTTAATCACTCAAATTCTATTAATAAATCTTTAGCATCAATCTGACTACCTGTGGAAATAAAAATTGTTTTTATTTTACAATCATTCTCTGCATTTAAGACTGTTTCCATTTTCATTGCTTCTATTATAAGAAGTACATCACCTTTTTTAATTGAGTCACCCTTTTTTACTGCCACAGATGAGATTGCTCCTGGCATAGGTGCAGCTAAATGTTTTGGATTGTTTGAATCAGCTTTTGGTTTTTGATGTGTTTTACTAATGGATATATTTTGATCTGGAATCCTAATAATCCTGGGCTGCCCATTTAATTCAAAAAATACTTTTCGGTCTCCTTCTTCATTAACTTCACTAACTGCCTGTAAACGTATTTCTAATGTCTTTCCAGGGTCAATTTCTACGCTGATTTCTTGACTGTTTTCCATTCCGTAAAAGAAAACAGATGTTGGTAAGCATCTAACAGGTCCAAACTGTGAATGATGTAATAGGTAGTCTTGAAAAACTTTTGGATACATCAAATAACTGCAAAAATCTTCGTCATCTATTTCCTTTAAGGAAAGATTTGAACACACATCTTTTCTAACATCTAAGAGATTTTTTTCTTTTATTTTTGATCCTGGTCTTTCTTTTATATAGTTTTCGCTTCCTAATGCTTTTTTAATAATATTTAAAGGGAATCCCCCGGGAGGTTGTCCTAAGTTTCCTTTGAGCATATCAATTACAGATTCTGGGAAAATTATTTCTGAATTAGGATCTTCAACTTGATCTTTACTTATGCCTTGAGCCACCATCATTAAGGCCATATCTCCAACTACTTTAGAAGAAGGTGTTACTTTTACTATATCACCAAAAATATGATTTACATCTGCATAAGTTTTTGCAATTTCTGGCCATTTGTTATCTAAACCTAAACTTTTTGCTTGAGCCAGTAAATTGGTAAATTGACCTCCAGGCATTTCATGTAAATAAACTTCTGAGGCAGGAAAATTTACACCTTCATCAAATGCTATGTATAGTTTTCGAACTGATTGCCAATAGTTTGAAATATCCCTTAATTCTTCAATATTTAAACTGGAAACTCTTTCAGTATTTTTTAAGCTTTCAACTAGAGACCCTAGACAAGGTTGTGAAGTTCCTCCAGAAAAGGAATCCATTGCACAATCTACAATATCAACACCAGCTTCAGAAGCAGATAGCAATGTCGCAATTCCTGCTCCGCTAGTATCATGAGTATGTAAATGTATTGGTAATCCAGTTTCTTCTTTTATTGTCTTAACTAATATTTTTGCAGCTGCTGGTTTTAATAAACCTGCCATATCTTTTAATCCAAGAATATGAGTTCCTAGTTTTTGCAGCTCCTTAGCCATTTTAACATAATATTTTAGGGAATATTTTGTTCTTGTTGGGTCAAGTATATCCCCAGTGTAGCATATCGATGCCTCTAGAATTTTACCTGTTTCTAGAACGGCATCCATAGATAGTCTCATATTTTCTACCCAATTGAGGCTATCAAAAACTCTGAAAATATCTATTCCAGAATCTGCTGCTAGCTTTACAAAATATTTTACATAATTATCTGGATAATTTGTATAACCTACTCCGTTTGATCCTCTTAATAACATTTGCAAAAGGGAGTCTGGCATCCTTTTTCTTAAATCTCGAAGTCTTTGCCAGGGACACTCTTGTAAAAACCGGTAAGCTACATCAAATGTTGCTCCGCCCCAACATTCGACAGAAAATAATTCAGATAAATTGTTATTATAACGATTAGCTACTTTAAGCATATCTATAGAACGCATTCTTGTAGCTAACAAACTTTGATGACCATCTCTCATTGTGGTGTCAGTTAAAAGAAGTTGTTTTTGACTCAAAACCCAATTTGACAAAGCTGGTGCACCTCTTGTTTCAAGAAGTGATTTCAAATTAACAGAAGATCTTTCTTCACTACTTTTAATTTTATTTCTGAATTCAAATTTAAATGGTTTGATTTTTTCTTTATTTTTTACTTCTGGATGTCCCTCTATTGTTGTTTTTGCAATATAATTAAGTAATTTTGTAGCCCTATCTTGTCTTTCTGAAAATTGAAAAAGCTCCGGTGTTTCATCAATGAATTTTGTTGTATAAAGATTATCTCTAAATTTTTTATGTTTTAATAAGTTTTCTACAAATGAAATATTAGTAGACACTCCTCTAATCCGAAATTCTCTTAGAGCTCTATCCATCCGAGATATTGCATCTTCAGGAGTTGGTGCCCATGCAGTTACTTTTTCTAACAAACTATCGTAAAATCTTGTTATTATAGCTCCTGAATAAGCAGTTCCACCGTCTAATCTAATTCCCATCCCTGTGGCTCCACGATAAGCTGTTATTCTACCGTAGTCTGGTATAAAATTATTGAGCGGGTCTTCAGTTGTTATTCTACATTGTATTGCGTGTCCGTTACATACAATCTCCGATTGATTTCTTTTGCCTATTGCATCGTTTAAGTTTGAACCTTCAGATAACATAATTTGTGCTCTGACAATATCTATTCCTGTTATCTCTTCAGTAATTGTATGTTCTACTTGTATACGTGGATTTACTTCTATGAAAAAAAACTCATTTGTATTTATATCCATAAGAAATTCAACTGTTCCGGCACACTCATATCTAACTTGTTTACATATTGCAGTAGCCATTTCACATACAACATCACGTTGTTTATCATTTAAATATGGAGCAGGAGCCCTTTCGATTACCTTTTGATTTCTTCTTTGAATAGAACAATCCCTTTCCCAAAGGTGATAGATGTTTCCTCCTTTATCACCAAGTATTTGTACCTCCACATGTCTGGCATTTTTAATGTATCTTTCTAAGAAAGATTCTGAATTTCCAAAGGCATTTTCAGCCTCTCTTTTTCCTTCTAAAATATTTTTTTCAACCTCCTCAATATTATTAATAAGTCTCATTCCTCTTCCACCACCTCCCCAAGAAGCTTTAAGCATAAGTGGGAAACCAATATTTTTTGCTATCTTAACAAGTTCTTCAGGATTATCTGGTAATATATTGCTTGCAGGAATTACAGGAACTCCAGCCTTTTCAGCAATTTTTCTGGCATTAGCTTTATTTCCTAATTTTTCCATACTTTCTGCTGTTGGGCCAATAAACTTTATTCCAGCTAAACCACACTCTTTTGCAAATTCTGGTTTTTCTGACAAAAGACCGTATCCAGGATGAATGGCGTCAACTTCAGCTTTCTTTGCTACAGATATTATTTCTTTAATATTTAAGTATGAAGCTACTGGACCTAATCCTTCTCCTATTTTGTAAGCTTCATCTGCTTTAAATCTATGTAATGATAATTTATCTTCTTCAGCAAAAATTGCGACTGTTGATTTGCCCATTTCATTTGCAGCTCTCATAACTCTGATGGCGATTTCACCTCTATTAGCGATCAAAATTTTACGAAATTCGGCCATTGAACTTACCTTTCAGTAATATTAATTCATCCTAATATATTAAATTAATTGAATCATGTAATTAATTTATTATTCTTATATCAATCGATAAAAAAAAACTTAAATGAAACATGGCTTTTCATTTATCACATAGTTAAGTAAGTTCCAAACATGGAAATCAATAATAATAACAAACCTAATAATTTAGCTGAAAGAGCTATATTTAGCCGTCGTGAAAGTAAGTTTCTTTCAGAGTTGAATATAATGCAAAGAGAAGCAGTTGAAACAGTGGATGGCCCTTTATTAGTTCTAGCAGGGGCAGGGACAGGTAAAACTAGGGCTTTGACTGCAAGAATTGCGTATCTAATTGAAAATAAGTATGCAAAGCCAAATCAGATATTAGGGGTAACTTTTACAAATAAAGCTGCTCAAGAAATGAAACTACGAATAGCCAAATATTTGGGTGAAACCGTTGAGGGTATGCCATGGTTAGGGACATTTCATTCAATAGGGGCAAAAATTTTAAGAAGACACGCTGAATTAGTCAAATTAAAGCCCAATTTCACCATTTTAGACACAGATGATCAGTTGCGCTTACTTAAACAATTAATATCATTTGAAAAAATTGATGAAAAGCGTTGGCCTGCAAGAAGTTTAGCGGGATTAATAGATCACTGGAAAAATAATGCATGGATACCGGATAAGCTCCCCCCAACCGAAGTCAATAAGTTTGATGGTAAGGGACAAAAAATATACAAACTTTACCAAGAAAGATTACGTATTTTGAATTCTGTTGATTTTGGAGATTTGATTTTATTTCCTATTTTATTAATGCAATCAAATAACGAATTATTAGAGAAATACCATAATATCTTCAGATATATTTTGGTAGACGAATATCAAGATACAAATGTTTCTCAATATCTTTTACTTAGATTATTTGCTGAAGGACATAAAAATATTTGTTGTGTCGGTGATGATGATCAATCTATTTATGGTTGGAGAGGAGCTGAGGTAAAAAATATTTTATCTTTTGAAAAAGATTTTGCTAATTCTAAAATTGTTAGGTTGGAACAAAATTATAGGTCAACACCTCACATTTTAGGTGCTGCTTCCTCTCTTATTTCTGCGAATTCAAGTAGACTTGGTAAAAAACTTTGGACAAATATATCTGAAGGAGAAAAAGTAAGACTTATCAATCATTGGGACGGTAATGATGAAGCAAGATGGATAGGTGAAGAGATTGAAAGTTTAGGTTTTGGAACCAGAGGAATGAAACCTTTTTTATACAATCAAATTGCACTTTTAGTAAGAGCGTCCTTTCAAATGCGGACTTTTGAAGAAAGATTTATTCAATTAGGTTTACCCTACAGGGTGATTGGGGGGCCCCGATTTTATGAAAGAAAAGAAATCAGAGATGCAATTGCCTACTTTAGAGCAAGCATAAGTTTTGACGATGGATTAGCTTTTGAAAGAATATTAAATACTCCAAAGCGAGGTTTTGGTGATAAATCAATGCAAATATTAAATGAATTAGCAAGGGAACAGAATATTGGACTAATGTCTGCAGCTAAATTTGCAATTGATAATGGTAAACTACCTTCAAAATTAACTATTGAATTGGATAACTTATTAAAGAATTTTAAAAGATGGAATTCTGATTTTTTTGATAAATCAAAAAAACATACTGAGGTTGCTGAAATGGTTCTCGATGAATCAGGTTATACTGAAATGTGGCAATCTGAAAAAACCCCGGACTCGGCGGGAAGATTAGAAAATCTTAAGGAGCTAATAAAAGCCTTAGATGAATTTGAAAATATGCAAGGTTTTTTAGAACATATATCATTGATTATGGAAATGGAGACAGACAAAGATATACCAAAAATTTCCATTATGACACTTCATGCAGCAAAAGGGTTAGAATTTCCAGTTGTTTTTTTGCCTGGTTGGGAAGATGGTTTATTTCCTTCACAGCGTTCTATGGACCAGAAAGGAAAAATAGGTTTAGAAGAAGAAAGAAGATTGGCCCATGTTGGTATAACAAGAGCAGAAAAGTATTGTGTTATTAGTTTTGCATCAAACCGTAGAATTTTTAATCAATGGCAAAATACAATCCCATCACGATTTATAAATGAGTTATCAGAGGAAAATATTGAGATTTTAGAAAGCCAAAATGCTTTTCAATCCTATTCAGACGGGTGGAATAGGACAAATGAAAAAGATCAAATATTAAATCATAATAATTATAATTCTCCAGGCTGGAAAAGAATGTCTTCAAAAATTCAGAAAAAAAATTTCTCACTTAATAAAGAATTTGCTCCTTTCATTGCTTCAATACCAGAGAACTTTAATAAAGGTTCTAGAGTTTTTCATCAAAAATTTGGATATGGAATTATTGAAGAAATAAATAGTGATAATGTTAAGGTAATATTTGAAAAATCAGATTCAAAAGATATAAAAGCATCTTTTTTAATACATGAAGATGATGTTTGATAGGAAGTTTTTGGATAAATTTAAATCAATGAATAAGGCAATTTAGTGTTTAAAAAATTTTTTCCAATATTATTATGGATTAAACACTATACTTATGACGATTTTGCAAGTGACACAGTTGCTGCAATTGTTGTGACGATTATGTTAATACCTCAGTCTCTGGCATATGCTTTATTAGCTGGATTGCCGCCACAAATAGGATTATATGCCTCTATTATACCACTTTTAATTTATTCAATATTTGGAACATCTAACACACTTGCAGTCGGTCCAGTTGCTGTTATTGCCTTAATGACCTTTGCTGTTTGTAGTAAATTTGCGCAACCTGGTAGTTCAGAGTTTGTGTCAATTGCAATTTTATTAGCAGCATTATCAGGGTTGATTTTACTATTAATGGGTATATTGAGACTTGGTTTTATTACAAATTTTCTTTCACATCCGGTAATATCTGGTTTTATTACTGCCTCGGGATTAATCATTGCAGCA
The DNA here is from genome assembly GCA_902625475.1 of uncultured Alphaproteobacteria bacterium. Lineage (GTDB taxonomy): Bacteria > Pseudomonadota > Alphaproteobacteria > Rhodobacterales > Rhodobacteraceae > CACIIZ01. Next base: position 94,150 of record CACOBR010000002.1, read on the forward strand.
AGTCAGTTAAAACATATTCTCGGAATAAATGGTGATGGAAGTAATTTGCTAACAATTTTATCAAGTATTTTAAAAAATATTTCTGAAATAAGTATTGTCACATTATTTATAGGAATATTATCCCTTTTTATTTTATATTGGTCAAAAAAAAGGTTTAAATCATTTTTGATAAATTTAAATGTGAACGATTTTCTTTCGGACTTAATATCAAGAACTGGACCAATTATTGCTGTAATTGTATCAACTTTTTTTGTTTGGATTTTTGGTCTTGGTGATAATGCTGTTTCCATTGTTGGTTATATTCCAAAGGGTTTACCTGATATTAAATTTCCTGAAATAACATTAAATGCGCTTTTTGAACTTTTTATTCCAGCATTACTAATTTCGATAGTTGGGTATGTTGAAACAGTTTCAATTGCTCAAACATTAGCAGCAAAAAGACGTGAAAAAATTGAACATAATCAAGAATTAATCGCCTTAGGTCTTTCAAATTTTGGATCAGGTTTATCAGGAGGATTCCCAGTTACTGGTGGGTTTGCTAGATCAGTTGTTAATTTTGACGCTGGTGCAAAAACACCTGCAGCTGGGGCTTTTACAGCTATTGGAATTGCTTTTTCTACTCTTTTTTTGACATCATTACTATTTTATTTGCCAAAAGCTACTTTGGCAGCAACCATCATCATAGCTGTATTATCCTTAGTTGATTTCAAATCAGTAATTAAAGTTTTTTCGTATTCAAAGACAGATGGTCTAGCAATGGTTTCAACAATAGTAGTCACTTTATTTTTTGGTATAGAAATTGGTATATTATCTGGCGTAGTTTTGTCATTAATGATGTTTTTGTATAGAACATCTAAGCCGCACATAGCAAAGGTTGGACAAGTACCTGGCACTGAACATTATCGTAATGAAGATAGACACATAGTGGTTTCCAGCAATAAAGTTATATGCTTGAGAATTGATGAAAGTTTATATTTTCCAAATGCTAGATTTTTGGAAGATACAATTTATAAGTTTGTTATTAACAATAAAAATGCAAAACACATTATCATCATGTGTTCTGCAGTAAATTATATAGATTCTAGTGCCTTAGAAAGTCTAGAATTTGTAAACAGTAGATTAAATGAAGCAGGAGTAAAATTACATTTAAGTGAAGTAAAAGGTCCTGTAATGGATCAACTTAAAAAAACAAACTTTTTGGATGAATTAACAGGCGAGGTTTTTTTAACTAACTTTCAAGCATTTTTAAAATTAGAACCAAAAATAACTCATAAAGCCCTTAAATTAAAAGATTAATTTGTAATTGATTTATATAAAATATTTGAATTTATTTTAATTTTAGCTATTAAAATCTTAGATGTTATAAAATTTATTATTTTGGTACAATTTGTATTTGCATTTTCTAATTAGGAGAAATTTATGCGTAAAGAAAAACATTCTCGTAAAACAAATGAAACAGATATTAGTTTACAAATGAATGTGGACGGCTCTGGTGTATCTGAAATAGATACTGGGATAGATTTTTTTAATCATATGTTAGATCAATTGGCAAAACATTCTCTAATAGATTTAAAAATCAAAGCTAAAGGTGATATAAGTATTGATTATCATCATACAGTTGAAGATGTGGGGATTTGTTTGGGAGAAACTTTAAACAGATGCGTCGGTGATAAAAAAGGAATACATAGATATGCATCTGTTTTATTACCAATGGATGACGCTTTAATACAAGTAGCCATTGATTTTTCTGGAAGATCCTATTTATTTTGGGATGTAAATTTTCCTACATCAAAAGTAGGGAACTTTGATACGGAGTTGTTTTCTGAATTTTTTAGGTCTTTTACTATGAACGCTTGTATAAACCTTCATATAAAACTGATTCATGGAATTAATAGTCATCATATTGGAGAAGCTATTTTTAAAGGAGTTGCACAATCATTAAAAAATGCTCTTTCTATTGACCCTAGAAAATCAAATATAATCCCTTCAACCAAAGGTTCTTTGTAAGTATGAAAACTGTGATCATCGATTACGGTTCTGGTAATCTACATTCAGCTTTAAAAAGTTTTCAAAAGGTAGCAAACTTAAATAAAAAAGGTGATGTTTTACTGACATCTGACGCGCAAATTGTCCGCTCTGCTGATAGGATTGTATTACCTGGTGTGGGTAGTTTTAACGATTGCCTGAATGGAATTAAATCAAATAAAGAATTGTTTTTTTGTCTTTCTGATAGAGTTTTAAAACAAGGAGTACCTTTTTTAGGTATATGTGTAGGATTACAATTGCTAGCAGATTATGGACACGAACATGTGAAAAACACACAAGGCTTAGGTTGGATAAGTGGAGATGTGACAAGAATTATCCCTAAAGATGTTACCATCAAAATTCCACATATGGGTTGGAATTCAATGATATTTGATAGGGAGCATATATTGACAAAAAACTTAACTACAGATGATGATATGTATTTTATACATTCCTATCATTTTCAACTACAGGATATAGAAAATAGATTAGCATATGTTGATTACTCTGGTAAACTTACAGCAATTGTTGCTCGAGATAACATCTGTGGCACACAGTTTCATCCAGAGAAAAGTCAAAAAGCAGGTCAAATCTTCATTGAAAATTTTTTGAATTGGTCACCTTAATTTACTCTTGTCCAATTTTGTGCCTTACAGAAAATTAAAATACATCCACTCACACTCAAAGTATTACCTGATAGAGTCATTTTAGAATTATATATTTTTTTTGATCCATCATCATTATTACTACTTGGATCCCATATTTTACCATTTGCATATTGACCATTTCCCTTATCTATCATGTCCCACACTATTAGCTTACCAAGATTTTCATAACTACTATTTTTGGAACCCTTTCTAAACGCAGTTTTTATAGTTCCACATGTTTTACTCTTGTCCGTGGAGCAAGCATTAAATTTGACATGTAAATAATTTCCTTCTTCATTCTTTTCAGTTTGAAAAGTCCCAGTAACGACCTCAGCAAGTAATGAAGATGAAAAAAGCAATAATGTGATAAATGATATAATAAAAGTTTTCATAATAATCTCCAATTTTTTTAATCATAAAACATTGATAGAGTTATTACAAGAATATATGAATGTTACTATCAGGAGAAAATGAATGATTTTATATCCAGCTATAGATTTAAAAAAAGGTAAGTGTGTTCGTTTATTACAAGGAAAAATGAACAAGCAAACCATTTTTAATAATGATCCATTGAAGCAAGCAAAATTATTCGTGAATGAGGGGTGTGAATGGCTTCATGTTGTTGATTTAGATGGTGCATTGACCCAGTCCTTGGTAAATCAGAAAATTATAAAACAAATTATAAAAAATGTGGCTATTCCAGTTCAACTAGGGGGTGGAATTAGGCATATAAAAACTATTGAAGAATGGGTTTCTAATGGAGTCCAAAGAATCATTCTTGGTACTATTGCCCTTAAAGATCCACAATTTGTTAAAGAGGCATGTAAATATTTTCCAAATAAGATTGCAGTAGGGATAGATGCAAAAAACAGTAAAGTAATGATTGAAGGTTGGATTAAAGAATCAAATATCTCAATGATTGATTTGGCAAAATCTTTTCAAGATGTTGGGGTTTCAGCTATTATTTACACTGATATAGCTAAAGACGGAATGATGCTTGGTCCGGATTTTAATGGTACAAGAAAATTGATGGAAAATGTTTCTATTCCTATAATTGCATCTGGTGGAATTTCTTCAATTTCCGATTTAAAAGAAATAAAAAAAAGCTGTCCAGAACTCAATGGAGTAATTTGTGGAAGAGCCTTGTATGATAAAAAAATAGATTTACATGAAGCAATTAGAGTTTTGAATTAAAATGTTGAAAGTGAGAATTATTCCTTGTCTTGATGTAAAAGATGGCAGGGTGGTTAAAGGCGTAAATTTTAAAAATTTAAAAGATGCAGGAGATCCTGTCATTGCAGCCCAAGCATATGATGAAGCGGGAGCAGATGAAATTTGTTTTTTAGATATAGCTGCAACTCTTGAAAAGAGAGACGTTACAATAGGTCTTGTAAGAAAGACTGCCGAAAAATGTTTTATTCCTATAACTGTTGGTGGTGGAGTAAAAACAATTGAAGACATAAGGCAATTGCTCTTGAATGGAGCTGATAAAGTGAGCTTTAATTCTGAAGCAATTAAAAATCCGGATATAATTTCAAGTGCAGCTAATAAATTTGGAAGTCAATGTATTGTAGTAGCAATTGATGCTAAAAAAACAAAAAATAATTCCTGGGAAATCTTTTCTCATGGAGGAACAAAAGAAACTGGAATTGATGCTATTTCTTTTGCAAAGGATATGCAGAAAAGGGGTGCTGGAGAAATATTATTAACCTCTATGGATAAAGATGGAACTAAAAATGGCTATGATGTGGAATTGACGAAATTAATTTCAGATTCACTAAACATACCAATAATTGCTTCGGGTGGAGCTGGAAAGTTAGAGCACTTTAAGTCTATAATTGAAATAGGTAATGCGTCTGCAATCTTAGCTGCATCAATCTTTCATTTCGGAAAAATTTCAATTAATGAAGTAAAATCTTATTTAAAGAGTGAAGGAATTCCAGTAAGGATATAAGTTGATGGATTTAAATTTTTTAATAGAAGTAATTAAAAACAGAAAAGTTAATGATGATAAGAAGAGCTATACTTCAAGCCTAATTCGTAAGGGACTACAAGAATGTTGTAAGAAATTTGGTGAAGAGTCAGTCGAAGTCATAATTGCTGCCCTTGAAAAAAAAGAGAGTAATTTGAAAGAAGAGGTGGCTGACCTTATGTATCATTTGCTAGTCCTTTTAGAGGTATCTAATGTAGATTTTGATGAAATATTACAAATTCTAAAAAATAGAATGAATCGATCTGGTTTAGATGAAAAATCTAACAGAATTAAGAAATAATATTTCAAGTTTTGTGTTAATATATTTTTAAAAAAATAATGATCAACAAAATTAATTTATAATAAGACTTGAATTTTAAATATTTCTTATTAGCTTAATTGTTCACCCAAATATCGTATTATAGTCATGAAATTAACACTTAAAAATCTAATAATTATTATAGGTATAGCTGTAATGTCTCATTCATCAATATTAGCTAGCATAAAAAATAATACAAAAAATGAAAACTTTTATTTTGAATCAATTGATGGTGGTTACATCAACTTAGGAGATTTTAAGGGTAGTCCAGTTTTAATTACAAATACTGCATCTAATTGTGGCTTTACAAGGCAATATAGTGAACTACAAAAATTACATGATGAATTTTCTAATAGCGGTTTAGTTGTTTTAGCCATACCTTCACAAGATTTTTTCCAAGAGTTCAATGATAATAATAAAGTCAAAAACTTTTGTGAAACTAATTTCTCGTTAACACTTCCGATGACAACTATAACAAGTGTTAAAGGAAAAAACGCGCATCCTTTTTTTAAATGGTTAGCTTACGAACATAATTTCAGACCAGTTTGGAATTTTAACAAAGTACTACTCGATAAACAGGGAATGTTTGTTGCTAGTTTTGGTTCATTTACAAATCCTAATTCAAGAAAAATTAAATCAAAAATAATTAATTTATTAAAAAATAATTAGTTTTGGATTTACGACTAGAATAAAATGTTTTACACATAAGTAATCTTTTTTAAATTACGTGAGGATTTGTTATGAAGAAATTTTTTATTGTTGCTTCTTTGTTAATTTTGTCTAGCTGCTCTACATTTGATGTGCCATTAATACCTTGGTTTTAATTGTTTTATTCTAACATATAAAATTTACTAATTTCTTAGCTTAATCAAATCAGTTTAGAATATAATATTTTAAAGTTTAGTATTTTTAATAAAATTACTTTAAATATTTTATTTACATTTCGTGTCTATTTGTTGTTTCATTAAGCTATTAATTAACTTGGTACTTTAAACAATATATTGTGGATAGCTATTTATATAAAAACTTCCAATATACAATTTACTTTATAATTGAATGCATAGTTTTAAACTAAGTAAATACTCATAAACCTAAAATTAGGGAGAATAATATGAAATTAATTGGCCATTTTATAAACGGTCGTGAAGTAAGTAGTAGTTCCAAAAGAACAGCAGATGTATTTAATCCAGCAACTGGAGAAGTTCAAAAAAAAGTTTCAATGGGTTTGGCATCTGAGTTAGATGATGCTGTTGAAAAGGCAAAAGAGTGCCAACCTGCTTGGGCTGCTACTAATCCTCAAAAAAGAGCCAGAGTAATTATGAAATTTATTGATCTTCTACATAGAGATATGGATGAATTGGCAGCAGTTTTGTCTTCTGAACATGGTAAAACTATTCCAGATGCGAAAGGCGATATTATAAGAGGACTTGAGGTGGCGGAATTCTGTGTTGGAGCTCCTCATTTATTAAAAGGTGAATTTACTGATAGTGCAGGCCCTGGTATTGATATGTACTCTATGCGTCAGCCTCTTGGTGTTGTATCTGGGATAACACCTTTTAATTTTCCTGCAATGATACCAATGTGGAAATTTTGTCCAGCTATTGCAGCAGGTAATGCATTTATCTTAAAACCTTCGGAGAGAGACCCCTCAGTCCCAATGATGCTTGCGAATTTAATGCTTGAGGCAGGTCTACCTGAGGGTATTTTACAAGTTGTAAATGGAGATAAAGAAATAGTGGATGCTATTTTGGATAATGAAGACATTTCTGCAATTGGTTTTGTGGGATCTACACCGATTGCAGAATATATATATTCTAGGGGTTGTTCTAATGGTAAAAGAGTTCAGTGTTTTGGCGGTGCAAAAAATCATATGATAATTATGCCTGATGCTGATCTAGATCAAGCTGCAGACGCACTTGTAGGTGCAGGTTATGGTGCTGCGGGCGAAAGGTGTATGGCGATTTCTGTAGCTTTACCAGTTGGAAAAGAAACTGGTGATAAACTTATTGAAAAACTTGTACCAAAGATTGAAGCACTGAAGATAGGTCCTTATACCTCTGAAAATGAAGTAGATTTTGGACCAGTCGTTACAAAGCAAGCACAAAAAAGAATTTTAAGTTTGGTAAATTCAGGTATAGAGAGTGGTGCAAATTTAGTTGTTGATGGTAGGAACTTTCAAATGCAGGGATATGAAAATGGTTTTTTTGTAGGTGCTTGTTTATTTGACAACGTTAAGACTGATATGGAAATTTATAAGCAAGAAATCTTTGGTCCTGTTCTTTCTACAGTTAGAACGGAAAGCTATGAAGAGGCATTATCTATAGCTGTTAACAATGAGTATGGAAATGGAACTGCAATATTCACACGTGATGGCGATACAGCTAGAGATTTCGCAAATAGAATAAATATTGGGATGGTAGGAATTAATGTCCCAATACCTGTTCCACTAGCATACCATACTTTTGGAGGTTGGAAAAAATCGGCTTTTGGTGACCTTAATCAGCATGGACCTGATGCCTTTAGGTTTTATACGAGAACAAAAACGATTACATCTCGTTGGCCCACTGGTATAAAAGAGGGAGCAAAGTTTTCAATACCAACAATGGACTAAATTTAAAATAATGGATTTTTCTCTTTCTTCCGAGCAAAAATTAATTTTTGATACTGCCTATGATTTTGGCCAAAACTCAATTGCACCCTACGCTTTAGAATGGGAAAATAGCCTTATCCCAAAAAATATTCTAAAAGAAGCAGGTGAATTAGGTTTTGCATCTCTATATGTAAATGAAAAAGATGGAGGTTCAGGTCTTACCAGATTAGATTCTACTCTAGTTTTTGAAGCTTTAGCAATGGCTTGCCCTTCTGTTTCTTCATTTATATCTATTCATAATATGTGTGCATGGATGATTTCAGAAAATGGAAATCAATTCATAAAAAAAGAATTTTTAGAGCCAATGATAAAAATGGATAAGGTTTGCTCATATTGCCTAACTGAACCAAATTCGGGTTCAGATAGTGCTGCTTTAACTACAAAAGCTGAAAGGACTAATGAGGGTTTTAAAGTAAATGGTACAAAATCATTTATTTCAGGAGGAGCATTTTCTGAGATATATCTTACAATGGTTAGAACAGGAGAAAATGGCCCACATGGTATATCAGCATTACTAGTAGAAAAAGATATTTCAGGATTAAGTTTTGGAAATAATGAAGAAAAAATGGGGTGGAAATCACAACCTACAGCACAAGTAATTTTTGAGGATTGTCATGTATCTTCAAAAAAATTACTTGGTGAAGAAAACAAGGGTTTCATTTATGCCATGCAGGGTTTAGACGGAGGTCGCCTTAACATTGCAGCAGCTGCATTAGGAGGGGCACAAACAGCTCTCAATATTGCAAAAAAATACATTAAAGAAAGAAAAGCTTTTGGGAAAAGTTTATCTGAATTTCAAGGTTTACAATTTAAAGTTGCCGATATGGAGATAGCTATTAACTCATCAAGGACTTTTTTAAGAGAAGCTGCTTGGAAACTAGATAATGCAAAATCTGATGCTGGAGTATACTGTGCTATGGCAAAAAAATTTGTTACAGACAATTCATTTAATATTGCGAACAATTCATTACAACTCTTAGGAGGGTATGGATATTTGGCTGATTACGGTATTGAAAAAATTGTTCGTGATCTGCGAGTTCATCAGATTTTGGAAGGGACAAATGAGATTATGCAATTAATAGTTGCTAGAGATTCTCTAAAGTAATGTGAAGTACTTATGACAGATGTAATTATTAGGCAAAATGGTAATGTAGGTCATATTACCTTAAACAGGCCTGACGCCCTAAATGCTTTGACATATGATATGATTTTAAAAATTGAGAAAGCATTGGTTTCATGGAAACAAAATGAAGAAGTAAAAATCATACTAGTAGATGCAAATGGCGATAAAGCATTTTGCTCTGGTGGAGATGTTTCAGATTTATATAAAAATGGAACTACTGGAAATTTTGAATTTGGTAAATTATTTTGGTCTGATGAATATCGTCTAAATCTTTTAGTTTCGAATTATCCAAAGCCATATGTTGTTTTTATGCATGGTTTCACAATGGGTGGAGGTGTCGGAATATCCTGTCATGGTAGTCATCGTATAGTTGGCGATAGTTCCATTATAGCCATGCCAGAATGCAGTATTGGTTTAGTACCAGATGTAGGTGGTTCTTACTTACTTACCAAAAAATCAAAAAAATTAGGTATTTATCTTGGAATTTCTGGTCACCATATGAAAGCAGATGATGCAATTTTTACAGATTTTGCCGATCTCTACATTCCTGAAAAATATTGGAATGAAATTAAGTTACAATTAATAGAAAATGGCGATACTTCTATTTTATATGAATTTCAAAGAAATAGTTTAAAATCATGCTTAAGGGAAAATTTACAAATTATTGAGAAGGTATTTTCACAAAATGAATTAAACTTGATAATAAAAGAAATGGAATTGAATCCTTTTTTTTCTAAGAGTTTAAAAAAATTAAAAAAATCCTCTCCACTATCTATTTTAACTTCATTTCATATGCTTCAAATGCCAGAAATTTCTTGTTCCGTGAAAGATGCGTTAAAAATTGAGTATAGGTTCACTTCAAGAGCACAAGAATTTGCTGATTTTCAAGAAGGAATTAGGGCTATGATTATTGATAAGGATAAATCACCTTTTTGGAAATATCCAAAAATTGATCAAGTTCCTGTCACGAAAGTATTTGATTTACTTAAACCTTTAAGTTTTTCAAATGAGTTAAAAATTTAAATAGGAGGATACATTGTGAAAATTGGATTTATAGGCCTAGGTAACATGGGATTGCCAATGGCTGAAAATTTACAAAGAGAGGGTCATGAGGTAACAGGATTTGATATAAATAAAAATATTAATTCTAAGATTAGAATTTCAAACAGTATTCAAGAAATTGTTAAAAGTAATAAGGCTATATTTACAATGCTTCCAAGTGGTAAAGAAGTTATTGCAGTTTACAAAGAAATTTTAGATAAATGTGATAATTCTACTATTATGGTTGATTGTTCTACTATAGATATAAAAAGTGCTCGTTTGATAGCGGATCTTTCAAAAAAAAATGGGTTACTAACTTTAGATGCCCCAGTTTCAGGTGGAGTAGTAGGTGCATTAGATGGCACTTTGACTTTTATGGTAGGAGGTGATGAAAGAGCTTTCAATAAAATTAAGCCTTTGTTTGAAGTGATGGGCAAAAAAGCAGTTTATTGTGGAGTTTCAGGCTCAGGACAAGCAGCAAAAATGTGTAATAACATGATTTTAGGTATTTCAATGATTGGCGTTTGTGAATCTTTTACTTTAGCAAAAAAAATTGGTTTGGATTTGAAAAAACTTTATGAGGTTTCTTCAAATTCATCTGGTAGTTGTTGGGCTCTTAACACTTACTGTCCGGCCCCTGAAATTGGTCCAGAAACACCTGCTGATAAAAATTATTTACCAGGTTTTTCATCTGAGTTAATGCTGAAAGATTTAATGCTTGCTCAGGATGCTGCAATTCAATCTAATTCACATACCCCACTAGGTGCTCACGCAATGAAAATCTACGAAGAGTTATTGAATGAGGGTGGTAAGGGTAAAGATTTCTCTTATGTTTTTCCTTTTTTTTATAAAAAGAAATAAATTACACACCACATTTAGCATATATATGCATAATAATGATTGGTTTGTTATCAAAACTTAAATTCTCTTCTCTAAATAAATTAAAAATTCTAAAGTTAAAATTTTTTAAGACTTTTCTTAATCCACTTTCGGTTCTAGGGACATACAGTCTGTTTAATTTATCTCTATAAGCTTTGTGGCCTTCATGAATTCCGATATAAAAAATTCCCTTTTTATTTAAAGCTTTAGAAATTTTACCAAATAAAAGGTTTTGGTTTTTTTTTTCCAAATGCTGAATGGAAAAAGAAGCCCAAATTCCGTCATATTTTTTTGAAAAAACTATTTCATTCAAATCCATTTGCTGAATATTAATGGCTTTATGACTCTCAAATATTTCAAGCATTTTAAGAGAAGCATCTACTGCATCAACTTTAAAACCTTTCTGACTAAACCAAATAGACTTTTCTCCAGTTCCACAACCTAAATCTATAATTTGTCCACCTGGGGCAAGTTCGTTACAAAATATTTTTTGCGCTAAATCTATCTTTTCAGTAGATCTCCATTTTGCATATTCAGATGCATTTTTATTATAAAATTCTATAGTTTTTTGATCCATATTAAAAAATAATTTATCAAATAATTTTATTCACGTATTTTTTACTTGATTCAGTTATTTCAAATTAAAACTACTAATTAATATTGAATGATACAAAAGTTCATTACTATATCAACAATAATAAATTAGTTGTAATATCAATTAAATTACGTTTATCCTTAACCTATGTAACTTATAAGGTAATAATATGAATATACAGAACAAAAGTCTGAAAAACTCGTTGGAATTTAAATCCATTGATTATCAACTTCAACCTTACACTAATCCAGAACTAATAAATGAAAAGGGTCCTCAAGTATTTAGTTCAGGTAGTGGAGTAAATGTAGAGGATATTGATGGTAATAGTTACATAGAAGATATGAGTGGTCTCTGGTGTGCTTCATTAGGTTTTGATGAAAATGAATTAATTGAAGCAGCAGTCAAACAAATGAGAAAACTTCCATATTATCATTCATTTATCAGAAATGGATCAAGTTGCTGATGGATATGTTTAATTAAGAATAATTTATCAGAATACACAATTCTGTTTTAAGAAAAAATTACCCCAAGATTAAATGGAAAATGTTATAATACAATTACTTATTTGCTTAATTGGTCTTTTTGGTCTTTACTATGGTGGTGAGAAATTAGTTGCAGGATCAGTAAATACAGCTTCATTTTTTAAAGTCAAACCACAGTTTATAGCAATTACAATTATTGCATTAGGGACATCATTTCCAGAATTGGTTGTTTCAGTAAATGCCGTGGTTGATAAGTCGCCAGGAATAGCTTGGGGAAATGTTTTGGGTAGCAATATTTCAAATATTCTACTAGTTTTAGGTTTAGCTTCGTTAATGCAACCTTTGTATTTAAAAGGGGGAAAATCAAATGCTAACATCTTTTGGTTATTTTTCTCATCTGTTTTATTTTTCTCAATCAGTGTTGGAACAAAATCAATATCATTTTTCTATGGTATAGTCCTTATATTACTTTTGATAATATTTTTGATATATATGGTATATATCTCTAAAAATAATGGAAATACGACAGATAGAAATAAAATTAATGAAAAATTATCGTTATGGAATACTATTTTATTTATATTTTTTGGTATCATAATATTAATAATATCAGCTGAGGCTGTAGTAAATTCTTCTGTCAAAATAGCTTCACTATTTAATGTATCTGAAACATTCATAGGTCTTACAATAATTGCTATAGGAACATCTTTACCTGAAATATCAGCATCTATAGTGGCAGTAAAAAAAGGCTACTCTGAGATTGCTGTCGGAAATGTTATTGGGTCAAATATATTTAATACTTTTGGAATTATAGGTGCATGCGCAGTTTTTTCCAGAAGTAGTGAATTTCTTGTACCTGAAACTTTTTTAATTTTTGATATTCCAATTATGTTAATTTATACTTTGTTATTTTGCTTATTAATATATATTAACGTTTTATTAGGAAAAAAAATTGGAGTCATCTTTATAACAACTTATTTTGTATATATTTTTCTTAATTTTAAATTAGCTTAGAAAATAAATTAATAAATGTCTGAAACTATAGAAAATGAAGAAATAAAAAATCTTAAGAGGGAAGTAGCAAAACTTCGTTTAGAGGGAAATTTAAGAAAGTCTTTATCTAATCAATTAACAATTCAAAAAAAAATAGCTGATGATGCTAAAGCTGAAGCACTAGCTAAAAGTGAAGAAGTCGAAAAAATATCAAAACAATTAGCAAAATATCTATCCCCTCAAATACATCAGCAAATATTCAGTGGAAAACAAAGTGCTGAAGTTAAAAGTAATAGAAAGAAATTAACAGTTTTCTTTTCTGATATTGTTGGTTTTACTGATATTTCTGATGAATTAGAATCTGAAGAAATGACTAACTTGTTAAACTTTTATTTAAATGAAATGTCTCAAATAGCACTAAAATATGGTGGTACAATTGATAAATTTATTGGCGATGCGCTAATGATATTTTTTGGTGACCCTGATACAAATGGACCTCAAGAGGATGCAAGGAAATGTATTCAAATGGCTCTAGAAATGCAAAAATTAATGAATCAGCTTAGTGGGTATTGGTCAAAAAATTACAGTTTAAAACAGGATTTAAAAATTAGAATCGGGATCAATACTGGTTTTTGTACTGTTGGAAATTTTGGCAGCTTAGATCGTTTAGATTATACAGCCATTGGAAGTACAGTAAATTTAGCTTCTAGATTAGAAAGCATTGCTGAAGCTGGATCTATTATTATATCCGAGGATACATTTGCTCTTGTTAATAATTTTTTTACATTTAAAAAACCCAAAAATGTTAAAATTAAGGGTTTTTTGAGGGATATAAAATGTTATGAATTAAAAAAAGAGGATACCTCTAAAGAAGACATGTTTTCATTGTCAGGCAAAGGGTTCCAAATTGATATAAATAAAAAAATTATTAAAAAAGATGCTTTAGATGATATAAAAAACAAATTAAGTTTAATTATAGAGGGTGATATCAGTTAGTATACTTTTACTAAATTAATGAAAAAGATACATAAAATAATCAAAAGGTAAATGATTAATGGTAGCTCATGAGTTACAAAACACTTGCATGTTGTGTAAAAAAACCAAGGATAAAGTAAAAAAACTTTTTCTCGGTAAGAATACAAACATTTGTATTGAATGCGTTAAGATAGCATTTAATTTTAAAAATGGTAATACAAATGATAAGTTAGTTAAACATCACTTATTAAGAAATGATTTTGCTGATAATTATTAATTTAATATTTTATGAATATTTTTAAATGACTTGAGAGTATATTCTTTTTATGTAAAAAGAATATACGTCTTATGGGTTTGCACTAAAAAATAATGTTAGTGCAGTTAAATTGTGGGCACGTAGCTCAGTTGGATAGAGCGACGGACTTCTAATCCGTAGGTCGGGGGTTCGAATCCTCCCGTGCTCACCAAATCCTACGCGATTTTACAAAATTAATGTGTCCAGGGTATTTTTTTATTAAATGAAAAATTGTCACCATATCCATTTTCCCTAATAATGTGTTTTCTAGAGTTAGCATTGAGAACAGTATATGGTATCCCATTTTTTTTTGCGTAATTAATAGCTATTTCTTTTGACTCAAACCATAGTTGTACTTGACTATTTGTATCACTAGATCCAGTCCATCCCATAAGTGGTTCTATTGATTTAGCCATATTATATTCTAATTCTAATACCCATTTTTTTGTTTGCGCCATTCCAGATTGCATTGCAGTTTTTGAGGGCTTGTATATTCTTGCTACCATTTTAATAAGGAAAATATTATTGTTGAAGAAATCTTGATGAACATTAGATAAGTATGACATTATATTGGTATTAATATTCTCATAGTCAACTAATTAATTATTTTGTTTTAATTAAGATTAAATATGATTCATTAAATAATTCAAAAGGAATATGGTCGTTAAAGAAAAATTAGAGTCTGGTCAGAAATTTAAAATTCAATCTGATTTTAAGCCTTCAGGTGATCAACCAAACGCAATTAAAGAATTAGTCGCTGGTATAAATTCATCTGAAAGAAATCAAGTACTTTTAGGTGCTACTGGTACTGGAAAAACCTTTACTATTGCTCATATCATTGAAAAAACTCAGAGGCCTGCAGTAATTTTAGCACCTAACAAAACTTTAGCAGCTCAACTTTATGGTGAATTCAAGACATTCTTTCCAGATAATGCAGTAGAATATTTTGTGTCTTTCTATGATTATTATCAACCTGAAGCCTACGTTCCTAGATCTGACACTTATATAGAAAAAGATGCTCAAATAAATGAGCAAATAGATAGAATGAGACATTCTGCAACTCAAGCACTATTGGAAAGAGATGATGTTATTATAGTTGCTTCGGTTTCTTGTATATATGGTATTGGTTCAGTAGAGACATATAGTGCCATGACACAGGATTTAAGAAAAGGTAACAATTATGAGTTACGAAAAATAGTATCTGCTTTAGTAGAACAACAATACAGAAGAAACGATCAGGCATTTCAAAGGGGGACTTTTCGTCTAAGGGGTGACGTATTAGAGATTTGGCCTGCTCACCTAGAAAGTAGAGCATGGAGGCTGTCTTTTTTTGGGGATGAACTAGAAAAACTTGACGAGTTTGATCCTCTTACTGGAGAAAAAACAAAAAAAATGAATACTGTTAGAATTTATGCGAATTCACATTATGTTACTCCAAGGCCAACACTTACTCAGGCTATAAAAAAAATAAAAGTAGATTTATTAAAAAGACTTGAAGAATTAAATAAAAATAACCAATTACTTGAAGCTCAAAGATTAGAACAGAGAACTAATTTTGACCTAGAGATGATGGAGGCTACAGGGTCTTGTAATGGGATTGAGAATTATTCTCGTTACCTTACGGGAAGGAAACCCGGAGAGCCACCTCCAACTTTATTTGAATATATACCAAACGATGCAATTATTTTTGCTGATGAAAGTCATGTTGCAATACCACAACTAGGTGGTATGTACAGGGGAGATCATAGAAGAAAGCTTACTCTTTCAGAGCATGGATTTAGATTACCTTCATGTATGGACAATAGACCATTGAAATTTGAGGAATGGGATGCAATGAGGCCACAATCAATATTTGTTTCAGCAACGCCAGGCAATTGGGAGTTGTCATCAACTCAAGGAGTTTTTGTTGAACAAATAATAAGACCAACTGGTTTAATTGATCCACCAGTAGAAATTAGACCAATTCAAAATCAAGTTGATGATCTTTTGTATGAAGTAAATATTGCCTCAAAAAATAATCTAAGAACTTTATGTACTGTTCTAACTAAGAGGATGGCAGAGGACCTTACTGAGTTTTTAAATGAAAAAGGTGTGAAAGTTCGATATCTTCATTCAGATATTGACACTTTAGAAAGAATAGAAATCATAAGAGATTTAAGGCTTGGTACATTTGATGTTCTTATAGGTATAAATCTACTGAGAGAGGGTCTGGATATACCTGAATGTGGTTTAGTAGCTATTTTGGATGCCGATAAAGAAGGATTCTTGAGATCTCAAACTTCGCTTATACAAACAATTGGACGTGCTGCAAGGAATGTAGATGGTAAAGTTATAATGTATGCTGATAAAATTACAGGCAGCATAAAAGTAGCTATTGAAGAAACTAAAAGAAGAAGAGAAAAACAAATTTCTTATAATAAGGTCAATAAAATTACACCTGAAAGTGTAAAGAAAAACGTAAAAGATGTTTTAGAAGGCGTATTTGAGGGTAAAACTGATTTAGAAAGAATAACTGCAAAAATTGATACAAAAAAATTTGGAAACAACTTACAAGCACACTTAAATGGGATGAGAAAAGAAATGTTTGCGGCTGCTGAAAATTTGGAATTTGAAGAAGCTGCACGACTTCGTGATGAGATTAATAAACTTGAAAAAGTTGAATTATCAATTATGGATAATCCTTTTTTGAGGCAATCAGATATAAAGCTTGATAATGAAAATAGCTTAAAAAATACAGAAGGTAGATCAAAAGGAGGTATTGCAGGTACGCGCACAGTAAGAAGTAAAGCAAGAACCATTTAATTTAATTAATATCAAGCTCCAGATTGAGATTTTTTTACTTGATAAACCCCATTAATTAACCAGTTATCTTCACCATAATTTTTTATTTCATAATCAAACGTAAAAATTCTTTCATTTTTATCAATAAAAAGAACTCTCTGTATCAAACTTTCATTATAAAAAGTAAACTCTAAAAATTTGAATTCTTTTGGGGCCCAAATCATTGGGTATGAAGATTTAACCATAGACCCAAATATATCTGCATTTTTAAACATAGATTTAATTACAGGCGATGCAAATGAGTAAGCTTCTTTAGTATCATAATTTAGAAAAGCACTTATTTGAGAAGATATAATTAGTTGGGCTTTGTTCTCAAGATTTGAAATACTATCATCATTTGCAAATGTTTTTTTAGTATAAAAAGTAACAAAAAAAACTGAGGAAAATGCAAAATATATGAGAAAAATATTTCTGATTAAAATATTCATTCTTTCACCTTTGTATATAGCTGTATGATGAGTCATATATAATTATAGAAATAGAAAATTAAATAGACAAAATCCATTGATGAATTTTATTCACCCGCTAATTTTTTTTGAAATAAGATTTCTTGTTTCTTCAATTCCATATATAGATATGAAACCACCCAATCTAGGTCCAGTCTTAGTTCCTAGTATTATTTCATAAAATGCAGAAAACCAATCCTTAAGGTTTTCAAAATTATGTTCTTTTCCTACAGAAAACAATAAAGATTGAATTTCTTGGATTTCACTTTCTTTAGGTAGTTCTCCTAACTTTGAATGAAGATCAGCTAATGCTGTCTTTTCTTTTGTAGTAGCTTTACGAAATTTTTTTGAAGGTTTCACAAAGTCTTGGTAATAATTTATAGCATATTTTACCGCTTTTTTTAAATCAGTATGCTTATCAGCTTCAATATTTGGTTTATATCTTTTAATGAATGTCCACAATGTTTTTTCATCTTCTGATCCTGAAGCTGAAACTAGGTTTAATAGCATTGAGAAATTAATAATCATATTTGAGATTGGCGGATTTCCTGAGTGAACGTGCCAAACTGGATTATTTATTTTCTCCAGCTCTGTTTGTTCAACAAATTTATTCAAATTTTGGTGGTACTCATCTACCATTTTTGGAATAACATCAAAATAAAGTCTCTTTGCAGTTTTGGGTTTTTGGAACATAAAAAAACTCAAAGAATCTTTATCAGCATATCTTAACCAGTCTTCCATTGATAATCCATTACCTTTAGATTTTGATATTTTTTGTCCCTGTTCATCTAAGAAAAGTTCATAATTCAATAATTCAGGTGGTTTACCTCCTATAATTTTACAAATTTTTGCGGCTAGTTCAGCTGATGGTATAAGATCTTTCCCAAACATTTCATAATCCACTTCTAAGGCTAACCATCTCATAGCCCAATCAGGTTTCCACTGTAGTTTTACATTTCCTGATTTAATGGATAATTCAACTTTTTCTCCATTAGGTTCTGTGTATATAATGGTACCTTTATTTTTATTTATTTTTTCAATAGCGACTTGTAAGACTTTACCTGTGATTGGGCTTATAGGAAGGAAAGGAGAGTATGTTTTTTTTCTTTCATCTCTTAATGAAGGTAAGATTACTGCCATTATATTTTCGTAATTTTCTAAAATTTTAATTAAAGCTTCGTCAAATGCACCATCCTTATAATTCTTGGTTGCTGATTCAAAATTATATTTCAAATTATAGTTGTCGAGGAATTCTTTTAATTTGGCATTATTGTGATCCCCAAAGCTCTCAAATTTACCAAAAGGATCTCTCACAGAAGTCAAAGGTAAATCTAGGTCTACTTCTAATTTGTTTGAGTTAGGAATATTGGTTGGTACTTTTCTCAAACCATCTAAATCATCAGAGAAACATACTAACCTAGTTGGGATATCACTTAAACAAGAGAAAGCTGTTCTTACCATGTTTGTTCTTAAAACTTCACCAAAAGTCCCAATATGCGGTAAACCAGATGGGCCATAACCAGTTTGAAAAGTGACAATTTTTTTTTGTTCATCTTCTTTTGAGATACGTTTCAAAACCCTTTTTGCCTCAAAGAAAGGCCATGATTTAATTTGGTTATAATTAGTTTTATCAACTTTCATTAGAAATATTCTCTAAAAATTAAACTGAAAAATTATGATAAGAATTTATTATCCCTCATTTAATAGGTCGTCAAATTAAAAAAAATATGATATGTCTTAGCACAATGTCGAAAAATACAAACACTAACGGATTGATGAATGCACAGGATGCATTAGTCGCAATAATGGTAGCAGGTGGTGCATCTGATGAGAATATTTCAAATAGAGAATTAGTATCTATCAGCAGAATAGTAGATCATTTGCCAATATTTAAAAGTTATGATCCATCAAAAATTAAAATTATAGCAGAAACTGTTTTTGATCTTTTTGAAGAAGAAGACGGATTAGATGCATTATTTGGTTTGATTAAGGAAGCTTTACCTGAAAAATTATATGAAACAGCATATGCATTGGCTTGTGATGTTGCAGCAGCTGATGGTAAACTCCCGGAGGTGCAATTACGTTTTTTAGAGGAAATTAGACATGAACTTAATATTGATCGATTGCATGGAGCAGCTATTGAAAGAGGTGCTAGAGCAAGACATATGTTAATTGAATAAAAATAATTAAGTTAGTTATGGCGATATTCTTTTTTTCGAATTTCTGTTGATGAAATATTTCTCATTGGTCCAGTACTTAAAGTCCAAACGGGTGGGTTATATTTAGATAGGATAAAAGATTTTTCTTTTGGAAGTCTGTAGTTTCCAAATTTAATGGCAGTATGAGATAATCCTGCTTTGATTTGTTCCTCTGGTCTTGCTAAAACACCAACTGGAATGTTTTTCATTATCCAATCCCAATTTTTCCAATGATGTAAATTTATTAGATTATCTGCTCCCATTAACCACACAAACTTGGTGCTTGGA
The DNA here is from genome assembly GCA_902625475.1 of uncultured Alphaproteobacteria bacterium. GTDB lineage: Bacteria > Pseudomonadota > Alphaproteobacteria > Rhodobacterales > Rhodobacteraceae > CACIIZ01. The sequence continues at coordinate 113,919 of CACOBR010000002.1, forward strand.
TATAATTTTTTTAATTTAATCAAAGTTTGAAAAGTATATTTTGTTTTAAACTTTCTCTCTAGATCAGTGATAACCACTGAGGGATGTTTCATAATTTTTTTTGAAGCAAGAAATCTTGAATTTACATCTGAGGGTGTTACACTTTTTATTGGGTTTTCAGGACACACTAACCACCAAATTTTAGACAAATTAAAAAACTTAAGTGCAAGTTTTGTAATATGTACATGACCTTCATGTGGTGGATCAAAAGAGCCACCCAACAAGCCAATTGTTAAACCCGGTTCAACTGAAGGGAATCCCTGCATTTTTTTGCCTAAGATTATAATATAAAAGTAAACATATATTTTATCATCATAATAAACCCCAAAAAACTCCTTATTGCTTTAAAGTATTTTTTTTCCTAAATAAAATGTAACAATTATCGAACTTATTAAAGGTAAAAATTATGTCTTCAGTTAAATACATTTATCATATGCAAGAACTAACTAAAACTTTCCCAGGTGGCAAGAAATGTTTTGAAAATATCCACCTTTCATTTTTACCTGGTGTTAAAATTGGTGTAGTTGGAGTTAATGGTGCTGGTAAAAGTAGTCTTATGAAAATTATGGCTGGATTAGATAAAGATTACATTGGTGAGGCGTGGGCCGCCGAAAATGTTAATGTAGGATATTTACCACAAGAACCCGTATTAGATAGTAATCTAACGGTAAGAGAAAATGTTTTAACAGCTGTCGCTGATAAAAAGGCATTAATTGACGAATTTAATAATGTAGCAGAAAAATTAGCTAATAATTATTCTGAAGAAATAATGGAGCAGATGACTGAACTTCAAGACAAAATTGATGCTCAAAACCTTTGGGAATTAGATAATCAAATAAATATAGCAATGGATGCATTGAGATGTCCAAGTGATGAGTCAAATATTAAAGAACTATCAGGAGGTGAAAAACGAAGGGTTGCTTTATGTCAACTTTTATTAAATTCACCTGAGTTATTATTGTTAGATGAACCAACTAACCATTTAGATGCGGAAACCGTTGATTGGTTGCAAAGATTTTTAATTGATTACAAGGGTACCTGCTTGATAGTGACACATGATAGGTATTTTCTTGACCAAATTACAGGATGGATACTTGAACTAGATAGAGGTAAAGGTCTACCATATGAAGGTAATTATTCATCTTGGCTTGAACAGAAAACTCATAGGTTAGAACTTGAGGGAAAAGAGGATAAAAAGAAACAAAAAGTTCTAGAAAAGGAATTGGAGTGGATAAGACAGGGCGCCAAAGCTCGTCAGGCCAAGCAGAAAGCAAGAATTAAATCATATGAAGAACTAGCTAACTCTTCTGAAAGAGTTAAGCAAAATAATGCACAGATTATTATTCCCAATGGAGAAAGACTTGGGTCTAAAGTGATTGAAGTGAAAAATTTAGGAATGCATTTTGAAGATAAAATTTTGTTTGATAATTTGTCCTTTTCTTTACCCCCTGGTGGAATAGTAGGAATAATTGGTCCAAATGGAGCAGGGAAAAGCACACTGTTTAAGTTAATCATTGGTGTTGAAAAACCTTCAAATGGTGAAATTTTATTGGGTGAAACTGTAAAGCTCTCTTATGTTGATCAAAGTAGAGATGATTTAAATAACTCTAATACCGTATGGGAAGAAATTTCTGGAGGTCAAGAAATTGTAAAGCTTGGTGAATTAGAAGTTAATTCAAGAGCATATTGTAGTTCTTTTAATTTCAAAGGATCAGATCAACAAAAACCAATGAGTAAATTATCAGGGGGTGAAAGAAATAGGGTTCATATCGCAAAAATGTTAAAGTCTGGTGGCAATGTTTTAATGTTGGATGAACCAACTAATGATTTAGATGTAGAAACTCTAAGTGCATTAGAATATGCCATATCTGAATTTGCTGGAAGTGCTATGGTAATAAGTCATGATAGATTCTTTCTTAACAGGATTTGCACTCATATTTTAGCTTTTGAGGGTGATAGTCATGTAGAATGGTTTGAGGGAGATTATGACGACTATATCAAAGATAAAAAAAGAAGATTGGGAGAGGATGCGGTCAATCCAAAAAGAACAAAATACAGAAAGTTTGTGGTTTAAAATTAAATATTAGTTTTATAATTCTGGGATTTTTTTCAAGAAAGGCAATAATTTTCCCATATCAGGGCCTATACTTTTACCAGTCAAAGCTTTTCTCAAAGGTAAAAAAAGACTTTTACCTTTTCTTCCAGTTTTTTCCGAAACTTGATTGGTCCATATTTTCCAACTATCTTTATTAAGCGGTGCTTGAGGGAAAATTTTTATTGCTGTTTTAACAAATTCTAAATCTTCTTTTTCAATTAAAGGATAAATTCCATTAATGCATAGATCCCACAGCTGTGATATTTCTTCCCTTGTGTTCAAATTTTCTCTGATAGCTTCCCAAAAATTTTCTTGGTCGTTATTTGGTATACCTAATTCAATTAATTCTTTCTTAATAATATTAATTGGAGTATCTCTTAAAACTTTTGATGACATTGAATTTAAAAGATTTAAATCAAATTTTGTAGGTGCAGATCCAAATGAATTTATTTCAAAATTACTTGCAACATCATTTAGGGAATGTAATATTTTTGGTGAATTAGAAGATCCTAAAGTCGACATTAAATTATTTAATGCCATCGGTTCTACCCCAGAATTTCTTAAATCTCTAATTGATAATGAACCTAATCTTTTTGATAGGTTATCTCCTGCTAAATCAACCAGTAAAGAATGGTGTCCATAAACTGGGACATCCCCGTTGAGATTTTCTATAAGTTGTATTTGTGTTGCAGTATTGGTAAGGTGATCCGATCCCCTCACAACGTGTGTAATATTAAAATCTATGTCGTCACATACTGAAGCTAAAGTATAAAGAAACTGGCCATCTTCTTTAACAAAAACAGGATCAGAAAGTGAGGCAAGATCAATTGTTACATCACCAATAATTTTATCTTTCCAGGTAACCTTTTTTTTATCTAATAAAAAGCGCCAATATGGATTAATTTTATCTTTTTCATATTGCTTGTGTTCATCATTTGTAAGTTTCAGAGCAGCTCTGTCATAAATAGGAGGTTTACCCATATTTAGAAGTTTTTTTCTCTTTAAGTTAAGCTCGCTTTTTGTTTCATAACAAGGATAGATTTTTTGTTCAATTTTTAAATTTTCAAAAACATCGATATACCTTTCAAATCTATTGGATTGTTTCTCATATAAGTCCCATTCAATTCCTAGCCACTCTAAATCTCTTTTAATTTCATCTTCATAAATTTGTTTTGATCTTTCAAGGTCAGTATCATCTATTCTAAGTAAAAATTTCCCGCCATTTTTTTTTGACAGCAAAAAATTAAAAAGTGCCGTTCTAATATTACCTACATGTAAGTACCCGGTAGGAGAGGGAGCAAACCTAGTTAAAAACGTCATAATTTATCTCTCCAATTTTGTACGATTGGGTACCGACGACTTAATTGGAATGATTTTTTTGTAAGATGTACACCTGGAGCAGATTGAAATCTTTTATGTTCTGATTGATAGACTAACTTTTCTATTTTTTTTACTATATCATAATCATGTCCTTGTTTTACAATTTCTGAAATCGACATATCATTTTCAATAAAACTTTCAAGGATTGAATCAAGTACCTCATAAGATGGTAAACTATCCTGATCAGTTTGGTTTGGACGAAGTTCTGCAGTTGGGGATTTTTCTAATATGCTTTTAGGGATAACTAAACCATTTGGGCCTTTCATCCAGGCTTCATGGCAAGAGTTTCTCCATTCGCAAATACTGTACAATCTGGTTTTGTAAAGATCTTTTATAGGATTGTATCCTCCACACATATCGCCGTAAATTGTTGAATATCCAACAGCTATTTCAGATTTATTTCCTGTGGTAAGTAACATACTACCATATTTATTGGACAAAGCCATCAACAATAAACCCCTTATCCTAGATTGAATATTTTCTTCGGTTTCATTTTCTTCTTTTCCTCGAAAAGAGGGTAAAAGAGTTTGTTTAATTAAAGAATAAATTTTTGAAATAGAAATAGTTTCAGCTTTGCAATCTAAATTATATATCAACTGTTCAGCATCGATTAAAGATAACTCGCTTGTATAATCTGAAGGTAATTTAACACAAGTTACATTATTCTTTCCTAGAATATCTACTGCGATAGTAGCAACTAAGGCACTGTCAATACCACCTGACAATCCTATTATTACATTATTAAAACCAGATTTTAAAATATAATCTTTTGTACCCTCTGATATTGCTCTGTAATCTTGTGATAAATCATTTTTTATATCCAAATTATAATAATTTGTATTTCTAATAAAAGGTTCTTTATTTTCAAATTCTAAAACAGGAGTTAATGGTTCAAATTGGGGAAACTGTGTAACTAAATTACCATAATTATCAATAACAAAAGAGCCACCATCAAAAACTTGGTCGTCTTGACCACCTACTAAATTTAAATAAATGATGGGTATATTATTTTCCCTAGACCTTTTAGAAACTTCCATATGTCTTTTTTTTAATTTATTTCTCTCATAAGGTGATCCGTTAGGAGAAATTAGAAGGTCAGCTTCTTTCTTTTTAAGCATTTTTGAGATGTCCTCATACCATATGTCTTCACATATAGGAAAACCAATTTTTATTCCTTTTATTTCCAATAATTCCTTATGGTCAGATTGACTAAAATATCTTTTTTCATCAAATAGTGTATCATTGGGAAGATGATATTTTTTGGAAATTATTTTTACTTTACCATTTTTTAATAATAGATAAGCATTAAATATCTGTTTTTTTTCAACCACTGGAGAACCTAACAAAAGACAGGTATCATTTATACAGTGTTTTGCTATTAACCTTATATATTTTTCTAAATCCTTTTGAAATGCTGGTCTAAAAACCAAATCTTGTATCTGATATCCTGAAAGAAACATCTCAGGAAAGGCTAAAATGTCAACTTTGTTCTTGCATGCTTTTTTATATGTTTCCAATATGATTTTGGAATTTTTCTCTAGGTCTCCTACAATAGGATTTAGCTGTGCAAGCATTATTTTTAAATTTTTATCCATTTGAAATTTTGATCTGATTAAGATAGAGAAATAGAATATTTTAGATATTATACAATAAACATTTGTTTCAAATAATTCGGGTTGATCTTTATACCAGTTATGAAATAAATATAGTAAAATTTATATAATACAATTAAACTAATGAACGACTTCAAATTTTTCAATTCTTTTTAAATTTTATATATGTAAATAAATTCAATTGGTAGGTAATATTTGTACAAGCTTATTTTGAATACGTTAGTTCTAAACTTATTTTATTTCTTCATTTTTGTAGAAAATTTATCTTTTGCAGATGAACAAACACAAATAAAACAATATGAAACAGGTGGCATTTACGAGGGTGAATTTCTTGATGGAAAACAGCATGGAAAGGGGAAATATTCCTTACCTAATGGATATCAATATGAAGGTGATTGGAAAGAAGGAAAAATCGAAGGTTTTGGTAAAGCTAAATACCCTGATGGATCTTTTTATGAAGGTGCATTTATTGATGGGCAACACTCTGGTGAGGGTAAAATAATTTTTCCTGATGGATCATTTTACGAAGGTAATTGGTTAGAAGGAAATTTTAATGGCTATGGAACTTTAGAATATCCAAATGGTACAACTCTTGAAGGTAACTTTTCCAAAGGATTGTTAGATGGAAAAGGCACCCAAAAAAATAAAAATGGTTATACTTATAGTGGGGACTGGAAGAATGGTGAAAAGTCTGGAATTGCAATTATAAATTATGATGGTGGAGGTAAATATGAAGGGGGTGTTTTAAAAGGAACAAGAAGCGGTAAAGGAAAATTAACTTTGTTGGATGGGTCAATTCTAGAAGGAAATTTCACTGACGGTTCTATTTCAGGAAATGGATCTATAATTTACGCTAATGGTGATAGTTATGTAGGTGAATTGCTTAAAAATAATATTGATGGTCAGGGGATTAAAAAATTTGCATCAGGTTCAAAGTATAATGGAAGTTTTAAAAATAATTTATTTGATGGATTTGGAATTTATGAGACAACGGACGGTTATAAAGCAGAAGGTAATTGGCTTAAAGGACAAATCGAGGGAAAAGGTAAAATTACTTACCCTGATTTATCAGTATACAATGGAGATTTAGTTAAGGGTATACCAAACGGTACAGGAACTATAGTATATGGAGATGGAAGTAATTATTCAGGACAGTGGCTGAATGGAAAGATTGACGGTTTTGGAATAGCCAAATACTCAAACGGACAAATTTATACTGGAAATTTTAAAAATGGGAAAAATCATGGTAAAGGAAAGATGAATTTTGGAGATGGTTACACATATGAAGGCTTATGGTCCAATGGATTATTTGACGGTGAAGGTGTTGCTGAATATTCTGATGGATCAAAATATACAGGCTTTTTCAAAATGGGGAAAAGGCATGGTTTTGGTAAAATAGAGATGACCGATGGTTCAACTTTTGAGGGTAATTTTGAAAATGGTCGAATAAATGGTGATGGAGTAGCCATTTATCCTAACGGAGATAGATATGAAGGTACTTTTAAAGATGGTAAAAGAGAAGGAGCTGGAAAAATTATTTATAAAAGTGGTGTGACTTATGAAGGCCAATGGGAAAATAATAATAGAATATCGGATTAAGTTAATTGGTGCTTATCTTTTATGGTTTATATTTACTAAATAATCTTTGATACTTTGCCGATTTGGTGTACAATTTTTTTGTTTAAATTATATCCTATATCAGGAGATTTTAATGTCTGAAAACAAAAGTTCTAAAGTTTTAATTTTTGATACTACTCTAAGAGACGGTGAGCAAAGTCCTGGTGCTACTATGTCTTTAGCTCAAAAAATAGAAATAGCCAATCTTCTTGATGAAATGGGTGTTGATATTATTGAGGCTGGATTTCCTATAGCATCTGAAGGTGATTTTGAAGCAGTATCAAAGATTGGGAAAATAGTTAATCATGCAGTAATATGTGGTTTGGCAAGAGCTAGTAAACTGGATATTGAAAGGTGTTGGAGGGCTGTAGAAAATTCAAAAAAACCAAGAATACATACATTTATAGGTACATCACCTCTTCATAGAAAATTTCAAGTAAAACTATCTAAAAATGAGGTTTTAGATAAAGTTTTTGAGACAGTGACATTTGCTAAATCTTATTGTGATGATGTACAATGGTCACCTATGGATGCAACAAGAACAGAGAGCGAATTTTTAGTTGAAGTAGTTAAAATTGCTATTCAAGCTGGTGCATCAACGATAAATATTCCTGATACAGTAGGGTATACCGCACCGAAAGAAAGTGCTAAAATCATAAAAAATCTTTTTAGTAAAATTCCTGAACTAAAAGATATTATAGTTTCAACTCACTGTCATAATGACTTGGGGATGGCTACTGCTAATTCTTTAGCTGCAGTAGAAGCTGGTGCAAGACAGGTTGAATGTACAATCAACGGATTAGGAGAACGAGCGGGAAATACAGCTCTAGAAGAAATTGTAATGGCACTGAAAGTTAGAAAAGATATATTACCCTATCGGACCAATATGGTCACTAATAAATTAATTCAAGCAAGTAGGTTAGTTTCAAAAGTCTCAGGATTTCCAGTTCAATTTAACAAAGCAGTTGTTGGAAAAAATGCATTTGCTCATGAATCTGGCATTCATCAAGATGGGATGTTAAAGCATGCTGGTACATTTGAAATAATGAAACCAGAGGATATAGGTCTAACAGAAACGAACCTTGTTTTAGGTAAACACTCTGGAAGAGCCGCTTTAAGAAAAAAAATAAACGATTTGGGTTACAACCTTGGTGATAATCAGCTACAGGATTTGTTTTATAGATTTAAATCTTTGGCAGATAAGAAAAAAGAAATATATGATGATGATTTATTAGCTTTATTGTCTGACACATCAATGGGCGAGCAGAATGATTTTTTAAAACTTATAAGTTTGGATGTAAAATGTGGAACAAGTTCACCACAAACTGCCAAAGCGTCTATAATTATGGATAATAAAGAGTATACAGTTGAATCAATTGGTGATGGACCAGTTGATGCCGTTTTTAACTCTATTAAAAAAGTTTTTCCTCATTCAGCAAAATTACAGCATTTTCAAATACATGCTGTAACAGAAGGAACTGATGCTCAGGCTACAGTTTCAGTTCGATTAGAAGAGTCTGGGAAGATAGTAACTGGACAATCTTCTGATACTGATACAGTTGTCGCCAGTGCTAAAGCCTATATAAATTCTTTAAATAAGTTAATTCTTAGAAGACAAAAAAAAGCTCCAAAAGCAATAGCCAATTAACAGACAAAATGGATACAAAATTTTTCATATGATAATAAATATAAAAGCAACAAATACTTTAACAGTTAAAAATTTGGTATTGGGTAATTCTATATGATCAATTTTTTGAGCAGCTTTTTTTCTGCTGATATGGCTATAGATTTAGGAACTGCTAATACCCTAGTCTATGTGAAAGGTAGAGGTATTATCCTTAATGAACCTTCAGTAGTAGCTTATCATATTAGAGATGGGAAAAAACAAGTTCTTGCTGTAGGAGAAGATGCTAAACTTATGTTAGGAAGGACCCCAGGTTCAATTGAAGCAATTAGACCAATGAGAGATGGCGTAATTGCAGACTTTGATGTTGCTGAAGAGATGATTAAACACTTTATTAGAAAAGTTCATAGAAGAGGAAGTTTTGCAAAGCCTAAGATAGTTGTTTGCGTTCCACATGGAGCTACGCCAGTTGAAAAAAGAGCAATTCGAGAATCTGTTTTATCTGCAGGAGCCAGAAAAGCTGGATTGATTGCTGAACCAATTGCAGCAGCGATAGGTGCTGGAATGCCAATAACAGATCCAACTGGTTCTATGGTTGTAGATATTGGTGGAGGAACTACTGAGGTTGCAGTTTTGTCACTCGCTGATATTGTGTATGCCAGGTCAGTCAGGGTAGGTGGAGATAGAATGGATGAGGCAATTATATCTTATTTAAGAAGACAACAAAATTTGTTAATTGGAGAAGCAACGGCTGAAAGAATAAAAACAACAATTGGCACAGCATTAATGCCCAAAGATGGAAGAGGTGCTCATTCCGAAATTAGAGGTAGAGATTTATTAAATGGTGTCCCAAAAGAAACTCAAATTACACAAGCTCAAGTAACTGAAGCATTAGCTGAAACTGTTCAGCAGATTTGTGAGGCAGTTATGACTGCATTAGAAAGTACCCCACCTGATCTTGCAGCAGATATCGTTGATAGGGGTGTAATGCTTACTGGTGGTGGAGCACTTTTGGGTGATTTAGATTTGGCACTCAGAGAGCAAACTGGTCTTGCAATTTCTGTTGCTGATGACTCTATGAATTGTGTGGCGTTAGGGACAGGAAAGTCCCTTGAGTTTGAAAGACAATTGGCTCATGTTATTGATTATGGGACATAGTAAAATAATAATTTGAATAATTTTAATTAAATAGAAAATAATTATGTCTTTAAAAAGTCATAGAGACTATTGGTTAATTTTTAGATATATTATTATAGCAAGCGCTTTTTTTCTTTTTCTTTTTTTATTTTTTCTGTGGAGAATCGATAATTACAGAGTTGAAAGATTTAGACTTGCAATTTTAAACTATACCATCCCTAATGTTGAATTTTTTACTTCATCAGTAAAAGTAATAGGTAGACTTTTCTTAGATTTATCTTCTTTTACAAATGTATATGAACAAAATAAAATTTTAAAAAAAGAATTACAGGATATGAGAAAATGGAGAGAAGCAGCAATTCAACTAGAACAAAAAAATGCCAAGTTAAGAGCTCTAAATAATTTAAAAGTTAATTCAACATTGAACTGGGTTTCGGGTGAAGTAATTGCAGATAGTGGAAGTCTTTATAGTTCATCTAGTTTAATAAACATTGGTAAAGAAGACGGCATAATTGACGGTTCAGCGGTTGTTGATGGACTTGGTTTAGTGGGAAGAATATCAGGTGTTGAAGATCGGATCTCAAGAATAATTCTTTTATCAGACGTTAAATCTTATGTGCCGGTAATAATAGAACCAAACAATCAGGAAGCAATAGTTAGGGGAGATAATTCCTCAGCTCCATTAATTGACTTTGTCAGAGGCATAGAAAAAATCCAACCTGGATTTCGTATTTATACTAGTGGAAAAGGTGGTGTATTTCCTCCAGGAATTTTGATTGGGAAAGTTGTGCTTTCAGCAGATAAAAAGATTAGAGTTAAACTATCTGCAAATATAAATAAACTTGATTATTTGAGAGTTCTAATAAATAAAAAACAAAAAATACCATCTCAGGTTGGTGAAATAATTCTTAACAAAATTGATTGAAATTTTTTAATGGAAACGAGCAATCGTACAATTAAATTATATGTCCTCATAAATCATTTATATATTTTTAATGAAAATAATAAAATATAAAAAGTCAATTTTTCTAATTTTAGGAATTTTAATTGTTGTTTTTCCAATTGCTCCAATTTCTCGGCAGCCATTAATAATTGAGAAACCTGATTTTCTAGTGTGCTTGATTTTTTCTTGGTTAATTCTAGACCACAAAAATGTGTCAATAACAATATTAATTTCTTTATCATTATTTGCTGATATTCTGTGGTTTAGACCTTTAGGATTGTGGCCTATTTTTATTCTGATTGGCTCTTATTTATTAAAATATATGAAGTCCAAAATATCATTTGATAATTTTTATTTAAAAATAATTTATTTTATTGTTTTTTTATTTTGTATTGATACTTGTATTTTCATTACTTCCTTAATGGGACTTACTGAACAATTAGATTTCTATATTTGGCTTGACCGCTTTATTTTTACTGTTTTATTTTTTCCAATAATTTTTTATTTATTAGAAAATTTGTTATTTAAAGATATTAAAAAATCAAATAAAAAAATTTATTAATGGAAATAAGTTCTTTTAAGAAAAATATTTTAGAAAAAAAATATGGCCGTAGATCATTTTTGATTGGTTCAAGCCAACTGCTGCTTGTTGGTCTACTTGTAGGACAAATGCGTCAAATTCAATTAAATGAAAATGAGAAGTATAAACTTTTAGCGGATGAAAATAGAATTGATATTGAAATTTTACCCCCTTTACGTGGTATTATATTTGATAAAAACGGCATAATCTTAGCAAAAAATAAAGAAAATTACCGTATTAGAATTTTAAGAGAAAAAAATATTAATTTATCAGAACTAATAGATAATTTTTCTCAACTAATAAATATCAGTAAAGAAAGAAAAAATGAAATTATTCAAAAATTAGAAAATAAAAGGTTTAATACTCCCATAGTAATTGTTGAAAATTTAGGTTGGAATGATTTTATGAAAGTTTTAGTGAATCTTCCATCTTTGCCAGGAATTATTCCAGAAATTGATTTAAAAAGACATTATACGCAAAAAGAGATATTAGCCCATACTTTAGGTTATGTAGGGGTCATATCTCCTAAAGATCTTAAAGAATTTTCGAATAATGATCCAATCATGCAGATAGAGGATTTTAAGATTGGGAAAGTTGGTATTGAAAAGGGATTAGACAAGTATCTAAGGGGACAAGTTGGTCTTGGAAAATACGAGGTAAATGCATCAGGAAAAATTGTTAGAAAATTAGGAGAAGAAGCCAGTTCACCTGGAAAAAACTTACATTTAACTATAGATTCAAATCTACAAAAGTTCACTATGTTAAGAATTAAAGAGTATAGTGCATCTATAGTTGTTATTGATTTAGCTAGTGGTGCCATAATTTGCATGGCGTCAAATCCAAGTTTTAATCCTAATCAATTTGTTGAAGGAATATCAAAAAAAGACTGGAATATTCTACTTGAGAGTAAGAACCAGCCATTAGCGAATAAAGCAATTTCTGGAAATTATCCTCCTGGATCAACTTTCAAAATGATTGTCGCTATAGCAGCATTAGAAGCAAATTTAATAGGTGAAGAGGAATTATTTGATTGCAAAGGCTTTTATGAATTAGAGGAGAGAAAATTTCATTGTTGGAAATACTCTGGTCATGGAATTACAAATTTATCAAAAGGTATTGAGGAAAGTTGTGATGTGTATTTTTATAACTTAGCTGAAAGAGTAGGTATTGAAAAAATAGCAAATTTAGCTAAGAAGTTTGGTTTAGGAATTTCACCAATATTACCACTTTCTGGTATATCAAAAGGTTTAATTCCTACTAAAAGTTGGAAAAAAGTTTATAAAAACGAAACCTGGTTTACTGGTGACACTCTTAATTCTGGTATTGGACAGGGATTCATTTTATCAACTCCAATTCAAATTGCAATTATGACAGCTAGGATCGCTACAGGTTTACAAATAAATCCATTTTTAATAAAAGCTATTGATGGAAGGCCAATTAAAAATAATAAAAAACAATCATTAGGCATAAGTGAGAATACATTAAATATAATTCGAAAGGCAATGTTTGGTGTTGTAAATAATAAAAAAGGAACAGCCTTTGATTCAAGAACAATCAGTGAAAATAAATTAATTGCTGGTAAAACTGGTACATCACAAATAAGGCAAATTTCAGAAGAAGAAAGAAATATGGGTATAATAAAAAACGAAGACCTTCCAAGGCATCAACGTGATCATGCATTATTTACTGGTTATGCCCCTTTTACAAAACCAAAATACTCAGTAAGTGTTGTAGTAGAACATGGAGGAGGTGGAGGTAAAGTAGCTGCTCCTATTGCGAGAGATATTCTTCTTTATGCATTAAGTGGTGCAATACCATCCATTCAAGAATATCCTATTGAAAAACGAAATGATATAAACTTAATATTAAAAAATATAAAAAAAGAGATGATTTCTACATAATTAAAGGTTGCCAAAATAGTAGTCAGTTACACTCAAAATTATAAAGAATTACCTAAGGGTCTTGAAAAAGTTTTTTATTATCACTGGCCATTAGTTTTCCTTATTCTTGTTATAGGATGTTTTGGTTTTCTAATGTTATATTCTGTAGCAGACGGGGATTATGATAAATGGGCTAAACCACAATTAGAAAGATTTATTTTTGGTTTTTTTATAATGTTGATTATGGGCTTCATAAATATTGATTTTTGGCGTACTTGTTCTCCCTTTTTATATTTTTTTGGAATTATTTTACTTCTCTGTGTACTTTTCGTTGGAGATTATGGAGGAGGAGCAAAAAGATGGTTAGAATTAGGAACTTTTAGGTTTCAACCATCAGAAATAATGAAAGTTGGATTGATTATGTTCCTTTCTATTTATTATGATTGGCTAAAACCATCAAATACATCAAAATTATTTTGGGTAATTATTCCATTATTTTTAATTATATTACCTGCAGCACTTATTATCCCACAACCAGATTTAGGTACTGGTACCATAATAATTATGACCGGATTTACTATGATGTTTGCTGCTGGTGTTCATTATTTTTATTTTATAATAATCATATTTTTAATTCCAGCCTTTTTGGCGCTTATATTTTATAGTAGAGGAACTAATTGGCAATTAGTAAATGATTATCAGTTTAACAGAATTGATACATTTTTGAATCCAGGAAAAGATCCTCTTGGAGATGGGTATCAGATAACTCAGTCAAAAATTGCTCTGGGATCTGGTGGTTTTGAGGGAAAAGGATTTATGCAAGGAAGTCAAAGTCAATTAGATTTTTTACCTTATAAACATACTGATTTTATTTTTACAACTATTGCAGAAGAATTTGGATTTTTTGGAGGAGTTGGTTTACTTTTAATATATTCAATTATGATAATTTTTTGTATATATTCATCATATAAAAATAGAAATAGGTTTGGTAGTTTACTAACAATTGGTCTTTCAACAATTTTCTTTTCTTATTTTTTTGTAAACATAGCCGCTGTTACTGGAATGGCGCCAGTCACAGGGGTTCCACTACCTCTTATTTCATATGGTGGTTCTGCGATGCTTACAGTTTTAGGAATTTTTGGTTTGATACAGAGCGCTCATGTTCATAGATTAATTAAGAGAGAATAGAATGAAGATTCTTTTTTTGTCAGATTTATTCACTTATTATAAAGAAAGTCTTTGTAATGAGTTATTGAAAATAGGTGTTAAAAATTTTGAGTTAACCACTGAACCTAACAATTTAAAAAATGATGTACGTTTTATAATTTATTCACCAACTCAAAAAAAGGGTAAAAAAGTAAAAAGGGATTTTTCAAGTTATAATAATTTAAAAGCAGTTTTGAGCTTATATGCAGGAATTGAGGATATTGTTGGAAATGAAACCTTGAAGTGTCCATTGATAAAGATGATAGATAATGATGGTTTAACTAATAGTATGATCGAATGGTGTTTAGCACATACATTGAGATTGCATCTTGATATTGATAGGCATATTTTAGGTCAAGATGGTCTCTGGCGACAAAAGATTAAACCTCCAATTGCAAAAGAAAGAACTGTAGGTATTTTAGGTTTAGGCACACTTGGAAAGCCTGTTGCAGTCTTTTTGAAAAAAATAGGTTTCAAGGTTTTTGGATGGAGTAGGACCAAAAAAAAAATTGAACATATCAAATGCTTACATGGACCAGAAGGTTTAAAATATGTTCTTAGGGTATCTGAAATTTTGATTTTGTTATTACCACTTACACACGAAACTAGATTTATTTTAAACGATGAGAGTCTTAAACTTTTACCAAAAAACTCTAGCATCATAAATGCAGGTAGAGGTGAATTGATAAAAGATAATGCTCTTATAAAAAAGTTACGTTCTGGTCATATTAAGAATGCTACTCTTGACGTTTTTCAACAAGAGCCTTTATCAAAAAAGCATCCTTATTGGATTTTACCAAATGTAACTGTTACACCACATATTGCTGCTGATACTCCAGTAGAAAGCTCCGCTAAAGTAATAGCTAATAACATTAAAAATTTGATAGAAGGTAAATTACCAAATGGTATGGTTGATTTAAAAAGGGGTTACTAAATTTTAAACATTTAAATTTAACTCTACATTAGAAATAATACATAATTTAAATAAAGGAATTAACTTGTCATTCTAAAAATAAAGTTTTATTAAATATTTACTAAACATGGGTTTCGTATGAAAAAAGCTTTCAATTTTCTCACTGAGTATTCTCTTTTATTAATTATTGGTGCCTTAATTGCATTAGTTTGGGCCAATATTAACTATGAAAGCTATCATCATTTTGTTGAATATCCCATATGGGACCATGGTTTTATTGGCCACGGTCATTATGACGAAAAGGGTCATTTTCACCGCACCCTTACCCTTCACTATTTAGTAAATGATTTATTAATGGCGTTCTTTTTTGCAGTAGCAGGGAAAGAAGTGTGGGAGGCTGTAGCTCTTAAATCTGGGCCATTAAGAGGAAAAAAAGCATTAACACCACTAGTTGCCACTTCTGGAGGAATGTTTGGTCCAATTGCTGTTTACTTAGGTTTAGCATATTTTATGGGTTCAGATACTTACACTGCTGTAGCAAATGGATGGGCAATACCAACTGCAACTGATATCGCCTTTTCTTACCTTATAGGTAGAATAATATTTGGTGCTGGTCACCCAGCAGTTAGATTTTTATTACTTTTAGCTATAGCTGATGATGCTGCAGGATTAATAATCTTAGCTATATTTTATCCATCAGGAGAATTACAACCAATTTTCATACTTTACGCGGGATTAGCAGCATTTTTAGTTTATATTTTAGCTAACTGGTTGCCAAGAAGATTAGATGGAGATGATCCTAAAAACCCTGTATCCACTAAAGTAAGAAAAAGATTTTCGTTTTGGCCATATGCAATTGGAGGAGCTATTACATGGCTTTGTTTTCAAGAATCAGGAATTCATCCTGCATTAGGCTTACTTTTTATGATACCTGCAATTCCACATGCAGAAACTGACTTTGGCTTTTTTGCAAAGGAAGAAGAGCATGAGCATGATTTACTTAATGATATTGAACATGGTTTAAAAATTCCAGTTGAGTTTATTTTATTTTTCTTTGGATTAATGAACGCAGGTGTCGCATTTTCTGCTATTGGTGATGCTACCTGGTTGGTATTAGCAGGTCTCTTTATTGGTAAACCTTTCGGTATATTTATCTGTGGTTGGATAGCTGCTAAACCTCTTAATTTTGGAATGCCAGAGGGTATGACTTATGCTGATATTTTTGTCCTAGGAATGGTAGCTGGTATTGGATTTACAGTTTCTCTATTTGTGGCATCTGTTGCTTTTGATCCAGGTGCCGTTCAAGATGCAGCTAAAATGGGGGCATTATTAAGTTTTGCAGCAGCAATCATCTCAATAGTTTTAGGTATTTTATTTAAGATTAAAAAAGTACACTAATAATGTTTTTGGATTGTGGAGCCAGCTAAACAGGGGTACATGTTTTACTGGCTCAAGAGGGTTTACGGATCCAGATAAGCTTTATCTGGACGGGCTTATAAAGGAGCCAACCTATACTTATGTTGCAATTTCTGGGCCAAATTATGATTTCTCTGTAAGTAAATTTATAATATGATTTTGAATTTATATTTGGTCTGAAATTTGCAAATTAATTGTTGATAAAGAGTTGGAAGATTAAATGAATAAACGCTTTACTTCTCCTATCGAACGAGCCAGTGAAATCATATTACTGGCTCACCAAAATTTTCTTACTTTATTTTTTTTTACAAAACGAAATTCAAGATAAAATGAAGAAATCTGATTTACCTTCAAAGGTATGTGTTATTTGTAAAAGACCATTTAAATGGCGTAAAAAATGGTCAAAGGTTTGGGAAGAAGTCAAGTACTGCTCTAATGCGTGTAGAAAAAAAAGAAACTAAAATAGTAAGTTTTACTGGGTGCGCCAAAAAGTCACCAATTTTTGCGTTGAAATAAAAGTTAAGAAGCTATAATCCATAGGTTTCTTACACCTTTGTGTAATACTTCCTCCCTATATCTGGGCTACTTAAGTAGCCCTTTTTTTTATATAACCTTTTAATAATTTCCCAACCTTTTTTTTCATGAAATATACTAACAAATTAAATCTAAAAATAAAGTTGATTGCAATAATATATGGGGCTATCTGCCATTCAACATTCTTTTTTGCAGGTTTAAGTATGCTCTGGGTTTTATATAATGGGTTTACTGTTTCTTTTGGATATTTCGATTTTCCATTTAATATTATCTTTAATTTTTTTTTACTAATGCAGTTTCCAATTTTGCATTCTTTTTTACTAACTACTACGGGAAGAAGAATACTTAGATTATTTTCTCCCAAAAATTTTGGTAAAACTTTAGAGACTACAAATTATGCTACAATTGCATCTATTCAATTATTATTATTATTTTTATTATGGTCACCCAGTAGTATAATTTTTTATGATTTGAAATACCCTAATAATATTTTAAATAGTCTATTATTCATTATAAGCTGGGTTCTTTTAAGTATATCTTCATTACAGGCCGGTTACCAAGTACAAACGGGATCATTAGGTTGGACTTCCATGTTTTTTTTAAGAAAACCAATATTTCCACCTATGCCTACAAAAGGGTTATTCAAGTTAATTAGACACCCTATTTATTTTTCTTTTTGTTTAGTATTGTGGACACCCCCAACTATGACTTTAGATTTATTTTTAGTAGCACTTATTTATACTTTTTATTGCTTTCTTGCCCCTAAATTTAAAGAAAAAAGGTTTATTAGGATTTATGGTGAAGCTTTTTTGGAATACAAACAAATAACACCATATTTTTTTCCAAAAAATATATTTAATTTTTTAAAAAAACCTTAAAGTTTTCTAAAAAAATTAATCTAAAAGTAGTATAAATTAAGATTTTAAGTAAAAAATTTGCACCTTAACTATTTATTTATAATTTAAAAGAATATATCAATTCAATTGATTTATTAAAAAAAGATTGAGTTAAATAAAAACCATTTAAATTTAAAGATTTTTAGGATTTTAAAATGTCGATTTATATATTATGTTTAAATCAAATTTTAATGAAGTAATCGAAAAAAAAATGGGTATAATAGTTTAGTTGCCGTAAAATTACGATACTTAAATTTGATTAAATGATTAAGCTTTCATTTGAACTGGTCCAGACAATTTTAGTTCGTTGGAAGAGGCCTCTTTCTCATAATTGTAAACATATATACCTGAGAATTTATTTTCTTTAAATACAAAAGAATTTTTCAAATCTGCTATAAAATTGGCTTCGATATTTTCAAATTTCTTTAATTTTGAAGATTCAGAGAACTTTATAATAATTGATAAATCACCATCTTTTCCTATCATTATGTTTAAACCTTCAAAATCGAATTCTACAATTTTTTTTCCTAACTTATCGGAACAATATGATGCTGCTACTTTTGCTTCACTAACTCCTGGAAATTTATATTGATAAACTTTAGCAAACATTATAATGCCTCCAACTCTGATAACATGGAATCCACTAATAAATTAGCTGCTTCTCCCTCAACTTTTCTCTTATTAAGTGTCTTAGTTTGAAGCCCCATTTTAATTTGCAACTCTTGCCCCTTTTCAGTAAGCTCCATACTTCCGTTTTTATTGACAGAGCAAAGTTCATTACTATTTAAATTATGACATTTTCCTAGTTCAATATCTCGCCCAGCACACAAATTTATAAAGTATTTGAAATCTTTTAGAGAACATTCGTCAACGCGCTCCTCAAATATACCAATTGCTAATGAAATTTTTTCAGCAGTAACAGCTTTCTGTTCTGCCTGAGTATCTAATTGATGGGCTAAGCGTTTTGTAAGTTTTTCAATAAGCTTAATTTCCTGCTTTTCAAGTTTTTTTATCTTTGGATCAAAAAGGCATATAGTCCCAAAAACATAATTATCTTTATTTATTATAGGAAATCCAGCGTAAGCCACAACCATACCAGCTTTGACAGTACCTGCGTCTTTAAAAATTTTATGTTCTCTACAATCTGGTACAAGTAAGGGTTCGGGTGTTAAAATTGTATAGGCACAGGGACTTTGTGCTCTCTCAACCTTTACAGGTTTGCCTTCTGTCATTTTTTCTAATTCCCCATTTAAAGAACAAAGAGATATGCCATGTTGAGTATCAACGTCGATTAGAGAACAAGTAGCTGCAAAAAATCCTGAAACTTCTAAAGCTAGTTCACTGTAAATATCAAAAATGTCGCCTTGGTCTGTACCAATTACACCTAGCCTTTTTAAAGCTTCTAACCGTCTTTCTTCATTTGATGTCATTGGAGCGGGTTTAAAATTATCACTTGGTATCAATTTAATCTCCTAAAATTTGTGTGTCCAAATTAAATTCAAAGTATATTTTGTCAACTCTTTACCTTAGGTAATTTTCAAATGCTAAAAAAAATTTTCATAATTTTTAAGTAAATAAAAATCTTTTTTTAGATGCCAAAAAAAAATATAATAATCTAGTTATCTCAAGGATAAAAATAAAATCATTTTTTCCTATAAGAATGCTATGAAATATGCTTTTTATTAATGTCCTAATATATTAATCCTTTTTTTCAGAGTGATCATCAAAAAATTATTTACATAAAAAAATATTTTTGTAATCATAAGTTCTGATATTTGGGGATTGTATGATACCATCGCTTACATTAAACGCATTAAGCTCTGGATTAGGTCATTTCGGTGTAGCTCTTGATCGTAATTTTATTAGACACATTGATACTTATGGAGCTGTAGTTGATAATTCAAAAACTAAAATTACTTGTTTTGTCAGATCTTCAGAAAGTAGAGATGTTTTAAATATCCTTAAAAATTCTCCTAATATAAGTTACTATGTTGGAATGATAACCCACGAAGCTTATAATTTTAAAGGAGAATTTAAAGAATTATCTAATTTAGATACTGATGCTTTAAACATTTCAGAAAACTACAGAAAAAATTTAATTGATGTCTTGTCAGGTCTAGGGCTGGATGCAGAAGCTCTCAGAAATAGATATGTTGAAGCTCCTGATATTGGAATAACCTTCAAGGTGAACAAAGTATTTATACAAACTCCAGGACCCGAGGCTGGAAAAATTATAAGCTAATGGAAAAAAAATGATAAAAGACAAACATTTACCAGCAATGCAAGGAATGTTTCCAAGTTGGATAACAAGCTGTTCAGAAGAAGGGGAACCAAATACTACTGTAATTTCGCAAATATGGTATGTTGACAAAAATCATGTGGCTTTATCTTTCCAATTTTTTAACAAAACAAAAAAAAATATATCAATTAATCCTTTTGCCTATGCTACAATCACTGATCCCTCTAATATGAATCAATATAACTTAGAACTTCAATTTGATCATTCTGAAACTGAAGGTGAATTATTTGATGAAATGGATATGAAGTTACAAGCTATTGCATCAATGACAGGAATGACAGGTATCTTTGAACTTCAAGCTGCTGATGTTTATAAAGTGTTGTCAATTAATGATTAGCTTTTTTACAAACTATTACTAAACTTTTTTTAAAATAAAGACTAAATTGTTTTGATGGATAAGCACTCTCAAAAAGATGAGTTTGAGGACTTAAAAAAGGTCTTAGATAGGAAGACAAAGGAATTTGAAATTATAAAACAAATTTCTTCCCAAATAAACAAAACGTTGGACGTTAATCTAATTGCCTCAGCTATGCTAAATGCAATGGACAAATTTTTTGGGTTTAAATACTCGATGATTTTGTTGGTTGATGAAAAAATGCAAAAACTTAATGTCTTAGCAACTCATGGGTATGAAATTAAAGGTATTGGTGCAAGTGTGAAGTTAGGTGTAGGTGTAATAGGAATAGTAGCTAAAAAGAAAAAAATGATGAGAATGGCTAACTTAGGAATGCAAAGAAGTTATATGAAGGCTATAAAAAGGCAGATTTCTCCAGAGGAAAAGAATAAGTTAGGTAATGAGGTTGAATTACCTGGTTTAAAAAATGCTGAAAGCCAAGTTGCTATACCGATGCTTTTTAATAATGAATTAATAGGTGTTTTATCTGTAGAAAGTGAAAAGGTGAATATTTTTAATAATTCTGATGAGCTTTTGATTGGAATTTTAGCCAACCAAACTGCTAATGCTCTTCAAAATGCAAAACTTTATCAATTGGAACAGAAAAGAAAATTAGAACTTAATAATGCATACTCAGAATTAGAAAAATTAAATAATACGCTTGAAAAGAAAGTTGATGAAAGAACAAAAGAACTTGTAGATCTTTCACAAAAATTAGCAAAATATTTTTCACCACAAGTTTATCAATCAATTTTTTCTGGTAAATTAGATGTCAAAATACAAACAAAAAGAAAACCTTTGACGGTATTTTTTTCAGATCTTGAAGGATTTACCGAACTTACTGAAAGGCTAGAACCGGAAGTACTCACTGAAATCCTTACTCAATATTTAACTGAAATGTCAAACATAGCAATCAAATGGGGTGGAACAATAGATAAATTTATCGGTGACGCTCTACTAGTTTTTTTTGGAGATCCTAACTCAAATGGTAATAAAGAGGATGCTATTGCTTGTGTTTCTATGGCAATAGAAATGCTTGAGAAATTAAAAATCTTAAGAAATTTTTGGAGGGATAAAGGAATTTCAAAACCTTTAAACGCAAGAATTGGAATTCATACAGGAGTTTGCACAGTAGGAAATTTTGGCTCAGAGGATAGATTAGATTACACCATTATAGGTAATGGAGTAAATCTAGCATCTAGGATTGAAACAAGTGCAGAACCTAATAAAATCTTATTGTCTGAAGATACTTATCTTTTAATAAAAAAAAATATAGTTTGTTCAAAAAAACAAAAAATTGATGTGAAAGGTGTTTCTTATCCAGTACAAACTTATGAAGTATTAGGATTAGAAAATAAATATTCAAATAATTCTTCTATTGTTGAAAAAAGTATTCCTGGTCTTTCTTTATCACTAGATAAATCAGAAATTGAAGATAACCAGACTGCAATAGATTTAATTAAGGATGCTCTGAAATCTCTTCAATCCGAATAGAGGAAAATAAAAATTTAAG
>CACOBR010000003.1 GCA_902625475.1 uncultured Alphaproteobacteria bacterium
TTGTCTGAAAGTGCATTTAAATTTTTTGTTAAATCCTCAATATATAATTCAAGTGCTTCTCTTTTTGCAGCGGCCAATCGAGCTAATTCTTTTTTCTCATCAATTTCGTTTCTTGCAGAAGCTAAGGCTAATCTAGATGCCTCTAATCTTGAAACTTCTTCTTTAATTCTATTATCTTTTTGCTCAATTTCAGATATAAGCTCAGTTCTTCTTGCAATTAAACTAGCTACCCTAATTTCGAAGTCAGAAATTTTAATATTCGCTAAATCTAAATTCTGCAGAGTATTTTTAATTTCTAGGGACTTGCGCTCGTTAAGTTCTATTTGCTCTTTTAGACTTTTGTTAATAGCTAAATTCTTTGCGTTTAGATTGTCATATTCATGTCCACTGTAAACTTTAGTATCAGGTGGAAGTTTTTTTAATTTATTCAAAGAGTTCCACATCATTGCTGGGGTTCCTTCAAACAGTCTTCCACAACCAAATGCCATAAGTGAATCTCCAGAAAAAAGAGCACGTATTTCTTCACAATAAAAGGCCAAATGACCAATTGTGTGGCCTGGAACATCTATTATTTCAAATTTTAGATTTCCAAGAGTTAGTATTGTGTTAGCATTTATCCTTTCTCCAAGAATTGGTAGCCTATGTTTATCCGCATCTGCTCCAATAATTGATGGATCATATTTTTTTATAAGGTCATTTACACCCATTACATGATCTGAATGGTGATGAGTTAAAATAATTTTTTCTAATCCCCAATTTTTTTTTTCTAAAATATCGATAATAGGATATGCCTCTGGAGCATCAATTAAAAAGGTTTCATTCAGTATATGATTATGTATTATGAATGCATAATTATCTTGTAAACAAGGTACGGTTAATATTTCAGTATTCATCTTTAAAACCTTTTCAAAAAAATTATTAACAATAATCGATTTAAATTATAATTTTAAAATGTTAAATTATTCAAATACTAGATCTATATAGAACTTTACACCGGTTGTCATTTTGAATTTAGAGATAAAAGAATTACAAAATTTTTATACCAAAAAAAAATTGGGATCATTCTGTAAAAAAAATATTGGCTCTTTGATTAAGAGAAACATAAGCAATATTGTAAGAGAAAATTTTAATCAAGAAAACATCGTAGGTTACGGATACCCGATTCCATATTTAGATAAATTGATAAAAAAAAACAGTGATTTTTTATGTCTTATGCCAAAAAATCAAGGTGCATTGTTATGGCCATTAAAAAAAAATAGAAGTATTTTAGTTGAACAGACTCAATGGCCCCTAGAATCAGAAATTTCTAACTTTGTTATCATAGCTCATGGTTTAGAGAATTCTGATAATCCAACAAAACTATTAGAAGAATCCTGGAGAGTACTTGTTCCTGAAGGTTATTTGCTTATAGTTGTGCCAAATAGATCAGGTTTTTGGGCAAGGTCTGACCTTACACCTTTTGGTTTTGGAAGACCATACAGTGTATCTCAATTATCAAAGCTTTTAATTGACAATAAATTTCAAATATTAGTTACGAGCGCAACTTTGTTGATGCCACCTACTGATAATAAACTTCTTTTCAATTCATTCAAATTTATTGATAAAATTACAACTAAATATACTTCAAAAGTTTTGGGTGGAGTTTTAGTTATACTTGCAAAAAAACAAATTCATTTGGCTAATGCTATAAAAATTTCTGATACTATAAAAGTGCCATTAGAAATTTTTGATGGTTTAATTAAACCCAAACCAAAACCTCAGCCAAAATTTTAATACCCAATATCTCTGATTAATGATTTCAACTGATGAAAAATGACTTAAATTAATAAGTTAACAATTTTAATTAGGTTAAAATTTTAAAAAAATTAATTAATTCTCATTACTTTCTTGCATGAAAGTTACAGCTCTGATAATTAATAACAGATTACTTTATATTATTAATTTACACCTATCTTTGGAGAGTTATATTGAGTGAAATTACTTCATTAACAAAAGACGCTTCTTTTAGGTATGCTAATGCTTTATTTTCATTATCTTTAGAATCAAAAAAAACTTCAAACTATGAGAAAGACCTTGATAAAGTTTTAAATCTTTTTAAAGAAGATCCTAATTTTACGTTATTTATAAAATCTCCACTCTATCCTAGAAATGATCAATTGTTGACAATGAAAGCAATTTGTACAAATCTTGAATTGAGCGAAGATGTGACAAATACCATCTTAGTCATGACTTCCAAACGTAGGCTTTTTTCCTTGAAAGAAATGATTTTACAGTTTAAGGATTTATATCGTTTACATAAAAATGAGTTGATTGTGGAAATATCAAGTGCGAAGAATTTAAGTAAACCTGATTTAGATGTATTAAAAAAATCGATAAGCGCTAAAATTGGTAGCAATATTATAGTTAAATCTAAAACTGACCCCCACATGATCGGGGGGTTAATTTTAAAAGTTGGTTCTAAGTTAATTGATACTTCAATTAGATCAAAACTAGCAAAATTGAAAAATAATTTGAAAGAGGTAGGATGATGAACATCCAAGCATCAGAAATATCAGAAATTTTAAAAGAACAAATTAAAAAATTTGGAAAAGAATCTGAAGTAGCAGAAGTTGGTACAGTGCTTTCAGTGGGCGATGGTATCGCTAGAGTATTTGGACTTGATAATGTTCAAGCTGGAGAAATGGTAGAATTTCCTGGTGGAATTAGAGGTATGGCTTTAAATTTGGAAATTGACAATGTTGGTATTGTTATTTTTGGCTCTGACAGAGATATAAAAGAAGGAGATCAAGTCAAAAGAACAAAGGCTATTGTTGATGTTCCTGTTGGTGATGAATTATTAGGTAGAGTAGTTGATGGTTTAGGTAATCCTTTGGATGGTAAAGGCGCAATTAAAACTAAAAAGAGATCAGTTGCTGATGTGAAAGCCCCAGGTATAATACCAAGGAAATCAGTTCATGAACCAATGGCAACTGGACTTAAGTCTGTGGACTCTCTTATTCCAATTGGTCGTGGGCAAAGGGAGTTGATTATTGGTGATAGACAAACTGGAAAAACTGCTGTTGCATTAGATACAATACTAAATCAAAAAACATACAATGATGCAGCTGGAGATGATGAGTCAAAAAAGCTTTATTGTGTTTATGTTGCAATTGGTCAGAAAAGATCAACAGTGGCACAACTCGTGAAGAAATTAGAAGAATCTGGAGCTTTAGAATACACTATTGTTGTTGCTGCGACAGCTTCAGATCCCGCACCTATGCAGTTTCTAGCCCCTTACGCTGCTACATCTATGGCTGAATTTTTTAGAGATAATGGACGTCATTCACTCATTATTTATGATGATTTATCTAAGCAAGCAGTTGCCTACAGGCAAATGTCACTCTTACTAAGACGTCCTCCTGGAAGAGAAGCATATCCTGGGGATGTTTTTTATTTGCACTCTAGATTGCTAGAAAGATCAGCAAAATTGAATGATGAAAACGGAGCTGGTTCTTTGACAGCTCTACCTGTGATTGAAACACAGGGAGGAGATGTTTCAGCCTTCATTCCTACTAATGTGATATCTATTACTGATGGCCAAATTTTTTTAGAAACAGAATTGTTTAATCAAGGTATAAGGCCGGCAGTAAATACTGGTCTTTCGGTGTCTAGAGTAGGATCATCTGCACAAACAAAGGCTATGAAGTCAGTTGCAGGTTCCGTAAAATTAGAGTTAGCACAATACAGAGAAATGGCAGCTTTTGCCCAATTTGGGTCAGATCTAGATGCTTCAACACAAGCTTTATTAAATAGGGGAGCACGTTTAACTGAGGTTTTAAAACAAGCACAATATTCTCCACTTACAAATGCAGAACAAGTTATAATCATTTATTCAGGGACTGCGGGTTATTTAGATGACATACCAGTTAATCAAGTTACTCGTTTTGAAAAAGGTCTGGTTGATTATCTAAGGAGTGATTGTAAAGATCTTTTAGACGATTTAACCAATAATGATAGAAAAGTGGATGGAGAGATAGAAGATATTATAAAGAAAGCTATAGAAGCTTTTAAAGGTAATTTTTCTTGATATATTTGAACACTTTGGATGCTTAATTATGCCTAATCTGAAAGACCTTAAAAATAGAATCGAGAGTGTAAAATCAACTAGAAAGATAACGAAGGCTATGCAAATGGTTGCAGCAGCGAAGCTCAGAAAAGCTCAAGAGGCAGCCGAGCAAGCTAGGCCATATGCAGACAAAATGTCTCTTGTGATGGACAAAATTACATCCTCTGATAATGTTTCTAGTAGTTCACCGTTATTAACTGGGAATGGCAATAATAATATTCATTTGATCATTATTGCCACTTCTGAACGTGGTTTATGTGGTGCCTTTAACTCTTCTATAGTTCGATTGGCAAAAAATCATATTAATAAATTAAAATCAGAAGGATCCCAATTTAAAATATTGACTATTGGAAAAAAAGGGCGAGAGCAGTTAAAAAGAGAATTTGGAGAAAATATGATTGATCATGTGGATCTTTCTGAAGTTAAAAAAATAGCTTATGAAAATGCATCGACTATTTCTGATAATATAATTTCTATGTTTTTAAATAATGAGTTTGATGTTGCAACTATTTTTTACAATCAGTTTGAATCAGTTATTTCTCAAGTGCCTCAAGCCGCACAATTAATCCCCATTGAAATTAATTCTGATAAAATACAAAACATTAACAGTATATCAAATTTTGTTTATGAACCTGATGAGCAAGAAATTATTGAAGATTTGCTACCAAAAGCAATTGCAACAAAGATATTTACTGCTTTATTAGAGAATGGAGCTTCAGAACAAGGTGCTAGAATGTCTGCAATGGATAATGCAACTAGGAATGCTGGTGACATGATAGATAAACTTACTATTCAGTTTAATAGATCAAGACAGGCAGCTATTACAAACGAATTAATAGAAATTATATCTGGTGCTGAAGCACTTTAAAATAAAAAATGGAGAAAGAAATGTCTAGGCCAATTGGAAAAATTACTCAAGTAATGGGTGCGGTAGTTGATGTTCAGTTTGATAATCATCTACCTGAAATTTTAAATGCTCTTGAAACAAAAAATGATGGCCAAAAATTGATTTTAGAAGTTGCTCAACATCTTGGTGAAAATACAGTAAGAACCATTGCCATGGATAGTTCTGAAGGACTAGTAAGGGGTGCAGTTGTTGAAGATGTTGGGTCTCCTATATCTGTTCCAGTTGGAAATCCAACATTGGGAAGAATATTAAATGTAGTTGGAGAGCCTGTTGATGAAAAAGGACCCATTAAATCAAAAGAATTAAGACCTATACACCAACCAGCTCCTGAATTCTCCGAGCAATCTACTGATACCGAACTGCTTACAACGGGAATTAAAGTAATTGATCTTTTAGCACCATATTCTAAAGGTGGAAAAGTTGGACTTTTTGGTGGTGCTGGTGTTGGTAAAACAGTCTTAATTATGGAACTTATCAATAACATTGCAAAAGTTCATTCTGGTTTTTCTGTTTTTGCCGGAGTTGGAGAGAGAACTAGAGAAGGTAACGATCTATATCATGAGATGATAGAGTCAGGAGTTATAAATCCAAAGAATTTAGAAGAATCTAAGGTATCTTTGGTATATGGTCAAATGAATGAACCACCAGGAGCTAGAGCTAGAGTAGGGTTAACAGGATTAACATTAGCAGAACAATTTAGAGATCAATCTGGAACAGATGTTCTGTTTTTTGTTGATAACATTTTCAGATTTACCCAAGCAGGTTCAGAAGTTTCTGCTCTATTGGGGCGTATTCCGTCTGCTGTTGGTTATCAACCAACACTAGCTACTGATATGGGTGCTTTACAGGAAAGGATTACTTCTACAAAAGCAGGTTCAATCACTTCAGTTCAAGCTATATACGTTCCTGCTGATGATCTAACAGATCCAGCTCCTGCAACCTCTTTTGCTCATCTTGACGCAACTACTGTTTTAAGTAGGGCTATTTCTGAATTAGGTATATATCCTGCTGTGGATCCTTTAGATTCTAACAGTAGACTTATGGATCCATTGATTGTAGGTGATGAACATTATCAGGTAGCTAGGGATGTACAAGGAATACTCCAAAGATACAAATCTTTACAAGATATCATTGCAATATTGGGAATGGATGAATTGTCTGAAGAAGATAAATTAACTGTTGCTAGAGCTAGAAAAATTCAAAAGTTTCTTTCACAACCTTTTGATGTTGCAAAAGTTTTTACAGGGTCTGATGGAGTTCAAGTACCATTAGATGTTACTATAGACAGTTTTAAAAGGGTCGTT
Organism: uncultured Alphaproteobacteria bacterium; assembly: GCA_902625475.1. GTDB lineage: Bacteria > Pseudomonadota > Alphaproteobacteria > Rhodobacterales > Rhodobacteraceae > CACIIZ01. The sequence continues at coordinate 6,317 of CACOBR010000003.1, forward strand.
GCTGGCGAATTTGATGATTTACCCGAAGCTGCTTTTTACATGGTTGGGGGTATTGATGAAGTTATTGAAAAAGCTGGAAAACTTGAATCAAAGGTAGCTTAAATCCAAAATGTCGAATGCATTATTTAATTTTGAATTAGTTACGCCTGAAAAAGTTCTTATGTCTGATTCCGTCAGTTCAGTAAGTGTTTCTGGTGTAGAAGGTGATATGACAGTACTTGCAAATCACGCACCTATTGCTACTTCTTTAAGGCCTGGGTATATTGATATTAATACAAATGGTAAAACTGAAAGATTTTTTCTTACTAGTGGTTTTATTCAAATAACGCCTGATGAGGTTGTTGTACTCGCAGAAAGTGCTTCATTAGAAGCGGATCTTAACTCAGAGATGATTGATAATGTTATAGAAAAAACAAAAAGCTTAATGGAAAATGCCTCAGACTTACAAAAATGTGTCTTAGCTAAAAAACTTAATGATTTAACCAATTTTAGAAATCAACTTTAAATATTGAAACAACCAAAAAAAAAAGCAATTGGTTTTATTTTTTTTACAGTTGTATTAGATATAAGTGGCCTAATGGTAATTTTTCCAATAATGCCAGATATATTGCAATCTGTTGGTAAATTTTCAGTATCAGATGCGGCTATTTGGGGTGGTTTTTTATATGCTTCATACGCTTTAATGCAATTTTTATTTTCACCAGTAATTGGTAATATATCAGATTCTTTTGGTAGAAGGCCTGTTATATTAATTTCTCTTTTCTTAATGTTTATAGATTATTTAATATTAGGTTTTGCTTCATTACTTTGGGTGTTTATCATTGGAAGAATGATAGGTGGAATAGCAGGAGGTACAGTACCCACAGCAATGGCATATTTAGCTGACATTTCAACCTCAGAAGACAAAGCTAAAAATTTTGGATTAATTGGTGCTGCTTTTGGAATTGGTTTTGTACTTGGGCCATTTATTGGAGGAATTTTAGGTGAAATAAATTTTAGACTACCATTCTTTTTTTCTGCAGCATTATCTTTATGCACATTTTTATTTTGTTTTTATTTTTTAAATGAATCTTTAGAAGAAAAAAATAAGAGAAAATTTAAGTTAACTGACTTAAATCCATTTAAACCTATTTATAAATCCTTTTTTATTAAAGATTTAAGAATCTTTTTTGGGTGCATTTTAGTAATAAGTATAGCTCATTGGGTTTATCCATCGATTTGGAGTTTCTGGAGTAAAGAAGTTTTTGGTTGGGGACCTGGTCTAATAGGTATTTCTTTGGCTTTTTATGGTCTTGGTGTAGCATTTGTACAGGGCGTAATAATAAGGTTAAGTTACATTAAAAATATTCAACCACAAAAAATTGTAGTCTTTTCCTTATTAGTTGGAAGTTTTACTCTTTTTGGTTTTGGTTCAATTGAAACTGGATGGTTAGTTTTTGCGTTAATACCGATTGCGGTTCTTACTGAATTAATGAACCCTACTTTAGATAGTTTTATTTCAAATAGAATCTCTGACGATACTCAGGGATTACTTCAAGGCATCCTATCCAGTATAAATGCAATAACTACAATTTTGAGTCCATTAATTATGACTTTACTTTTTAAATTCGGATCATCAAATGATAAAAGTTTTTATACTCCGGGCTTACCTTTTTATTTTGCTGCAACTTTACTTTTGGTTTGTTTATTCCCTGTAATAAATGTTATGAAGTCTTTAGAATATGCTCCAAAAAGAAAAATAAAATAGAAAAAACTAAGCTTTTCGTTTTTTTTCAACATGGTATTTAGGATAGTAGGGCTTATAGATTGGTCGTAATCTTTCACTATCAAATAAAGAAGATACAGAGTTTCCATTTGCTATATTAAGCAAAGCTTGAGCAAATAATGGTGCAGTTGGTACGATTCTTATTTTTGTACTTTTCTTAATTTTTGAAATTATACTTATTGAGTCAGTAACAACTAGTGAACTTAAACTTGACTTTTCTATTCTTTCAATAGCTGGTTCTGATAGAACTCCATGAGAGATATATGCGTGTACTTCTCTTGCACCTTCATTAATAAGCAGATCAGAGGCTTTAACCAAGGTTCCAGCAGTATCACAAATATCATCAACTATAATACAGATTTTATTTTTTACTTCACCAATCACCGTCATGGATGCAATTTCACCTGGTTGGCTTCTTCTTTTATCAACAATGGCTAAGTCAGCACTTATTCTTTCAGCTAGACCCCGAGCTCTGGCAACTCCCCCAACATCTGGTGAAACTACAGTAAGTAATTCTTGTTTTTCAAAGTAATGTGATATGTCTAATTCAAAAATTGGAGACGCATAAAGATTATCTACTGGAATATCAAAAAAACCTTGTATTTGGGCAGAATGTAAATCTAAAGTAAGTATTCTTTCAATACCAGCCCCACTTAAAAGATTTGCTATTAACTTTGCACTGATTGGGGTCCTAGCCTTTGTTCTCCTATCTTGTCTTGCATATCCAAAATAAGGGATAACGGCTGTTATTCTCTGTGCACTTGATCTACTCAAAGCATCAGCAATAATGAGTAATTCCATAATATTATCATTGGCTGGATTAGATGTAGATTGAATAATGAACATATCTTCATTTCTTACGTTTTCAAAAACTTCAACAAAAATTTCTTGATCATTAAATTGTTCAACTCTTGCCTTAACTAGATCAATTTGTGATCTGCTTAAAGAGCTTGCCCAACTAGCAATTCCTTTGGAGAGAGTTATATTTGAATTTCCAGAAATTATCTTTGGGTGTACTAACTCACTCATCTTTTATCCTTATTTCTGATAATATCTTAATAATAGCTAAATTATTCATAAGTAAGCAAACTATAACCATTTTCAAATTGTATCATATGTTTATTTTTTTAATTTAATGATTTAATTATTTTATAATTAATTATGTGTTATTAATTTTTTCAGCCATATAATTTGACATATCTGTACTATCTACATATTCCTCGCTTATTGCAAAATTCTTTACTGAATTTTTTGTATTATGTACATTTTTATTTTTATTATTGTTTAGGTGATGCCAAAATGGAAGTCCTTTTTTTTCAAAAATTAATCGATATGAGCATGATGTGGGCAACCAATTAACTAATTGATCTATGTTTTTAGGTGATAAAATTAAACAATCACTTTTTTTATTTTTTCTTACGTCATAAACTTTGCATTTGCATTTTTGGATGTTCAAAAATCTACAAGCTACATTTGTAAAAACTGGAGGATTTTTTTTTGTTTTCTGAAATTTGTTAAGACAGCATTTTCCACAACCATCGCAAAGAAGTTCCCATTCCTTTTGGCTAAAATCACTAAGTGGTTTATTTTGCCAAAATTTTTTTTTCATTGGTAAACGCTAATAGTTTTTAAGGCCTCTTTTGCAATCTCACAGTCTTTTTTCATTTGTAAAATAAGGTTTTCTATGGAGTCATATTTTATTTCATCTCTCTGAAATTTGATTAATGAGACAATTACTTTTTTTCCGTAGATAAAATTTGAAAAATTAAAGATGTAAACTTCGCAATTTGCTTCATTCTTACCAAACGTGGGTTTTGTACCTATTGACGCAACTCCCTTATATAAATTATCTTCATATTCAGGTGACAAAATTTTAATGTAGCATGCATAAATACCAAATTTTGGTGCAATTATATTTTTTAATTCTAAATTTATTGTAGGAAAACCTAATTCACGTCCCCTTTTATCTCCTTGAATGACTGTGCTGTAAATTTTGTGGTGATAACCAAGCATTTTGTTAGCTTTTTCTATTTGACCTTCTTTAAGTGCATTTCTGATAATTGTTGAGGAGATTTTATCTTTTCCAAATGTTGTAAGATTTAACGAAAAAACATTTATTTTATATTTCTGACCAATATGTTTTAGTAGTTTAATATCACCACTTCTTTTATAGCCAAAACGAAAATCATTACCTACAATAATTTGTTTAGCTCCTAATTTTTCGAATAAAATTGATTTAACAAAATTTTCAGGTGTGAGTATTTCGATGTTTTTATCAAATTTTAATTCAACTAAAAAACTAATATTTAACTTCTTTAACATACTGTATTTGTGTTCTTTTGTAGTCAGTTTGAAGCTAGTTAGCTCTTTTTGGAAGTAATCACGAGGGTGAGGATCAAAAGTTAAAATCCCGAATCGGCCAGAAGATGAGATTTGAGAACATTTTTTTATAATTTCTTGATGACCCAAATGAACCCCATCAAAATTACCTATAACAATTGTAGATAATTCAGTAAATTCTTTAACATTTTTTAAATCACGTATAATTTTCATTGTAATCCAATTAAACCTGAAAGCTTAAAATTTTAACATAAATAATCAATTGAAAATGTAGGATACATTTTATTTTTTTTGAATAGGTTTTCTAGTTTTTTTATATCGAGTGTCGTGTTTTCATTTTCTAAACCGACTTTATCCCTTGATAGTCCACCGCATACAAAAAGTGTATCAATCATTTCATTTTTTCCACCTGATATATCAGTATTTATACCATCTCCTATACAGAGTATTTTGGGAGATTTTATATTGTGCATTTCTAATTTTTGATGAGCTAATTTGTAAATTTCTTTATGAGGTTTACCGCAATAAATACTTATACCTCCAGCTTTACTAAATGCCGCTGCAATTCCTCCTGCACACCATACTCTTAAGTCACCTACATCCACAAATATATCTGGATTAACACATAGAAGTTTTAGATTTTTTTGTATACCATATTTTATTAAATCTTTATAGTTTTCAGGTGTTTCAGTTCGGTCGTCAAATAAACCAGTACAAACAATACCCTCAGCGTGTCTTAATTCAACTACAGTAATTTTGTTGGATGATTTACGGTCTGGCGGAATATCATTAAAGAAACTTACATCTCTTTTTGGTCCCAAGTGAAATACCTTGGTCCCAACATCTCCTGATAACATACTATTTTGAGCAGCATCTCCGGATGTTGTTATGTCGTCAAAGTGTTTTTCAGAAATACCAAAAGTTGATAAGTGAGCTTTGACTGCATTTTTTGGTCTTGGTGCGTTCGTTAAAAGCATAACAAAACCATTGTTTCTTTTAAACTCGACTAAAGCTTTCAGAGCATTTTGATAAGCTTCTTTCCCATTATGAATACATCCCCAAATGTCACAGAACAAAACGTTATAGTTTTTCGATATGTCTTTTAATTGTTTAATAATTTGCATACTTAAATAAATAATCTTTAATTCAAATTGTGTACATAAATAAATGATTAAAAAAAAATTAATGAAAGTTCATTTTTTTTTTAAAATGATATTGACTTCAATAAATTTTATATTATTTAAGTATTGTTGGCACTTAAAGGCGGAGAGTGCTTTTTTTTTATCCGTCTCATAATTTAGAAAGGGAGCGTTATAATATGACATTTAAACCATTACATGATCGTGTAGTTGTTCGTCGTGTTGAAAACGATGAGAAAACTTCAGGAGGATTGATAATCCCTGATTCTGCCCAAGAAAAACCGGCAGAAGGTGAAGTAGTATCCGTTGGAAACGGAGCAATTGACGAAAAGGGCAATCGAATGCCTATGGATGTCAAAGCAGGAGACAGAATACTTTTTGGAAAGTGGTCTGGTACTGAAGTGAAGATTAACGGTGAAGATATGTTAATCATGAAAGAAAGTGATATACTAGGCATAATGTCCTAGTTTTTTTTTTATTTTAGTTAGGAATATAATTATGGCAGCAAAAGATGTAAAATTTAGTACTGACGCTCGTAATAGAATGATGCATGGTGTTAATGTATTAGCGGACGCAGTTAAAGTTACTTTAGGTCCAAAAGGTAGAAATGTTGTTTTGGATAAATCGTTTGGGGCACCTAGAATTACAAAGGATGGTGTTACTGTAGCAAAAGAAATTGAACTTGATGACAAATTTGAAAACATGGGTGCTCAAATGGTCAAAGAAGTCGCTTCAAAAACTAACGACACAGCAGGTGATGGTACAACTACAGCTACAATTTTAGCTCAATCAATCGTACGCGAAGGACTTAAGTCGGTAGCAGCTGGTATGAATCCAATGGATCTGAAAAGAGGTATAGATACTGCAGTTTCATCAGTAGTTGATGCAATTGCAAAACAATCAAGACCAGTAGCTAATAGTGACGAAGTTGCTCAAGTTGGTACTATATCAGCTAACGGTGAAGCAGAAATCGGTAAACAAATAGCTGATGCAATGCAAAAAGTTGGTAATGAAGGTGTAATAACAGTTGAAGAAAACAAAGGATTGGAAACTGAAACAGATGTTGTTGAGGGTATGCAATTCGATAGAGGTTATTTGTCACCTTACTTTATCACGAACTCAGAAAAAATGACCGCTGACCTTGAAGATTGTTTGATATTACTTCATGAAAAGAAACTTTCATCATTACAACCAATGGTTCCCTTGCTAGAATCAGTAATTCAATCTGGAAAACCTTTATTGATTATTGCTGAAGATGTTGAGGGTGAGGCATTAGCTACACTTGTTGTTAATAAGCTAAGGGGTGGATTGAAAATTGCTGGTGTGAAAGCTCCTGGTTTTGGTGATCGTAGAAAAGCGATGCTTCAAGATATTGCAATACTTACAGGTGGACAGTTAATTTCAGAAGATTTGGGAATGAAACTTGAAAATGTTACTATGGATATGCTTGGTACGGCTAAGAGAGTTTCTATTACTAAAGATGAAACAACTATTGTTGATGGAGCTGGTGATAAGTCAGAAATTGAAGCTAGAGTTTCACAAATCAAAGCACAGATCGATGAGACTACATCTGATTATGACAAGGAAAAACTTCAAGAACGTTTAGCGAAATTGGCTGGTGGTGTTGCTGTTATTAGAGTTGGTGGTGCCACAGAAGTTGAAGTAAAAGAACGTAAAGATCGTGTTGATGACGCTCTCAATGCTACAAGAGCCGCAGTACAGGAAGGTGTTGTTGTTGGTGGTGGCGTTGCATTGGTTGTGGCTACAAAGAGTCTTAGTAAACTAAAAGGCAAAAACTCAGATCAAGAAGCCGGAATTAACATAATAAGAAGAGCTTTAGAAGCTCCATTGAGGCAAATTGCTGAAAACGCTGGTGTAGATGGGGCAGTAGTTGCTGGTAAAATTCGTGAAAGTAAAGATGATACTCATGGATTTAATGCACAAACAGAAGAATATGGTGATATGTTTAAGTTTGGTGTAATAGACCCAGCAAAAGTTGTTCGTACTGCACTAGAAGATGCGGCCTCCATTGCAGGTTTATTAGTTACTACTGAGGCAATGGTAGGAGATAAACCTGAGCCGAAAGGTGCTGCTGGAGCACCTGCGATGCCAGATATGGGTGGCATGGGTGGCATGGGTGGCATGATGTAACCCATACTCAATTAAATGGGAAAAAAGGGGCTTTAGCCCCTTTTTTTATTTAATTATGTTTGAGTGCCCCATTTTTCTGTTTAATTTTGCTTCATTTTTTCCGTAGATGTTTAGAGAACTTTCACTGTCATATTTAATATTATAAATATCTTCACCTAATATATTTTTCATCAATATGTTTGAGTGTCTTTTTCCATCACCTATTGAGTTCCCCGTGATGGCTCTTATGTGTTGTTCAAACTGACTTATTATGCATCCACTCTGCGTCCAATGCCCTGAATTATGTACTCTAGGGGCCATTTCATTTACTAGTAATTGTTTACTCTTTGTTAAGAAAAATTCTATTCCCATAGCTCCAATGTATTCTAAATTTCGAATTATTTTACTAGCTATAATAATAGCATCACTCGCTATTGATAAACTAATATTTGCAGGTACTTTTGACTCTATTAATATACCATTTTGATGTACATTTTCTGAAGGATCATAAGCGGATATCTTTCCGTCCATGTCGCGGCAAATAATAACAGACATTTCTAATTCAAAGTCGATCTTTTCTTCAATGATGATAGGTATATCATTAAATTGTGAAGCAACTTTTTCGATTTCATCTTTTTGGCGTATTATCTTTTGACCTTTCCCATCGTATCCAAATCGACTAGTTTTAATTACCACAGGAAGTCCAAGTTGCTTTATCCCATCAATTATATTTTCATACGATGATGCAACAACAAATTTAACTGTTTTGATTCCCATATTGTTAAGGAATTTTTTTTCATTTTTTCTATCTTGACATATTTCTAAAGATCTAGAATTAGGATATACATTTTTAATTTCTTGACATACTCTTATAGTATCCAACGGTATATTTTCAAATTCATACGTAATTACATCAACATTTTTTGCAAAATTTTTCAGATTATTTATATCATCATATTTAAAAGTACTTGATAAATTAGTTACCTGTTTAGCAGGAGCATCAATATCTGGATCATATATATGAGTTTTAAATCCCAATTGAGAAGCTGACAAAGAAAGCATCCTACCTAGTTGGCCACCTCCTAAGATTCCTATTACACTTCCTAACGGCAATCTACTTTGTTTATTCATCTTTTGGAACCATTGGAACTTTTGAGACTTTCTTTTTATGCCAAATTTTTAATTTCTTTGATATATTTTCATTATTTAGTGCTAAAATTGAAAGCGCAAAAATTGATGAATTTATCGCTCCAGGGATTCCTATTGCCATTGTTGCTACAGGACAGCCTTTTGGCATTTGCACAATTGAATATAAACTGTCAATACCTGAGAGTGCAGATGATAATATAGGAACTCCAATAACTGGTAATAAAGTCTTTGATGCTACCATTCCTGGTAAATGAGCTGCGCCTCCAGCTCCGGCTATTATAACTTTTATATTTTTTTTTTGTGTATTTTTGGCATATTTAAAAAGGCGGTCAGGTGTTCTGTGAGCTGAAATAATCTTTTTTTCGTATTTAATTTTAAATTCTTCTAACACATCACAAGCATATTTCATTGTTTTCCAATCTGATTGGCTACCCATAATTACACTAACTAATTTTTTTTCCATTTTTTCCCCAAAATATTTTATTGACCAATCAATTATGAATTTACTATACGAATTATTATATTATATATACAATTGAATTTATTGTTATTACAAATATACCTCATTAGTAATACTGGGAATTTTAAATGGCTAGAATATCATTTGCAGCACATCCTTTTTTATTAGGTTTTGAGCAGATAGATAGGATATTAGAAAAAACTATTAAATCGAGTAATGATGGGTTTCCTCCTTACAACATAGAGTTGTCTGATGATAATCATTACAAAATCACACTTGCAGTAGCTGGATTTAGTGAAGATGAACTGAGTATTACCTTAGAAGAAAGGCAACTTATCATATCAGGAAAGCAGGTCGAAAAAACTAATCAAAATACATTCATTTATAGAGGTATTGCTGCAAGACATTTTCAAAAAACATTTGTATTAGCAGATGGAGTTGAGGTAAGTGGTGCAAGTTTAGAAAATGGTTTACTTAACGTTTTATTATTGAGAAAAAACTTACAACCTAAAGTCAAAACAATAAAAATTAACTCTAATAATTAATTAAGACTTTAAAAAATCAAAATTCATTAAAAATTTATTACTCTGACAAAAATTTTTCTGCTTCCAAAGCCGCCATACATCCCATACCTGCAGCTGTTACTGCTTGCCGATATTTGAAATCCGTAATGTCTCCAGCAGCAAAAACACCAGGTATTGAAGTTTCTGTGGAATTTGGTTTTGTAACTACATAACCTCCATTATGTGTTTCTAATTGATTTAAAATTAGTTCGTTTGATGGTGCGTGACCTATAGCTATAAAAACACCTTTGCATGCAATTTCAATTTCTTTATTGTTTTTTTGATTTTCTATTTTGATTGCTTCTACACAAAGAGGACTATCAATTCCAATTATTTCTTTCAATTCACTATTCCATATTACTTCAACTTTTGGATTATTGAACAATCTCTCTTGGAGTATTTTTTCTGCTCTTAAAGTATCCCTTCTATGTATTAATATTACTTTTTTAGCAAACTTAGTAAGAAACAAAGCTTCTTCCACGGCAGTATTTCCCCCACCAATAACAGCAATTATTTCATTTCTAAAAAAAAATCCGTCACATGTAGCACATGCAGAAACTCCAAATCCTTTATACTTGTCTTCAGATTTTAAGCCTAGCCATTTAGCTTGAGCACCAGTTGCAAGAATAATAGATTCTGCTTCATATTCATTACCATTATCCGATATAGCTAAAAATGGATATTTTTTTAGGTCTAATTTCACTATAGTATTGTTAATTATGTTAGTGCCAGCCGCTTTAGCATGATCTTCTAAATTAGTCATTAAATCTGGACCTTGGATCTCTTTTTCTCCCGGCCAATTTTCTACTTCTGTTGTAATTGTAAGTTGACCCCCTGGTTGTATTCCCTGAATAAGTATAGGATCTAATAATGCTCTAGAAGCATAAATAGCTGCAGTATATCCTGCAGGCCCAGATCCTATTATTAATAATTTTGTTTTTTTTTGCATTTAACTTCCCGCATTTTTTTCATAATTTAATTTAAATTTTTATTGTAGAAATCATCCTACCACAATCACCAAGATTATTTATTTGATTTCGGCGATGTGAAAAATATTTTTCTTGCTCTGAAAAAGTACACTTATTTAAAGAATGGATTTTACCTATTCCTTTTCTATTAAGTACAAATGTTATTGAACCAGGTAAATCAAAAAATATTTTTTTATTTTTATTAATAAAGAAAAAGTTTTCGAATGAAGAATTTTTATCAATAAATTTTTTATAGAATTCTATTCCGACCTCATAATTTTTTTTTTGAATACAAGGGCCTACTGCTACACAGATATTTTCTAATTTTGCTCCTAATTGTATCATATTTTCTATTGTATTTTCTATCACACCCTTAAAAAAACCTTTCCACCCAGCATGTGCTGCGCCAATTATTTTTTTTTCAAAATCTCCAAAAAGTACAGGTGCGCAATCTGCAGTTAGTATTCCTAGACATATACCTTTTTTTGAAGTTACCATAGAGTCAGCCTTGATATAATCAGATTTTATTATTTCTTTTATTTCTACTACTTTTGATGAATGAATTTGACTTAGAATGATTAGATTAGAAGAATTAATACCCATTTGTTGAGATACTAAAGCCCTATTAGAAACTACTGTATTTTTATTGTCACCATATCCAAAACTACAGTTCAGACTTTTAAATTCTTTATCTGATAAACCACCGGTTCTATTAAAAAAACCGTGTTTAAATTTTTTTAGCAAATGTGTTGTTAGATAAGGTTTCATTAGATCTCTAATCCAATAAGTGGGGAAGATTTTTTATTTCTAATGCCTAAAACTTTAAATAATTTTCCCATTTGATTATAATCAATCAGTCTTTTTAACGATGCAACATGCATATCAATTTTTTCTTTTTCCATATTCTCAGAAAGAGCTATAAATCGCTCTTTTATTCCTAAAGATTTCAAAAAATCACCTTGATTAATCAAATTTGTAACTACTAAGTTATATTCTTTTGAATAATTTTTTATAGCTTCAAAGTTTACCAAACTACTTAGATCGCTTTCTCCTTGGTATTTAAGTGGATCAGAATATTTGTGATTTTTTACTGATTGTAAAGTATTACCTATGTTATTATTTTTACCATAATCAATAATCAAACAAGCACCTAAATTTTTTTTCAAGTGTTTAGATATAAATATTATGTTTTTTTTAATTTCTGAAGAAATTTCATAAATTTGATTTTCTTTCTTTTTAAAAGAATTTAATTCTTGAGGCAAAGTAATAACTTTTTTTAGTCCAAAGCACAATTCGTCACTTTTTGTATTATTGTAGTCCTTCAAAGATACTATAATTTCCATCCATTCATTTTTTTTAAATACAAACTGTTTTATGGGGAGGGCATCAAAAAACTCATTTGCAATAATAATGGTGGGGATGTTGGGTATGTTACTTAAATTTTTTTTCCAATTAATAGTATAGCCTTTGAGAACTTGTTTTTGTAATTTTTGCAAAGAAGGTGATATTTCTATTAATGTAATTTTTAACGCTTTATGGAATTCTGAGATACTTTTAGTCGCTCTTAATATATCTTCCATTAATGTTCCGTTACCAGGACCTAACTCTACTAATGAAAATTCAGGTGGTTTTTTATGATCCATCCAAGCTTTAACTACCCATAGTCCTATAAGCTCACCAAACATTTGAGATATTTCTGGGCTTGTTATGAAATCTCCTTTGAAACCAATGGGGTATTGTTTTGTGTAATATCCGTATTTTGGATGTGTCATACACATTTTCATATACTCAGATAAACTTATCCCTTTTTTTTTTAAAATTGCCTCTTTGATCAATTTATTAAGATTAATTTTTTCCATAAATTAAGAAATTTTTTTGTTTGTTTTTTTGAATGAAAGTAAAATAAAAATAAGTCCAATTACTAGCATTGGTAAAGAAAGTACTTGTCCCATTGAAAACCCCAAGTTTTGTGAAAACATTAAAATATATCCATTTGGATTTATTGTTGTAATATACTGAGGATCAGCTTCTCTAAAGAACTCCACAAAAATTCTGGCTAAACCATACCCAAAGAAAAAAGTTCCCATTATCCTTCCTGGATATTTAAATAACTTAAAAAAATAAACAAAAATTAAAAGAATTATACCTAAAAATAACCCTTCTAGAGCAGCTTCATAAAGTTGGGAAGGGTGTCTAATGCAAATTTCTGATTCCCAATTTTTAGGACAAATATTTGCTGGAACTTTTGTAAATTCCATACCCAAAAAAAATGTTGTTGGTTTTCCCCAAAGTTCTTGATTTACAAAATTAGCTAAACGTCCCAAAAAAAGACCTGGAGGTGTACTTACAGCAATTATATCTCCCATAGGTAAAATTGATATTTTATTTCTAATGCAGTAATATAAGGCACCTAACACCACACCAATGAACCCTCCGTGAAATGACATACCACCTTCCCACAAATAAAAGATACTAATTGGTGAACTAATGTAAAATGAAGGGTTATAGAACAAAACATAACCTATTCGACCACCTAATATTATTCCAAGTATTAGGTATGTCATTAAATCTTCAACATCTTTAGTATTTAATGGACTTTTTTCATGCCAGAGAGATTGTTTTTTGGTTAAAGAATAAATTAAATACCAAGCACAGATAATACCGAATATATATGATAAAGAATACCAAGTAAGAGATAAATTAATATCAAAAATTTGAAAAGATAAAGCATTGGGATTTAAATAGTCTGGAAATCTTAAATACATAAGAACTTTAATCTCTTGTCTTTTATTTATTTATTATTAATTAATAATCAGTTATTATTTTTTTTGGAAAATTCTAGTATCATAGGATTCAAAATGCAAAGCAGAAATCAAATTATTGATGATTTATCAAAACTTATTACAAATGCATTTGGTTTAGCTCAGAATGCCACTGGAGAAATTGAAAATGCAGTCAAAGGCCTTTTAGATCGGTATTTAGCAGATAAAGGTTTGGTAACAAGAGAAGAGTATGAAGTACTAAAAGAAATGCACTATGAATTGCAAAACGAATTACATTTCTTAAAAAAAGAATTAAATACACTCAAACCTAAAACAAGATCTATTAAAGCTAATACTTCAAATAAAAATAAATAAATTAGCCAATTTAAATTTAAATTATCTATTAAAATTTACTTAACTTATCAACATTTTGTGTTATAATTTAAATAAGTTACTATAAGTTGTTCTTTAGTAAATTTACAGAAAATCAAATTATGAATGTTCAGGAAGATTTAAAAACATACTTTGAAGCTAACCCAATTTCTAAATTTAAACATTTGGCACAAATTAAAAGTTGGGAATTAGTAAATGACACTTTTCTTTCTACCTCTTTTTATGTTGAAGGAATATGGAAAAATTATCTATATTCTTTTCTGTGGTTAGAAAAAGATCAATTGCTCAAATTGACCTGTGAATATAACTTTAATTTACCAAAAAATAAAAATACGGCTTTTTATAGGACACTGAATCTTGCAAATGAAAGATGTGGCGAAGGATTTTTTACTTTTTGTGAAAATGATCAAGTCTTAGTATTTCATAATCAATATAAAGGAACAGATGCATTAGAAATTGAAAACCAACGTACAAAAGAGATTATTTTTGAAACTACTTCTATAATGGATGAGCTTTATCCTGTATTTCAACTAATATCTTGGGGTAATGAAAGCCCTGATGTAGCTATTAAGTTAGCCTGTAATCATCCATCTGGTTTTAATTAAATCACAAAAAAAAATTGGATAGAATGAATTTCTTATTTAGTATATTCTATTACTAAAAAGAGTGATTAAAATGAATAAAGTTTTGATTGTAGGTGCTGGTAACATGGGTGAGGCAATGCTTAAGGGCTGGTTGAAAGCCAATAACATGTTAAAGCAAGTTTATATTCGAGAACCAAATCCTTCTAATTGGCTAAAAAAAATACATAACGAAAAAAAAATCCTTCTAAATCCGTCAAATATAGAAGGGAAAATAGATGTTGGTATTTTTGCTGTAAAACCTCAAGTTGCAGAAAAAGTTATTTTAGATACCAAAATCGACCTTTCAAAAAAATCTTTTGTCATAAGTGTGATTGCTGGAAAGGACTTTAATTTTTTTGCTAAAGTTTTTGATGTACCCTATCCTGTTGTTAGAGTCATGCCAAACACACCAGTAGCGATTGAACAAGGAGTATCTGCGATTATTGGCAATAGTTTTTCTTCATTATCACAAGTTAATTGGACTGAGAAACTTTTTAATAATTTAGGAAAAACAGTTATTCTTGAAAAAGAAAGTCAAATAGATGCAGTAACTGCGATATCAGGTTCAGGTCCAGCTTATATTTTCAATTTTGCAGAAACAGTTATTGAAATTGGCAAAGAATTAGGTCTATCTGAACAAATATCAAAGAAAATTGTTTTACAAACAATTGTCGGTGCGGGTCTTCTGGCTAATAATAGTGATAAAACACCTTCTAAATTGAGAGAAAATGTAACTAGTCCTAATGGCACTACTCAAGCAGCCTTAAATATTTTAATGGATGAAAAAAATGGATGGCACGGAATAATAAAAAGTGCTGTATTTGCTGCTCATAAAAGAAGTAAAATTTTAGCAAAAAATTGAATTAATTACTTGGAAGGAAAAATGTTGAATTTCATAGACTTTGATGCTTTTCAGAATGTTGAAATGAGAGTTGGAGAAATTACAAGAGCAGAACCATATCCTGAGGCAAGAAAACCAGCGATTAAATTGTGGATAAATTTTGGCCCAATTATAGGAGAAAAGAAATCCTCAGCTCAAATTACTGATCACTATAAGCCACAAGCATTGATAGGTAAAAAAGTTCTAGCCGTAATGAACCTAAAGCCAAGACAAATTGGAAATTTTATCTCTGAAGTTTTAGTATTAGGTGTTCCTGATATAAAGGAGAAAGGAGTAGTTTTATTAGTTCCAGACCAAGATACTAAGATTGGTAGTCGTTTATATTAGCATTTTCTATTTCTTCACACCAATGCAATCTACAAAGTGAAATGTAACTTTCATTTCCACCAATTTGGATTTGTTGTCCTTTTGTAATTACTTTACCTTCTTCATTTAAACGTGCAACCATGGTAGCTTTCTTTCCACAATGACAAATTGTTTTTATTTCTCTCATTTCGTCAGCTATTGACAAAAGTACAAGTGACCCTGGGAATAGTTCGCCTTGAAAATCAACTCTTAAACCATAGCACAAAACTGGGATATTGAGATTATCAACTACTTTTGCAAGTTGCCAAACTTGTTTTTTTGATAAAAATTGTGCTTCATCTAAGAGTATGCAATTCAATTTTTTTTTTTCTACAGTTTTTTTTATCATTAAAAACAAGTTATCTTGGGTATCAAAAAGATGTGCTTTCTCCTCAATTCCAATTCTACTTACAATTTTAGAATATCCAGCTCTATTATCTAATTTTGCAGTTATTAAGAATGGTTCCATTCCCCTTTCTCTATAGTTATAAGCAGCTTGTAACAAGATAGTTGATTTACCTGCATTCATTGTAGAATAATAAAAGTATAGCTTTGCCATTTTATTCTTTTTAATTTATGTGATCTAGTTTATTCAATTCCTGAAGAGATATAATTGAAAGATTTTTTTCATTATGATATTCCATAGAATGTGCGGCTGCCCATGCTCCCGAAATAGAAGTATAGTAAGAAAGATTTTTTTCTAATGCCAAAATTCTAATCCCTTTACTATCTTCTATAGATTGAAGTCCTTCAGTAGTATTAATAACCAAATCAATTTTGTTATCATTCAGTAAATCAATAATATTAGGCCTACCCTCATAGGCTTTTTTTACTAGTTTAACTTTAATATTATTTCTCAAAAGAAATTCTGCTGTTCCACTAGTTGCTAAAATCTTAATACCTAAATTATCAATTATTTGACAAATTTCTAAAAGTTTTGTGTTTTTATCTTTTCCTTTAACTGAGATAAAAGCAGTCCCCTTTTTGGGTAATTTTATTCCAGCCGCGATTTGTGATTTTAAATATGCTTTAGCAAAACTTTTATCTATTCCCATCACCTCACCAGTTGAGCGCATTTCCGGGCCTAATAAAATGTCTGTACCTGGAAACTTATTAAAGGGTAATACTACTTCTTTTACTGCAAAGAAATTTATTTTAGGATCAAGAAGTGTATTTTTTGCAATTCCTGCCATTATTAATGACGCTATTCCAGGTACTGGTTTGCCTATAACTTTAGAAACAAATGGGAGTGTTCTAGATGCTCTAGGATTTACTTCAAGAACATAAATATCTTTTTCTCGTACCGCAAATTGTATATTAATTAAACCTTTTACTTTAAGCTCTTTTGCTAGCAAAACGCTTTGTTTTTTTATTTTTGAAATTATTGCCTCACCCAAAGAGTGTGGTGGTAAACAGCAAGCACTATCCCCAGAATGAATTCCCGCTTCCTCTATATGTTGCATTACCCCTACTATTGTTACTTTTTCACCGTCTGATATAGCATCTACATCTATTTCTATCGCATCACTTATAAAACTATCAATTAATATCGGATTTTCACCTGTTACCTTTACAGCGTGATTTATATATTTTTTTAAATGAATTTCATTAAAAACTATTTCCATTGCTCTACCTCCTATTACATAGGAAGGTCTAATGACTACAGGATAATTTATTTTGGCTGCAATATTAATAGATTCTTCTTCTGATCTAGCGACTCCGTTTTTTGGTTGCTGAAGGCCTATGTTATTTAGTAATCTTTTAAATTTTTCTCGATCCTCTGAAATATCTATTGATTCTAGGCTGGTTCCAATTATAGGAATTTTATATTTTTTTAGAGATTTAGAAAGATTTAAAGGTGTTTGTCCACCTAGTTGAATAATGATGCCTAATAAATTCCCATTTAATCTTTCTTTAACAATTATTTCCATTACATGTTCAACTGTTAAAGGTTCAAAATAAAGTCTATCAGATGTATCATAATCAGTTGACACAGTTTCAGGATTACAATTAATCATAATTGTCTCAATGCCTTCTTTGGAAAGTGCAAAACAAGCATGACAACAACAGTAATCAAATTCTATTCCTTGCCCAATTCGATTAGGTCCACCACCTAAAATTATAATTTTTTTATTTTTACTTGGATTGGACTCACAATTATTTTTTTCATTTTCATTAGGTCCATACGTCGAATACATGTATGACGTATTCGATCTAAATTCTCCTGCACAAGTATCTACTCTTTTAAAAATAGCATGAATGTTTTTAGATTTCCTCAAGTTATAAATATCTTCTACTTTTAATGATGATAGCATACTTAATCTCTCATCAGTAAAACCTAAAGATTTTATATAAAATAATTCATCTTTATGATTTGGTAATTTATTTTTCTTAATATAATTTTCAACTTCGATTATTTCATTTATTCGTTCTAAAAACCACATATCTATTTTGGTGATTTCATTTATTTGAGATAATTCCATGCCATTACGAATTGCCTGTGCAATCTGAAGGATACGTTGGGGGTTCTGTTTCGACAAAATATTTATCATGCCTAAAGAATCTTTTGGTATATCCACTTCATTTAAACCTGATAAGCCAATATCTAGTGAAGTAAGTGCTTTTTGAAGGCTTTCATGAAAAGATCTTCCAATGGACATCACTTCCCCAACAGATTTCATTGAACTGCCCAATTCTGATGAAGTTCCAGGAAATTTTTCAAATGTAAATCTTGGTATTTTTGTTACAACATAATCAATAGAAGGTTCAAAACTAGCAGGTGTAGTACCAGTTATGTCATTTTGCAATTCGTTAAGAGTATAACCTATAGCTAGTTTTGCAGCTATTTTGGCAATTGGAAAACCTGTAGCTTTTGAAGCAAGAGCTGACGATCTGGATACTCTGGGATTCATTTCAATAACAACCATTCTTCCATCATTCGGATTTATAGCCCACTGAACATTAGATCCTCCTGTTTCTACACCAATTTCTTTTAAAATTCTTATAGAGTCCGTTCTCATTTTTTGATATTCTTTATCAGTGAGAGTAAGAGCTGGTGCAACTGTAATGCTATCACCAGTATGAACTCCCATAGGATCAAAATTCTCAATAGAGCATATAATTATGGCATTATCTTTTTGATCTCTTACAACTTCTAATTCAAATTCTTTCCATCCTAAAAGACTTTCATCTATTAATACTTGGTTTGCAGGAGAAATTTCCAAACCATTTTTACAAATTTGAAAGAAATCTTTAATATTATAAGCAATTCCCCCACCAGCTCCACCTAGAGTAAATGCTGGTCTTATAATAGCAGGTAAACCAATTTTATTTAAGGCAATTTCAGCATCATCAAATTTTTCAATTATAACAGATTTGGGATACTTGATACCTAATTTTTCCATACAATTTCTAAATTTTTTTCTATCTTCAGCTTTTTCTATTGCAGATTTTGTGGCACCAATTAACTTAACATTTTCTTTTTTTAATATTCCTTTTATCTCAAGTTCTATTGCAACATTAAGGGCAGTTTGGCCTCCCATTGTCGGAAGTATGGCACATGGCTTTTCTTTTTTAATAATTTTCTCAACCGTTTCAGTATTTATAGGTTCAACATAAGTTGAGTCTGCTATCTCTGGGTCTGTCATTATAGTAGCAGGGTTGGAATTAATCAGAATTACTCGATAACCCTCTTCCTTGAGAGCTTTGCAAGCCTGTGTTCCAGAATAATCAAATTCACAAGCCTGACCTATAACTATTGGGCCAGCACCAATTATTAATATAGATGAAATATCATTTCTTTTAGGCATTTTAATTTTTTAATTCATTATTTGTCAGTTTGATGTAAATTAGGCAAGTATAAATTAAAAAAATCGTTGTTTTATAACAATATGAAACTTAATTAATCATATTTAGGGTTTACCCTTTAATATCTTTCTATTAATTGAGAAGAGATTTAATTTGAATTGTCTAGAGGCAAATTATGGAAGTATATAGAACTCATAATTGTAATGAACTATCAGTGAAGGATGTAGATAAGAAAGTTATCCTTTCTGGTTGGGTTCATAGAATAAGAGATCATGGAGGTGTACTTTTTATTGATTTAAGAGATCATTATGGAATTACACAAGTAGTAATAGATCCCGATAGTAAAGATTTTGTAACTGCAGAAAAGTTAAGATCAGAATGGTGTATTCAAATTATTGGGAAAGTTAAATTAAGAGATCATGAATTGATTAATAGAAATTTAAGTACTGGTGAAATTGAAGTATTTATTGAAACTACAAAAATTTTAACGAAAGCTGATGACTTACCAATACCTGTATTTGGAGATTTAGAATATCCAGAAGAAACTAGACTTAAATATAGATTCTTAGATTTAAGGAGAGATGGTCTACACAAAAATATGGTACTTCGATCCAATGTGATTTCTTCAATTAGACAAGAAATGTGGAAAATTGGATTTAATGAATTTCAAACTCCAATTTTGACAGCTTCTTCTCCAGAAGGAGCTAGAGATTTTTTGGTTCCAAGTCGACTAAACAAAGGTAAATTTTACGCACTGCCTCAAGCACCCCAACAATTTAAACAATTAATAATGATGGGTGGATTTGATAAATATTTTCAAATAGCACCGTGTTTTAGGGATGAAGATCCGAGGTCAGATCGATCTCCTACTGATTTTTATCAGCTTGATATCGAAATGAGTTTTGTAAGTCAAAAAGATGTTCTAGATACAGTTAAACCAGTTATTGAAAACATTTTTAAACAGTATGCAGGAACTAAAAAAGTAGAATCAGAATGGCCGTTAATTTCATATGAGAATTCAATGTTATGGTATGGATGTGATAAACCTGATTTGCGTAACCCGATTAAAATGCAAATTGTAAGTGATATTTTTAGGGACTCAGGTTTTGCGGTCTTTGCAGATATATTAAAAAACCATGGAACTGAAATAAAAGCTATCCCAGCACCTGGAGGTGGTAGCAGAAATTTTTGTGATAGAATGAACTCCTATGCCCAAAAAGAAGGTTTACCAGGAATGGGTTATATTTTTTGGAGAGAAGTAGACGGAAAAATTAATGCTGCCGGTCCTTTAGCAAAAAATATTGGTGAGGAAAAATCCGAAATTATTAGGAAGCAGTTGAATTTGAATATTGGTGATGCAGCTTTTTTTCTTGGTGGAAAACCTTCTAATTTTGATGCTTTTTCTGCAAGGGCTAGAATTCATATTGGTAATCAACTAAAACTTATTAATGAAGATGTATTTGCATTTGCATGGATTGTTGATTTTCCTATGTACGAAAAGGTTGAAGAGGAAGATACCATTGATTTTTCACATAATCCTTTTTCAATGCCTCAGGGAGGAATAAATGCCCTGACGGGTGACCCACTTAAAGTTAAAGGTTATCAATATGATCTTGCATGTAATGGTTATGAGCTATTATCTGGAGCAATAAGAAACCATGAATTAGATACTTTATATAAGGCATTTGAGCTTGCAGGTTATTCAAAAAATGAAGTTTCTTCTAAATTTCAGGGGATTACAGAAGGTTTAAAATTTGGTCCACCACCACATGGTGGATGTGCACTAGGTATTGATAGGATGATAATGTTATTAGCTGAAGAAGAAAATATTAGAGAAGTAATAATGTTTCCTATGAACCAAAGGGGAGAAGATGTTATGATGAATGCTCCTAGTATTCCATCTAATCAACAGCTTAGAGAACTAAACGTAAAGTTAATTGAAACAGAGTCTTAATTTAAGGGTTTAAATTTATGAAACAAATCAAAGATATTTCTGCTTTTTTTTCATCTAGAAGATCAATCTCTGTAAAAAATTTAAATTATCCTGGTCCAAACCATAATCAAACTATGGGAATTTTAAAAAACGCTCTCAGAGTTCCTGATCATGGTAAACTTGAGCCTTGGAGAATAGTATTAATTTCAGGTGATCACAAAAAAGACTTTATTTCCATAATAGAAAAAAGAGGAAAAGAAATAGATATAGATCCTTTGAAAATTGAAAAAAATATAGCTAATATATTGGGGACCCCAATTATTTTAGCAGTAATTTGTTCTCCATCTATTAGTTCAAAAATTCCTAAAATTGAACAAACCTTATCTTGTGGTGCATTATGTATGAATATATTAAACAATTTTCTTGTAAAGGGCTGGGGAGCAAATTGGTTAACTGGTTGGATGGCTAATGATAAAAAATTTGGTGAATTAGCTTTTAATAATACTAAAAATGAATTTGTTGCAGGTTATATATATGTTGGAAGTTATGAAGTAATAAATCCTGATAGACCAAGGCCTTCTTTAGATGAAAAGATTTCGTATTTCAAATAAAAATTAACGTATTATTTTCACATTTATTTATTCATACCAAAAAAATAATATATATTAGCACCATCGAAATTAACCATATAATTGAAGATAATAATGTTACTAAAATCATCTTCTTTTTTATATTTGCATTTATGGGTGCGGAGGTTGGAGTCCCATACGATCTTTTACCCTCTTCTTGTTGCGTTTTAATATTTAAAGGCAATATTATAAATAAAATAAGAAACCAAAATACTGCAAAAAGAACTAAAGATGCTGTTATTGTCATAACTTAGTAATTTCACTCCTCTTGTAATTCTATTAAAGTGCCATCAAAACCAGATGGGTGTAAAAAAATTACGGGTTTTCCGTGTGCTCCTATTTTGGGATTATCCCCAATTATTTTATAGTTATTTTTCATTAAAATATTCATAGACAATTCCAAATTTTTCACTTCGTAACATATATGATGTATTCCCCCATTTTTATTTTTATTTAAAAAATTAAGAATAGGACTATTTTCTCCAAGTGGAGTAATTAATTCAACTTTTGTATTGGGTAATTCTATAAAAACAACAGTTACTCCATGCTCTGGTTGATCTAAAGGCTCTCCAACCTTAGCACCTAATATATCTCTGTAAGTATTTGCCGCAGACTTTAAATCAGTAACTGCTATTGCTACGTGATTAAGTCTTTCTAGCATATCATTTCCTATCTTTTTTTACGTCTATATAAAATTTATTAAGTATATCTGAATAAATATTTTCTAAACCTGTTATTTGCGATGTTTGAACAGATTCATCAACAGCATGCATCTTTTTGCCAACTAAACCAAATTCAACTACTGGACATTTTTTAATAATATATCTTGCGTCAGATGTTCCACCAGTTGTAGAAAAATTTGCAGATATACCAGTATATTTTTTAACTGACTTTTTAACTAATTTAGCCAAATAACCTGGTTTAGAAAAAAAGGGCTCCCCTGAAATATTAATTTTGATATTAATTTTTGTTTTTGTTAAATACTCAATTTTTTTAGTACAATGCTTTAACCAATCACTAATTTTTTTTCCAGTGTGTTTATCATTAAATCTTATATTAACAATCATTTCTACATTTTTAGGTATAACATTATTTGATTTATTTGTAGTTGATATAGATGTGGTTACTAAGGTAGATGGTTCAAAAAATTTAGAACCATTATCAAGAGGTTTCTTTGTAAATAAATTTATGAGTTCCATACTAGCATGAATTGGATTAATAGCTAAATGTGGATAAGCAGAATGACCTTGTTTGCCTAGAATTGAAAAATATCCTGTAAGTGAACCTTTTCTTCCAATTTTTATCATATCCCCAAATTTTTCAGGGCAGGTTGGTTCTCCAACAATACAAAAATCAATACGTTCATTTTTTTTATCCATCCACTCTAATATTGCTTTTGTACCATCTATGGCCTTACCTTCTTCATCAGATGTGATTAATAGTACTATAGAAAATATAGGGGGAGTTTTTTGACTAACACTAATTGCTGCAGTACAAAATGCTGCAACAGCTGATTTCATGTCTACAGATCCTCGACCGTAAATTTCCTCACCTATAATTTCTCCAGAAAATGGATTTGATTTCCAGTCACTAATTTCACCAGGATTAACAACATCAATATGTCCAGAAAATCCAAAGGTAGGTAAATTTTTTGATCCCCATCTTAAAAAAAGATTTTTTATTCCATTTTTGTTAATCTCATGAATCTTAAAATCAGTATCTTTGAATAGGTTTTTTATTACTTTAAAAGTTCCTGCTTCTTTAGGAGTAACAGAATGGCATTTGATTAGCTGAGAAGTTAAATTGATTGAATTCATATTAATATTTTAAAAATTAATCTCTTAGTAAATCATTAATAGAAGTTTTAGACCTTGTTTTTTCGTCAACTTGTTTAACTATAACAGCACAATAAAGGTTTGGCCCTCCCTTATCAGAGGGAAGAGAACCCGGTACTACTACTGAATAGGGAGGAATTTCTCCATAAATTATCTCATTAGTTTCTCTTATCACTATTTTAGTTGATTTTCCAATAAATACACCCATCCCTATAACTGCTCCTTTTCTAACTATACATCCTTCTACTACTTCAGATCTTGCGCCTATAAAACAACCATCTTCAATAATTGTTGGAGAAGCTTGCATTGGTTCTAGTACACCACCAATTCCAACTCCACCAGACAAGTGAACATTTTTACCGATTTGTGCACAAGAGCCAACAGTAGCCCAGGTATCAACCATAGTACCTTCATCAACATAAGCTCCCAAATTTACAAAACTTGGCATTAATACTACACCAGGCGCTATAAAAGCAGATTTACGTATAATGCAATTAGGAACTGCTCGAAATCCACATTTTTTCCAGTCGTCTTCCGTCCAATTTAAAAATTTATTATCAACTTTATCCCACCAATTAGAATTTTGTGGGCCTCCAGGCTGTAAGCTCATATCTTTTAAACGAAAACTTAATAAAACAGCTTTTTTTGCCCATTGGTTCACTTTCCATTTATTATCTTCAATTGGTTCTGCCACTCTTATTTTACCAGTTCCAAGAAGGTCTAATGTTTCAAGAATTGATTCTTTTACATCTCCAACTGTATTTGTGGAAATAGTATCTTTATTATCCCATGCTTTATTGATAATATTCTCTAGATTTTCAATGCCCATCCCTTTTTCCTTTCTTAGTATTTTTATTTTTTTAAGAGGAATTCTCTTACCTCAGTTTCTAGCAATGGTGAAAACTGATTATCTGAAATTAATGTAAGATAAATTTGGCCATTATTATCTTTCCACTTACTTAAACCTTCAAAATTATAATACTCCCAAGGTAAACTTTCCAATAATATTTCTGAATTTATAATGGTGTTTTCTTCAATTATGATCCTTCTTAATCTAATTTTAAATCCATCATAAAATGAGAATTTTCTTTCAAGAGTTATCAAGTTTCCATCATCAATCATTTCTGCATCAACTACTTTAAAGTCTTGGTTAATTTTGATTTCATCAATTATAGACCACTTATTATTATGAAATCTGTAAATAGGATGGCTTTCTTTTCCTTTAGGAGGTAATTCAGGAATAGCAAAAAGTTCCCCATTTTCTTTAATTGCAAGAGCTTCAATTCCATCATTAAATAAAAGTTTATCAAAATCTGGATGTTTTGGTAAAAACTTACCTGGTCCATTTAAATCTTCATGATACATGACTCTATTATTTGATTCGAATGATATATAAAATCCATTGCCTTTACTTCTGACGATTGATTCACTGTCAATATTTCTTCCGGTTAATTTTTCTTTTTTGCTGCTAAAAAGTTGACCCTGATCTAATATTTCAAAATCAATTATTTTGAGTAAATTGTCTCTAACTATTTTCCCTTGGAAATAATGAGATTTATCACTTATTAGTATAAAATTTTCACCATTTTCTGATAATGTAATACCTGAAATGCCCCCAAAATTATTATCTTCATATGTGATCAACTTAGATCCTAATAAATTTATTTCCCATTTATTTGTGGTTATTGAATATGTGAAGAAAGGAATTAAATATAAAAATACAGTTAATAAAAACAAATCCTTTTGCATTTTAGATATAGCTATCAAAATTATATTTAGTAGATATGGATCATATACACTTTAGTTTATTATATTTAGGTTTATAAGTTATAAAGATAAATAGAATATATATTATATAGATATACAAATGGTTTCACTAATTCAAATAATATCTGCTTTGCTAAATATAATTACATGGCTTGTGATTATTGATGTTGTAATGTCTTTACTTATTCAATTTAGAATCCTCGACCAAAGGAATCAAATTGTGTCGCAAATTTGGCTATCAATTAGAAATGTATTAGAGCCATTATATTCGAGGATAAGATCTTTTTTACCTAATACTATTGGATTTGATTTGGCACCTGCAATTTTGTTATTTGGAATATTTGCTATACAAACAATTATAAGAAATAATTTTAATCACTATTAGTATTTTTTAAATTTCTTTGTGCTAATAACTTTAACCTTAAAGCATTTAATTTAATGAAACCGGAAGCATCTCCTTGGTTGAATATACCCTCGTCATCTTCAAATGTGACTTGTTTTTCTGAATACAGGCTTTGTTTTGATTGTCTTGCTATTGATTTGACACTTCCTTTATATAGTTTAAGAGTAACTTCACCTTCCACGTATTTCTGACTGGTATTGATAAGAGATTGTAACATTTCTCTTTCAGGAGAATACCAAAGCCCATTATATATAAGTTCAGAATATTTCGGCATTAATTCGTCTTTCAAGTGAGAAGCTCCTCTATCTAATGTAATACTTTCTATTGCCCTATGAGCTTCAAGCAAAATAGTGCCACCAGGAGTTTCATAAATTCCTCTAGACTTCATTCCAATAAATCTACCCTCAACAAGATCTAATCTTCCGATGCCGTGTTTACTACCTAATTGATTTAATTTTTCTAGCAGATCATGTCCTTTCATTTTTTGTTCATTAATTGCAATCATATCTCCTGCTTCAAACTGTATTTTAATAACCTCTGCATTTTCTGGGGCATTTTCTGGAGAACAAGTTCTTTGAAAAACATATTCTGGTGCAATTTCTGAGGGATCCTCTAATACCTTACCTTCAGATGATGTATGTAGAATGTTAGCATCAACTGAAAATGGAGCTTCACCTTTCTTGTCCTTTGAGATAGGTATCTGGTTTTTTTCTGCGAACTCTAGTAATTTACTTCTACTATTTAAATCCCATTCTCTCCAGGGGCTAATTATTTTAATATTTGAATTTAATGCATAACAAGACAGCTCAAATCTTACTTGGTCATTACCTTTTCCTGTAGCTCCATGAGAAACAGCGTCTGCATTAACTCTGTTAGCGATTTCAATTAGCTTTTTTGAAATTAATGGTCTTGCAATTGCAGTTCCAAGTAAATACTGACCTTCATATAACGTATTTGATCTAAACATAGGAAAAACAAAGTCTCTTACAAACTCTTCTCTAAGGTCCTCAATAAATATATTTTCAGGTTTTACTCCTAAAAGAAGAGCTTTTTCCCTTGCAGGTTCAAGTTCTTCTTTTTGTCCTAAATCTGCAGTAAAAGTCACAACTTCATAATTATAATTCAACTGGAGCCATTTTAAAATTATGGAAGTATCTAAACCACCTGAATAAGCTAAAACAACTTTCCTAGGTTTTTTATTCATCTTTAAAAACCTCCATATTATAAAAATTTATTAATTTTATTAAATAATTTTATTTTTATGACAAGTAAATATGAAATCAAATTTTTTAATCTAAAACGAAAGAAAATCAAATGAGACGTTACTTAATTGATTATTAAATATGTATATGCTTTAATTGATTTGATGAGTGAATTATATAATTTTAATTTCAATACTACACCTAATGTTCGTTTTGGTTCTAACATATTATTATCCTCTGCAGCTGAAATAAAGAAAATATTAGGGCCTAGAATACTTATAGTTACAGATCCTTTATTGTCTAGGATAGGATTATATAAACCTTTGGTAGATCAGCTTTTATCTTTTGGAGCAAAAATCAAAATTTATGATGATGTAAAAGAAGACCCTTCAATTGAAAATTTAGAAGCAGCAATTGAAGAAGCAACAATTTTTTTAACTACTGGCATATTAGGTTTTGGAGGTGGATCTCCAATGGATGTAGCAAAGTTGACTGCTTTGTTGTTAGGGTCAAATGATAAAATAGATGAAATTTGGGGAGTCAATAATGTTGTAGGCCCAAGATTACCACTTGCTTTAATACCTACAACTTCTGGAACAGGTTCTGAAGTAACGCCAATATCTATAATAACTTTATCAAACTATGAAAAAAAAGGTGTATCATCTAAAGTTATAATTCCAGATTTAGCTGTATTAGATTCACTTTTAACTGTTGATCTTCCATCTAAAACTACTGCTAGTACCGGAATAGACGCTATGGTTCATGCTATTGAGGCTTATACCTCTAAAAGTGCAAATAATAATCCAATCTCAAAAGCATTAGCTGAAAAAGCCCTTAATCTAATTGGGGGTTCAATTATTCAAGCCGTTCGAAATGGTAAAAATGATGAAGAATCTAGAAACAAAATGTTACTAGGTTCATTAATGGCAGGGATGTCATTTGCAAATTCACCAGTTGCTGCAGTACATGCTTTGGCCTACCCCCTTGGAGGTAAATATAAAATTACGCATGGATTATCTAATGCATTAATCTTACCTTATGTTCTTACATTTAATATGAAAGATGAAGAAACAAAAAATTCATATCTTTATTTATCGGACATAATATTTCCTCAAATAAAGTATATTAAAAATACTCAAGATAAATCTATAGCATTCATTAATGAATTTATAAATTTGTCAAAAAGGTTAAATTTACCTACCAAAATAAGAGAACTCGGAATTCCGAAAAAAGCATGTAGGGAAATGTCTATTGAAGCAATTAAACAAGAAAGATTGTTGATAAATAATCCACTAGGTCTTACACAAAAAGATATACAAAATATTTATGAGCAAGCTTGGTGATAAAAAATCTGTTTATTGATATATCCCATGCTTAGCTTTACTCGCTTTTCAAATCAAAAATATAATGAATATTTAATTATAGCTCATGGTCTTTTTGGTTCAAAAAAAAATTGGACGAATACAGCTAAATTTTTAAGTGAAAATCTTAATCTTGAAGTAATAGTTGTAGATTTAAGAAATCATGGATCTTCATTTTGGTCTGATAATCATGATTATTTATCTATGGCTAGGGATTTAGTTGAATTATGTAAAAACTCTTCAAAAAAAGTAACTATACTGGGACATTCAATGGGTGGTAAAGCAGCTATGTATGCTTGTCTTTCATACCCAGAAATTTTTGACAAATTAATTGTTGTTGATATCAGTCCTGTAAATTATTTAAATTCTGAATTTGTTAACTATATAGAAATTTTACAGAGAATTGATTTGACTAAAATTCAATCTAGAAAGGATGCAGACCTTGAGTTAGAAAGTAAGATAGTTGATAAAAATATAAGGTCATTTTTACTACAGAACCTTTTTAGAGAGGACAATAATAATTATAGTTGGTTAGTTAACTTAGATGCTTTAAAAAAAAATATACACCATATTATGTCTTTTCCTCCCATTCAAAATAGATTTCTAGGTAAGACTTTATTTATTAAAGGTCAAAACTCTAATTACATAAATGTATCCCATCATCCTGAGATCAAGAAATTTTTCCCTAATTTCAACCTGAAAAAAATTACAAATTCAGGACATTGGCCCCATGTTGAAAAACCACATTTATTCAGAGAAGAGATTAAGATTTTTTTTCTTAAGAATGGATAAAATTCAAACTTTTTCAATTGCTAAAGCTATACCTTGTCCGCCTCCAATGCACATTGTTATTAAACCTAAAGTACCATCAATTCTTTCTAATTCATGTAAGGCTTTAATTGTCAAGATTGCTCCAGTTGCTCCAATAGGATGTCCCAATGCAATTGCTCCTCCATTTGGATTAACTTTTTCATAGTTTAGGTTCAATTCTTTAGAAACAGCACACGCTTGAGCAGCAAATGCTTCATTGCTTTCAATAACATCAAAATCTTTTTCAGATAAGCCAGTTCTATCCAAAAGTTTTTTAACAGCTATTATAGGGCCTATTCCCATTACCTCAGGTCTTACGCCTGAATGTGAATATCCTAATATTTTTGCCTTAACTTTTAATCCGTTTGATTTAGCAGCTGCGGCGGTACTAAGAACTAATGCAGCAGCTCCATCGTTTAAACCAGACGAGTTACCTGCAGTTACTGTTCCATTTTCCATAAAAACTGAATTTAAGCCTTTAAGACTTTCTGCATCTGTTTCTTTTGGGTGCTCATCAACGTTAAATATATTTTTTCTGACTTTAATATCTACGATTTGATTTTTAAAATAACCCTTTTCTAATGCATTTGAGGCTCTTAATTGACTTTCTAAAGAAAAGCTATCTTGATCTTCTCTTGAAATTCCATATTCGCTAGCAACATTTTCTGCAGTAACTCCCATATGACCTGTACCAAATGGACAATTTAATGCTCCGAGCATCATATCTTCTACAGTAGTGTCACCCATTCTTTTACCCCACCTGTTAGATTTTAAAATGTGGGGTGAATTACTCATATTTTCTGAACCACCTGCTAGACCAAAATTAGAATCACCTAATGTTAAACTTTGTATGACAGATACGATTGCTTGTAATCCAGATCCACACAAACGGTTCACATTCATAGCAGCAACGCTCTTTGGTAAACCTGAATTTAACGCTACAACTCTAGAAAGATACATATCTTTAGGTTCTGTATTAATAACATGACCAAAAGCAACTTGACCAACTTCATTTTTATCAACCTCTGAAATTTCAAGTGCTTTTTTTGAAACCACTGTTCCAAGTTCAATTGGTGAAACTGATTTAAGTGATCCTCCAAAACTACCAATTGCTGTTCTGGATCCGGATAATATAACAACTTCTTCTTGCATAAAAAATTTGTTCCTCATAATTTAAAACTTGAGTATTATAGCAATATATTTATTAAGTTTTAATAACTATATTATTTAAATAATATTAATTAATTTAAGTTTAGACAAATAATAAATTTTTAAATAATAGAATGCCAAGATTAGTTTATTTAAACGGAAAATTTCTTCCTGACATAGAGGCACATATATCAATCTTTGACAGGGGATTTTTATTTAGTGACGCAGTTTATGAGGTAACAGCAGTTATTGATAAAAAATTAGTCTCTTGGGAAGGACATTTAAATAGACTGAGGTATAGTTTAAAAGAATTAAATATCGATTTTACAAAAACAAATGATGAACTTTTATTTATCCATAGAAAACTTATTGAACAGAACAATATCACTGAGGGTTTAGTTTATTTACAAATATCCAGGGGTAGAGCTGAGCGTGATTTTGCATTTCCAATTTCAGAAGTAGAACCAACTATCGTTCTTTTCACACAACAAAAAAAAATAATTAATAATCAAAAATTATTTTGTGGTGCTAAAGTTATTTCCTGCCCTGATCTTAGGTGGGGAAGAGCAGATATAAAAACTGTTCAATTACTTTATGCTTCAATGATGAAACAAAAAGCACTAGATAAAGGAAAAGATGACGTCTGGTTCGTAAAAAATAATTTTGTCACTGAAGGAAGTTCTAACAATACTTTTATATTATCAAAAAATGGGACACTTATTACAAATTCTCTTTCTCCTCAGATCCTTCCTGGTATTACAAGAAAATCAATTTTAGAATATTCCAAAAATGCCAATTTTGTTGTTAAAGAAAAACCATTTACCATTGAAGATATAAAAGATGCAAGAGAAGCTTTTTCTTGTTCATCCACTACTTTTATAATGCCAGTAGTTGAAATTGATGACTGCAAGATTGGTGATGGATCTCCAGGAAAGCATACCTTAGGGTTGCGTCAATTATATATTAATAATGTAAAAAAAGAATTAGTCTGAATTTTCTTTTTCATTTTTTTTCATTACTTTTTCTATATAATGTGAATTCCTTTTTAGTTGAAATTTACCTTTCCACTTTTCATAAGGCATACCATAAATCAACTCTCTTGCATCATCTTTATCTATACTGAGACCTTGTTTTTTTGCCTCCTCGCTATACCATCTAGATAAACAATTTCTACAAAATCCAGCAAGATCCATTAGATCCAAATTCTGAACATCGGTTCTATTTGAAAGATGATTAAGTAGCCTTCTAAAGGTTGCTGCTTCTAATGATTCATTATTTTTTTTCATTTAAAAGTCTCATAGATTTTTATTTTACAAGCTGTTACTATATATCTCAACAAAGATATATGCATAATTAGATGCCAATTTATCACAACATTTGGCTTTATGTATCATAAATTATAAAATTGTTAATTAAAAAAAAAATTCAACTATTCTCCAAAACAGAGTAGTCAAAAATGGATTAAAACTCAATGGCTAAAGGCTTAAGAAGAAACAGAAATGTCAAAATTGTTGCAACATTAGGACCTTCATCCAGTACTGAAGAGATGGTATCTAGATTATTTGAAGAAGGTGTAGATGTTTTTCGTTTAAACCTTAGTCATGGTTTACACGACGAAATAAAAAAAAGACATGAAATTATAAGAAAAGTTGAAAATAAATTTAGAAGACCAATTTGTATATTGGCAGATCTACAAGGTCCAAAATTAAGATGTGGAGATTTTAAAGATAAGCAAGCTGAACTTGTTGCTGGGCAAACATTTGTTTTTGATAAAGAAAGAGCTCTTGGAAATTCTAAAAGAGTTTACCTTCCTGAATTTGAAGTTTTTAAGAGTTTAAAAAAGGATTCAAAAGTTCTTGTAAATGACGGCAAAATAAAACTTGTTGTCAAAGAAGTTAGTGAAAATTTTGTAAGTACACAAGTATTAGTCGGTGGTATCATCTCAGATAAAAAAGGGATAAATGTACCAGACCAACTTTTACCGTTATCTGCACTTTCAAAAAAAGATTTAAGTGATTTAGAATTTGTATGTAACCTTGGAATAGAATGGTTAGGATTGTCCTTTGTACAAAGAGCACAAGATATTAAAGAAGCAAAAAAAATTGTTCGTGGAAGAGCAGCAATTTTATCAAAGATTGAAAAACCTTCTGCAGTTGATGCATTTGATGAGATTTTACAAGAAACTGATGCAGTTATGATTGCTCGTGGAGATTTGGGAGTGGAACTTCCAATTGAAACTCTCCCGCCCATTCAAAAAAGATTAGTAAGGCAATGTAGAGATTCTGGAAAACCAGTTATTGTAGCCACTCAGATGATGGAAAGTATGATAAATTCACCAGTACCAACAAGAGCTGAAGTTTCTGATGTTGCTCAAGCAATTTATGAAGGTGCAGATGCAGTTATGCTCTCTGCAGAAAGTGCCGTTGGTAATTATCCAATTGAAGCAGTAAGAACAATGAATAGCATAGCTACTGAAGTAGAAAAAGAAAAAACATATCGACAATTAATTGAGTCCTCCAGAACTCCACTTAAAGGAGATGTGTCTGATGCTATTACAGTGGCTGCAAGAGAGGTTGCTGAAACTACTAATGTAAAAGTAATTTGTTGCTTCACTGAGACAGGTACAACAGCTTCACTCACTTCCAGAGAGCGACCCAAAGTACCTATAATTGCACTAACACCTAAAATTACAATAGCCAGAAGGCTAACTTTAAATTGGGGGTTGCACTGTATAGTCACAGAAGAACTTGAAAGATTCAAAATGGCAGTTGTTAATGCAGCAAAAGCTGCAAGAATGTACGGGTTTGCTAATAATGACGATAAAATAATTGTAATAGCGGGCGTTCCTTTTAATGTGTCTGGAACAACGAATATACTTAGGGTTGCACCAGCTGACGAAAAAAAAATATTTGAAGGAGAAAGTACTTAAGTTTTAAATTAATAATAATATTTCTTAAACTTTTTATCTTGCAAATTTTTTTAATAAATACTAATACATAAAAAATATTTAACATGGTGATTGCATGCCAAAAATGAAAACTAAATCTGGTGCTAAAAAAAGGTTTAAGCCAACATCTTCAGGCATGTTGAAAGCTGGTCAGGCTGGTAAAAGGCATGGTATGATAAAGCGTTCAAAAAAATTTATAAGAAATGCACGTGGCACGACTACTCTTTCAAAAGCTGATGAAGGAATTGTTAAAACCTACATGCCATATGCAAGATAAAGGATAACAAATGTCACGAGTAAGACCAGGTCCCGTAACAAAATCTAGACATAAAAAAGTTCTCAAAGCTGCTAAAGGTTACTATGGAGCAAGGAGTCGAACTTTTAAAACTGCAGCTCAAGCAGTAGATAAAGCACTTCAATATGCGACAAGGGATAGAAGAGTAAAGAAGAGGACTTTTAGATCGCTATGGATTCAAAGAATCAATGCAGCTGTTAGGGAATTAGAACCTAGTTTTAACTACAATAAATTTATATACGGTTTGTCAAAAGCGAATGTGTTAGTTGATAGAAAGATCCTATCTGAATTAGCAGTACATGAACCAGAAGCTTTTAAAAAAATTTTTGAAATTGCAAAATCAGAAATAGTATAGATTATCTTATAAAAATGTAGGCAAGATTACTGATATGAGTTTATAATTTGTATCGTACGTCTTTTAAATTAAATGTGTTGGGGCTCAGATGAGTGACATAAAGCAAACAGAAGACATTTTTTTAAAACTTATAGCGTCTACAAAAAATATTAATGATCTTGAAGCAATTAGAATTAAAGCTTTGGGAAAAAAAGGTGAAGTAACAAAACTTATGAAAACAATAAGTTTGATGGAAGAAGAAGAAAGAAGAACAAAAGCTCCTTTACTTAATGCTCTTAAAGATAAAATAATTGAAAATATTGAAAAAAAGAAGTTATCTATTAACACAGATATTTTAAATGAAAAGATTTCTACGGAGTGGTTAGATATATCAAGACCATCGAGATCACGGCATAAAGGAAAAATACACCCTATAAGTCAAGTAACAGAAGAGATTGTAGAAATTTTTTCAGATCTTGGTTTTTCTATTGCAGAAGGACCTCAAATAGAAAGCGATTGGTATAATTTTGACGCATTAAATATTCCTCCAGAGCATCCAGCCAGACAAGAGTTTGATACTTTCTATGTAGAAAAATCAAAAAATAAAATTGGTGAACCTAATGTCCTTAGAACCCATACTAGTCCAGTACAGATTAGGCATATGGAAAAAAATAATGGTGTTCCATGTAGAATAATAGTTCCAGGAAAAGTTTTTCGTTCTGACTATGATCAAACACATACCCCCATGTTCAATCAACTAGAGGGTCTGGCTATTGATAAAGATATAAATATGGGACATTTAAAATGGACTTTAGAAGAATTTTGCCGAGTTTTTTTTGATATTGATGATGTGGTATTAAGATTTAGATCAAGTCATTTTCCTTTCACTGAACCTAGTGCAGAAGTTGATATAAAATGTTCATGGGATGACGGTTTGCTAAAATTAGGTCAAGGTGAAAGTTGGTTAGAAATTTTAGGATCGGGAATGGTTCATCCAAATGTACTAATGGCCTGTAATGTTGATCCATTAGTTTATCAAGGTTTTGCATTTGGTATGGGGATAGATAGGTTGGCAATGCTCAAATATGGTATACCAGATTTAAGATCTTTTTTTGATAGTGATATTCGTTGGTTAGATCATTATGGTTTCGACCCTTTACACAAACCCTCTATTCATAACGGATTATAAGGTCTTTAAAATAATTCATGGGTGTCTTTGATTATGAAATTTTCAATTAGTTGGTTAAAAACATACCTACAATATAATGAAAACATTGATGTTGTTTTAGATTGTCTAAATGATCTTGGTTTAGAAGTAGAAAGTGCTGAGGACCCAACCAATGTTTATAGAAATTTTATAGTTGGAAGAATTGATAAAGTCGAAAAACATCCAAATGCTGATAAGCTTAAAGTGTGCAAAGTTTTCTTAGGAAAAGATACCAAAGATATAGTTTGTGGCGCTAATAATGTAGAAACAGGTATGGGTGTTGTAGTAGCCCTACCTGGTACTTATGTGCCAGGCTTAGGTAATAAGATTTCGATAGGAAAAATACGTGGAGTTGAAAGCCACGGTATGATGTGCTCAGAATTAGAATTAAACTTATCTGATGAACATGATGGGATAATAAGTTTAAAAAACCCAAAAGTTGGTGCAAATTTCAGTGAATGGTTAAGTTCTAATGACCCTGATAAAATAGATCCTGTTATTGAAATTGGTATAACTCCAAATAGACCAGATGCACTTGGTGTTTATGGAATTGCTAGAGATTTATATGCTAAGGGTTTAGGAAAATTAATTCCAAGAAAAATTGGAGATATTTATTCAACCTTTGATAGTCCAGTTGATGTAGTACTTGACAACAGTGTTTCAAAAAAAGATTGTCCCTATTTTTTAGGAAGATATATCAAAGGAATTAATAATAGTTCATCACCTGATTGGCTTCAAAATAGACTTATAAAGATTGGCCTTCGACCTATATCCGGTTTAGTTGACTTAACTAATTTCTTGACTTTTGATAGTGCTAGGCCTTTGCATGCATTTGATGCTGATAGGTTAGAAGGAGATCTAGTCGTAAGGAAAGCAAAGAATGGTGAAGAATTAAAAGCACTTGATGGAAACGTTTATAAACTTGACGATACAATGACCGTAATTGCAGATTCAAAATGTGTACAAGCAATTGGAGGTATTATTGGAGGAGAAAACAGTGGTTGTTCTGAAAGTACTAAAAATATTTTTATAGAATCAGCTTACTTTGACCCTATATCAACAGCCAAGACAGGTAGAAAATTAGGCTTAATTACCGATGCAAGGTATAGATTTGAAAGGGGCATTGATCCTTCATTTACCAAAGCTGGATTAGAATATTATACAAAGTTAGCATTAGATTTATTTGGGGGTGAACCATCAAACTTAGTTATTTCTGGTAAAAACCCACATATTCCTAAAAAATTCAAAATAGACCATGCTAAAGTAGAAAAAATAACGGGGATTAAAATAAAAATTGAAAAGCAAATTGATATTTTATCAAAGTTAGGGTTTACAGTTGAAAATAAAAATAGATGTTTAACGGTGCATGTACCCAGTTGGCGTCCTGACGTTACTGGTGAGATTGATTTAGTAGAGGAAGTAATAAGAGTAACTTCTCTTAATAAATTAAATTCCACACCATTACCACGTAATGATTTTGGCGTTTCAGTTAACAAAATTAATAAAAGTCAAAGAAATATTAGTAAAATAAGACGTTTCTTGGCATCAAATGGGTTAAAAGAGACCATTAATTACAGTTTCATTGATAAAGAGAGTGCAGAAATTTTTTGTGATGATAAAGATTTAGTCATGCTTTCTAATTCAATAAGTAAAGAAATGACAAATCTAAGGCCATCTTTAATTCCTGGATTACTTGATGTTGTGAAAAAAAATCAAGCTCGAGGATTAAACGATATTGCTATCTTTGAAATCGGTCAAATTTTTTATGGATCAGAACCTGGAGAAGAAACATTAGAATTAAGTGGTGTGTTTACTGGTTATAGTAATGATAGGAATGCTTTTCAGGATAGACGTAGTTATGATATTTATGATGCCAAATTTTGTATAGAAGAGTCGCTTAAGACTGCAGGCATTAATTTAGATAGTCTATTTCTAGATAGGGAAGTTCCAAGCTACTTTCATCCACACAAATCTGCATTTATAAAACTAGGGAAGTTTAAAAAATTAGCAATTTTTGGAGAATTAAATCCAATCATATCAAATAAATATGGGTTAAAAAATCACCCTGTCATTTTTTCAATATTCCTAGAAAAGGTAACTGAAAATAAAAATAAGTCAAAAAATGTTAAATTCATTAACTCACCTTATCCATCTGTCATTCGCGATTTTGCATTTGTTGTTGATAAAAAAACAGAAGCTATTAAAATTATTAAAATTATTAAAAATATCAATAGAGAATTAATAACAGGAATTAAACTTTTTGATGTGTTTGATGGACAAAAAGCTCATGATCAAATTGGTGCTAATAAAAAATCTTTGGCATTTGAAGTAACAATTCAATCAAATGAAAGAACCTTAAAAGAAATTGAAATTGAAGATTTATCTCATAAAATTATTACTAATGTCACTGAACAAACAGGTGGCAATTTACGTTAGTAGTATAGTATTTCATATATACTCTATATTGGTTATTTCATAGTGTTTTGTCCCTCCTGGGGACCTTACTTCCACACTATCACCCATTTCTTTACCAATCAGTGCTCTTGCTAAAGGAGACTTTACGTTTAATTTATTGTTTTCTATGTTAGCTTCTGGCTCTCCCACTATTTGATATATTTTTTCTTCATCGTTATCTTCATCGATAATGGTTACTGTTGCTGAAAATTTAATACTCCCAGAAAGCTTTTTTGGATCTATTACTTCTGCTAAACTAATTATTCCCTCAAGTTCTTTAATCCTTCCTTCTATAAATGATTGCTTTTCTCGTGCTGCATGATACTCAGCGTTTTCAGAAAGATCGCCATGCTCTCTCGCTTCTGATATTGCTCTTATAATATTTGGCCGTTCGTTAGACTTAAGGTGTTTTAATTCTTCATTGAGAGATTCGAAGCCATTTAAAGTAAGAGGAACTTTATCCATGTTTGTCTCCGCTTAATTTAGAAAAAATAATCATTAAAAATATTCAACCCTATATGTTATCCCAAGAAATATTTTTTAAATTATATAACTAAAGAGACCCTTTAAATTACTTCATTTAAGAACTATAATAATAAAAAATAAATCTAAAACATTATAAGTGTCAAGAAAAGGTATTTTAGGAGATTTTATGTCCGAAATAAAAAGAGAGTCTATAGAATATGATGTAGTTATTGTCGGAGCTGGTCCTGCTGGTTTATCTGCCGCTATTAAATTAAAACAATTAGATGCTAATTTACAAGTTGTAGTTTTAGAAAAAGGTTCTGAGGTTGGTTCTCATATAATTTCAGGTGCTGTATTAGATCCTATTGGGTTAGATAAATTAATTCCTAATTGGAAAGATATGAATTCACCAATTAAAACAAAAGTAAAAGAAGACAAATTTTATTTTCTAGGCCCTGCTGGTGGAATTCGGATTCCAAATTTTTTGATGCCTCCATTAATGTCAAATCATGGTAATTATATTGTCTCTATGTCAAAAGTTTGTAGATGGCTTGCAGTTCAGGCAGAACAATTAGGAGTAGAAATTTTTCCTGGTATGGCTTGTTCTGAACTAATTTATGGTACTTCAAATGAGTTAAAAGGAGTAATAGCTGGTGAATTTGGTAAAGATTCTGATGGAAAACCAGGACCAATGTATGAACCAGGCATGGAAGTTATTGGCAAATATGTCTTTATAGCAGAGGGAGTAAGGGGTTCCTTAGCAAAAAAAATTATTGCAAATTATGATTTGTCTAAAAATTCGGATTATCCAAAATTTGGAATTGGGATTAAGGAAGTTTGGGAGGTAAAATCTGAAAAGCATAAAGAAGGTCAAGTCCTCCATACAATGGGATGGCCTCTTGGAAATTCCACTGGTGGAGGATCTTTTTTATATCACGGTAGTGACAATCAGGTATATATCGGTTTTGTGGTTCATTTAAATTATAAAAATCCTTATTTATTTCCCTACAAGGAATTCCAAAAATTCAAACATCACCCTTTTATTTGTAATTTGCTAGACGGAGGTAAAAGAATTGAATATGGCGCTAGAGCAATAAGTGAAGGGGGAATTC
The DNA here is from genome assembly GCA_902625475.1 of uncultured Alphaproteobacteria bacterium. Lineage (GTDB taxonomy): Bacteria > Pseudomonadota > Alphaproteobacteria > Rhodobacterales > Rhodobacteraceae > CACIIZ01. The sequence goes on from CACOBR010000003.1 coordinate 45,565, forward strand.
AATCTGTACCAAAACTTTCATTTCCTGGTGGAGTTTTAATTGGTTGTTCTGCTGGTTTTGTTAATGTGCCTAGAATTAAAGGAAATCATAACGCAATTATTTCAGGAATTGCAGCAGCTGAAGCCGCTTACTTTGCTTTGAATAATGGTAGATCAAACGATTCTCTTGTTGAGTATGAAAATAAGATTATGAAAGGACCTGTATTTCAAGATCTTTCTCCAGTTAGGAATGTAAAACCATTATGGTCTAGACTTGGTCTTTTCTTAGGAATAACATTAGGTGCTATTGATATGTGGTTTGCAAGCATATTTCGAAAAAATTTGTTCGGAACATTAAATCATAAATATCCTGACCATAGCAGCCTAGAACCAGCATCAAAATTTAAAGTAATTAATTATCCAAAAGCGGATGGTAAAATAAGTTTTGAACGTCTTGATAATGTTAGTTTTTCAGGTACTTCTCATAGTGATGGACAAGAATGCCATCTAAAATTAAAAGATGATACAGTCCCAATTAAATTTAACTTACCCAATTTTAATGAACCCGCTCAGCGATACTGTCCGGCTGGTGTTTATGAAGTACTTCAAAATAATGAAACATCAAAATCTAAATTTCAAATTAACTATCAAAATTGTGTTCATTGTAAAACATGTGATATAAAAGATCCAAGTCAAAATATTACATGGATTACTCCTCAGGGTGGAGAGGGTCCAAACTATTCTACTATGTAATTTAATAAAATAAAATTTTCTAGGTATCTGTAAAAATATTCTTAATGAAAATAAGTTCTTTCTTTTTAACATTTGCGTTTATATTGGTTACAATTTCACCATTGAGTTGTAACTCAATATCAGGATCAATACTGGCTTCAAAATATTCCTCATCCATAAATGACTTTAAAAAATCTGCTGAATTTAATTTAGATATCTTAAATTATGGTATTAAAGACTCAGCATTTTATAATGATGCACTTCTTTATTTAGTCGCATCGGGAAATTTTAAGGATGCATTTAAATTATCAAAAGAAATGTATGATTTAGATCTAAGATCTCCAGCTCTTGGTTTAGTTTTGATAATTGAAAAAATTAGTAAGGAAGAACTTAATGAGAGTGTGTCATTAATAGAGTTGTTTGATAAAGACCTTCCTCCAGTTTTAGTCTCTTCTCTTAAGGGATGGATTAATTTAAAACAAGGTAACCTAAAAGAATCATTAGTTGAATTCAATAAATTAAGTGAAAGCAGTTTAAATTTTGATCTTGGTGCGTATTATTCATCTATTGCATATTTTCTAGACTCAAAAGCAGAGAAGGCTTTAGGAATCATAAAGAAGAATAATCCTGATTTTAAAATTTTGGGAAAATTCTACGAAATCTTTAAATCAGAAGTTATGGTTAAGAATGGACAAAATGTAAAAGCTCATCAAAGTTTAAAACAATCCCTTAAGGAATTTTCGAATGATATAACTCTAAAAGAGTTATATTACAAAATTAAAGAAAACAAATTAATTAATTATCAAATCTTTAGGAATGAAAATGATGGTATTTCTGATACATTACTTCTCTTTGCACGAGGTGAAAGTCGACAAATAAATCAAAAATTAGTTGAAGTTTTTTATTGTCAATTAGCGCATTATTTAAGTAAAAATAATTCTAGATATAAGCTTAAATTAGCCACGGCATTAAATGAATCTGGTTTATTTAAAGAATCTAAAGAAATTTTACTTACTATCTCTAAAGATGATATCTTATATACTGAGTCTAGGTTAATTTTGGCTGACTTTATTAATGAAAATTCTTCTGAGAAAGAAGCTATTAATATTTTAAAAGAACTAATCAAAACTCAAGAAAAGAGTTCTGAAATTTATGAACTTTTGGGAAATATTTACAGATATCATGAAAAATTTGATTTAGCCCAAGAAGCTTATTCTGAAGCCATATATTTACTCCAAAATTCAGAATTTGATAAAAACAATTTATGGCTTCTCTATTTTTTTAGAGGTATTGCATTAGAACAATTAAAGAACTACGAGAAATCTAAACAAGATTTAAGACAATCTCTAGAAATGATGCCAGATCAACCTCAGGTCTTAAATTATTTAGGCTATATGTTAATAGAGCAAAAAGAGAATTTAGAAGAAGCATTAGGCATGATAAGAAAAGCAGTTAAAATAAGTCCGCAAAGTGGTTATATCATAGATTCTTTAGCATGGGGACTTTATCAATTAGGAAGATATTCAGAGGCAATAGAACCCATGGAAAGAGCAATAGAATTGGAACCAGAAGATCCAATAGTTAATGACCACCTTGGTGATGTATTATGGAAAGTTGGTAGAAAAAGGGAAGCATATTATCAGTGGAAAAAAACATTACTTTTTAATCCAACACCAGAGCTGAAATTAGAAATTGAAAAAAAATTAGATACAGGACTACCATAATAGTCTTATTTGATTTTATATGAATAACATTAAATTACATTCCATATCCAGAGTTAAAGTAAATCTTTATTTACATGTTATTGGGAAGAGAAAAGATGGATACCATAATCTTGATAGCTTAGTTGCCTTTCCTAATATTGGTGACAAAATAGAAATTTATCCATCTAAAAAAATTAATCTCACAGTTTCGGGTAGACTAAAAAAAGAGCTTACTACAAAAGAAAACTTAATTTTAAAAGCCTCTAAATTATTAAAAAATAATAAAATGGGTGCTGATATTCACTTGAAAAAAAATATACCCATTTCTGCAGGATTAGGCGGTGGTTCTTCAAATGCTGCAGTTGTTTTAAAATTACTTTCTGAACTTTGGAATGTACCATTACCATCTATTCAGGATATAGTCTTACTAGGTGCTGATATTCCAGTGTGTATGGATTGGCGATTACAAAGAATGCAGGGTATTGGAGAAAATACATCATTCATTTCTTTCCAAGGCCATTTATGGATATTATTATTAAATAATGGTGACAAAACACCAACAAATTTAATATTTAAGGATCTTTCACAGAATAACTTTTCAGATGTAATTAATATACCAAAATTAAATGATTCTAGGTCTTTAATAAAGTTTTTGAAATCTACAAGAAATGATCTAGAAAAGGTGGCAATAAAAAAGTTTCCTTCTATTAAGGTCCTTCTAGATCATTTTGAAATGACGAGTGGTTGTCTTATTTCAAGAATGTCAGGGTCTGGATCTACTTGCTTTGGATTATACGAAAAGAAAACTGAAGCTATACAAGCTAAAAATTTCCTTTTACAAAAATTTCCAAAATCTTGGATAAAAGTTTCAAAAATTTTATCATGATGATCTTGAAATTATACTATCTGCAAGTTCTTGAAGTAGATTTGTAATAGTATTTTGTGGAATTTTTTGAATTTCCTTTTTTGCTTTTTTTGACCACTTTATAGCCTCTATTTTTGTTTTTTTTAAGGCATCATTATTATCTAAAATTTCTAAAATTAACTTTAGGTCATTTTTTGTCTTTTGCTTCTTTTTGAAAAGATTCTCAATTTTTTCTTTTTCAGGATTAGTACCTTCATTAAGAGTTATTATAATTGGATAGGTTAATTTTGAGTTAAAAAAATCATTACCTATTAACTTTCCCATAATTTTTTTATTGCCCTTATAATCTAAATAATCGTCAATAAGTTGAAAACAAATTCCAATCGATTTTCCATATGACTTAAAACTTTTTATTTGATTTAAATTGCTTGTAGCTATCATGGCACCAGTTTCACATGCAGCAGAAAAAAGTTCAGCAGTTTTTCCTTCAATAATTTTGAAATAAGTTTTTAATCCAATATTGATATTTTTAATATTTGTAAGTTGTAAAACTTCGCTTTCAGCAATTATAGCAGCGGCATTTGATAAAATTTCTAAAACACTTAATGATTTAGTTGCGACCATTAATTGAAAAGCTCTAGAAAATAAAAAGTCACCTACTAAAATTGAAGATTTGTTATCCCAAAGTATATTTGCTGTTTTTTCTCCTCTACGTGTTGAGCTTTCATCTACTACGTCATCATGTAATAATGTAGCAGTATGAATAAATTCAATAGTTGCAGCTAAGAGTATATGTTTATCTAATTTATAATTTAATGCCTCAGCAGTAGCAATACATAATAGAGGTCTTATTTTTTTTCCTCCTGATTCAAATATATGTTTTGTAATTTCAGGTATTCTAGGAGCACTATCTGATTCCATCATTTTTGAAAATAATTGATCCATTAAACCTAGCTTGTGGCTAAGTATTTTTTGCAATTTAAATATGGGATCATTGTGAGACATAACAACTATACTTTGATTTTAAGAAGGTACAAGATTTAAATAATTACTAAATTTTTATTTACTATTAACAATTTTTGTAAAAAATTTTAATACAATATTCAATGAGTATATATTAAGTTAAAAAATTTTATTAATTCTATGGAAAATCAACTTACTGATATAACAAAAGATTTATTTTTGGGTGGTAAATTATCGTTATTACAACCAAAAAAAGGTTTTAGAGCAGGTTTAGACTCAGTTTTATTAGCAGCAGCAGTAAATGCAAAATCTGGAGACAAAGTTTTTGAAATTGGATCAGGAGTTGGAACAGTTTTATTTTGTTTGATGAGCAGAATATCGGGTCTTAAAGCAACCGCCATTGAAATCATGAATGAATATCATTCTCTTTCTTTAATAAATGCTAAGCAAAATAATTTCAAAGCAAATTTAATTTTAGGAGATTTTCTGAAAGATCAAAAATTAAAGCAAGAAAGTTTTGACCAAATTTTTTTTAATCCGCCATATTACCCAATTCATAATTATAAAATTTCTGGTAATAAGTTACTTGAAATTGCACATATTGAGTATCCTGGAATTTTAAAAAAATTGCTTTCTTATGCATTAAAAAGATGTAAACCGTATGGTTATATAACATTAATTCATCGGCCTGCTAGACTTCCAGAAATTTTATCTATTTTAACTAATGGGTCAGGTGATATAAAAATCCAACCAATTGTAAGTTCTCATTTTCAAATTTCATCTAGAGTAATTATAAGAGCAAGAAAGTCAGCAAAAGGAGAGACTAAACTTTTTAATCCCATATCTCTTTATAAAAATTCAGACAAATCGGGGTTAAAAAAACAATATACCTCCAAAATCCAGGAAATCTTAAAAAAAGGTAAGGCTTTAAATTTTTAAAAAATATTTGCAACAACATTTATTTAGTATATCTTATATATGTACAAAGCTTTGGGGGATCATAAACTAAGGAGGTTCCAATGACTTTGGAAACTTACGTAGCTGAGCTCAAGAAAAAACATGCTAAATTGTCTCTTGATGTAGATAATGAGCAAAAAAAGCAATTTCCTAATTTGATGCTACTTTCAATTTTAAAAAAAGAAAAATTAATTATTAAAGAAAAATTAGTTCAAAAAACTAAATTACTCTGAGAGCTGTAAGTAGTTGTTTAAAAATTTTTTGATTATCAATTTTTTCTGTTAAGCTATCTAAAGCTTTTTTACCTACTTTGTTTGGTATTGTAAGTCCTTTTCTTCTTTTTATAATCATTTCTAAACAATCCTTTTTAAATTCGGGATGACTTTGAATAGATATTGCAATTGGTTTTTCTACACTGTCATAACACAATATAGAATTAGGGCAAAAACTAGATCCATAGATACTAAATGCGTTTTTAGGTTTAATTACTACTTGGTCTTGATGGCTGGCATACCCAAAAAAATAATCTCCCACAATTTTTGACCATTTTGGATTCAATTTCCTTTCATATCTATGAACCCCAACCCCCCATCCTTTACTTGATTTTTCTACTCTTCCACCCAAAGCCTCAGCAATAACTTGGTGTCCAAAACATATTCCAATAAGAGGTGTTTTTAATTTATAGATTTTTTTTATCAGAAATTTTAATTTACTAATCCAGGGAACATTTTCGTATACTCCGTATGATGAACCAGTTATTAGCCATAAATCAGTATTATCAAGATTTTTTGGAAAGTCCTTATTTATCAAGTCGTAGGTTTTTATTTCAAAATTTAAATTTGATTGTTTGAATAAGTCATTAAACATTTTTGGATAATCCCCAAATTTATTTTCTAAATTTTGAGGCAACTTTCCTGTTTCTAATATCGATACTTTCAAAACTTTATACCATTTAATTTTGAATCCTTAAGATCCTTTTTCAATTAATTCTTTAAATAAATACTCAACTTCTTTTTTTGACCAATCAATTGGACCAATTAATTGGCCTATATTTCTTTTATTTTTTGATATAATTACTGAGAAAGGTAAGCCAATTACACCTAGCTCTAAAGCTAATTTTCCTTTAGGATCTCTATAATTTTCTAAATTCGAGAGGTTATATTTTTTAAAAAAAGCTGAAATCTTATTAGGATTGTTTCTACCAGTTGCTACTGTAATTATCTTTAGATTTTTTGTATCAAATTTAGATTGCAGTTCATTTAAAGATGGCATTTCTTTCGTACAAGGACTACACCAGGTTGCCCAAAAATTTATCAACATTATATCAGTATCTCTATTTATAATGTTTATTTCATTATCATTAGTATCTAATACGTTCAAATTTTTAAGTTGTTGAGAATTTTCATGAAACAAAAACTTATCAACCTCATTTTTTTCAGCAAAAGAGATATTTGCAAAAAACGACATCAAAGCGTATAAAAAAACGAAACATCCAATTCGCATATTTAATAACAAGTACTTTCAAAAATGGTTAGAGGCGGAAATGTCAAACAAAAGATCTCATGATACAAATTTAATGTGGGGAGGACGATTTTCAAGTCCACAGGATAATATTATGGAGGCTATTAATTCTTCGATAGATGTGGATTATCGTATGGTTCTTCAAGATATTGAAGGTTCTATTGCTCATGTGAAGATGCTTAAATTTCAAAAAATAATATCAACAAAAATTTGTAATAATATCATTAATGGCCTCAAGGTAATTAGAGATGAAGTAAATAACGGCAAGTTTATTTATGATAGGAAATTTGAAGACATTCATATGAATGTTGAAAAAAAATTGTATGACATAATTGGAGATGATGCAGGATATTTACACATTGCAAGATCTAGGAATGATCAAGTAGTAACTGATTTTAAAATGTGGGTTAGAGACTCTATTCAAGATTTAGTTTCAAAAATTTCTGAAAATATGAAAACTTTTTTAATTATTGCAGATAATAATTTTAATACTTTAATGCCCGGATTTACTCATTTACAAACAGCACAACCAATCACATTTGGCCATCATATTTTGGCTTATATAGAAATGTTTGATAGGGATAAGAATCGGTTTATTGAAGCAAAAAATAGGTTAAATGAATGTCCATTAGGCTCTGCTGCTTTAGCCGGAACTTCTTATCCAATTGATCGCTTTTTTACATCTGAAAAACTTGGTTTTGATAAACCAACCTCTAACAGTATTGATGCTGTTTCTGATAGAGATTTTGTACTTGATTTTCTATCTGCATCTTCAATTTGTGCAACGCATTTGAGTCGTTTTGCAGAAGAACTAGTAATATGGGCCAGTGATGGATTTGCTTTTATTGAGATATCAGATAGTTTTTCAACTGGATCATCCATTATGCCACAAAAAAGAAATCCTGATGCTGCAGAATTAATTAGAGCTAAAGTTTCAAATATAACAGGGTCTTTATTTTCAATGTTCACTATACTAAAGGGTTTGCCATTAGCTTATTCTAAAGATTTACAAGAGGATAAAGAGCTAGTTTTTAGATCATATGATAACCTATCGCTCATGCTTGAAGTAATGAATAAAATGATGAAAGAAATAACTATTAACAAAGATAACCTAAGAAAAATGACTTCATCTCATTTTATAACTGCGACTGATTTAGCTGATTATCTAGTAAAGCACTTTGATTATAGTTTTAGAAAATCTCATCAAATTGTTGGAAAATTAGTGCTTAAGGCGGAAAAGCTTGATTGTGACTTAAAGGACCTTAAATTATCTGAATTTAAAAAAATGGACCCAAATATTGATGATAGTATTTATAAGATTCTTTCAATTGAAAATTCAGTTAATATGAGATCATCATATGGTGGAACATCTCCATCAGAGGTAAAAAAGAGAGTAAAAGAATGGAAAAAAAAATTAAAATAAGTATTCAATTTATATGTTTAATTACAGTTAGCTTTTTATTAGGATGTGGTGTTAAGGGTGATCCACAGGAACCTTTTATTGGATCGACTCATAGTAAAAAACAAATAAATTATTAATTCCAAAAATTAACATTATTAAAACGAAAAATTATGTCTGAAAAAAGAACAAAAAAAATTAATGATTTTTTTATTTATAAAAATAATAATTTGTATGTGGAAGATGTATCGGTCATTAATATTGCAAATAATATTAAAACCCCATTTTATGTATACTCAACAGCGTCATTGAGAAGACGATATATAGATTTGGCTACAAGCCTAAACAATATAAAACATTCTTTATATTTTTCAGTTAAATCAAATTCAAATCTTGCAGTATTGAGAGTTTTATCTTTATTAGGTTCAGGAATGGATGTTGTATCTGGAGGTGAATACCTAAGGGCCCAAAAAGCAGGTGTTCCGGGTTATAAAGTTGTATTTTCAGGAGTTGGAAAAACTTATGATGAGATTAAATTGGCTTTAAATGGTGGAATTCGGCAATTTAATGTTGAAAGTATACCTGAGATTATAATGATAAACAAAATTGCTTCATCCTTGGGGAAAAAAGCGCCAATTTCAATAAGGGTGAATCCTGATGTGGATGCGCAAACTCATGAAAAAATTATGACAGGTACGTCAGAAAATAAATTTGGGATTCCCCTTAATTCTGCATTAGAAGTTTATAAAATGGCCTCTGAATTAAATAGTATAGAAATAGTTGGAATTGATCTTCATATCGGAAGTCAGATTACAGACTTATTACCATTTGAGACTGCATTTATAAAAATTGCTAGTTTTATTGAAAAATTAAGAGAAGAAGGTCATTCAATAGATAGAGTAGATATAGGAGGTGGACTAGGTATAAGCTACTCCACAAAAGAGGAAGATCCTATATCAGTTGACAAGTTTGCGATCATGTTGAGTAAAATTTTTAGTAAATTGAATATAGAAATTCAACTTGAGCCAGGAAGATTTATATCCGGTAACTCTGGTCTCTTGATAACGTCAGTAGTGTATTTGAAAGAAGGGACGAATAAAAATTTCTTAATAATTGATGCAGGAATGAATGATCTATTAAGACCAGCTATATATGACGCAGAGCATGAATTCTTACCTGTAAGTGAGACTAAAAATAATGACAATAAAATAGTCGCAGATATTGTGGGACCTATATGTGAGAGTTCTGATGTATTTTCAAAAAATATAATCCTACCAAAAATGACAAGTGGTGATTTTTTGGCAATTTATTCTGCTGGAGCATATGGGGCTGTTATGTCATCAGAATATAATTCGAGACCTTTAATACCAGAATTAATAGTTGATGAAAACTTGGTTTCAGTCATAAGGAGTAGACCAAAGATTGAAGAAGTTATAAAAAGAGACCAAATTCCTTATTGGTTGAGATGATTGAAGGATTATTTATTTCATCAATTGTTTTTGAATGATTTGACTTAAATTAGTTACAAAAAAATCGATATAATCTCTAAACATCAGTAATTCCTCCTTGTATATTGTATTTTGACCTATAAAAAATTCAGGTTTTTTGTAAAAAATGTAAACACTGATAAAAAAAATACTTATTATTATAAATCCTAGATAGCTTTTATTTAGTCCCCTTTTACTCTTAATTATATGTGGTTCAACGTTGTTTTTTAATTTACCTCTAATATTTTCAACCCTATTCATCGAATTAGAGTTGGTATAAGACAGATTATTTTTACTATTTAGATTTTTTTCAATTTCAGAAATAGCCAAAGAGGATAAAAATTCTTTTTCTTGTTGTGAACTTAAAATACTTACTTTTTCGTCTGTTTCTTTTGAATTTTTTTTACTTTTGTTTAAGGAGTTTTTTATTAAATTTTCTCTTCTATTTAATTCAGTAGTAAATGAATCTTCTAAATTTAATTTAACAACTTTTCCATCAACATGCTGGATCCAATAATTTGAACAAGTAACACATTTTACTTTTCTTCCTTTTTGAGAAAGCAGTTTTTTTTCAATTTCATAATTTGAGTTACAATGGGGGCACTTTATAATCATGATAATTAGTCATTCAAAAAAAATATTAATGTATTAAAAGTTATGAAATTATGATTAAAAAGATTTAAATCATTTTTTTTTAATTTTATAATTTACATGTATTAGTATTTAATTTGTTTTGAGTTTTAAATAATGAAATTAATCATAACAATAATTCGTGGATTAATAAATGACATATTGATATTTTTTTCTATGTTTGTTCTGGGTATTATAGGCCTACCATTTTCTATTATCTCAAAGAAATGGGCTTATAGGTTTATAAAACTTTATTGCCAGTCATGTTTTTTGATTTTAAGAGTAATTTCAAATATTCGTGTTGAATGTAGAGGTAAAATTCCAACGGAAAACGTTTTAATTTGTTCTAAACATATGTCATTCTTAGACATTATAATGTTAGCTTATTTTCTTCCTGAATTTAGTTTTGTGATGAAAAAAGAAATCGTTTTTACTCCAATAATCGGAATTTATGCTTTAAGAGTAGGGTGTGTACCAGTTAAAAGAGGCGCTAGATCAAAAGCATTGAGTAAAATGGTTTCAGATTATGATCAACATTCATATAATCAGGATAACCGACAAATAGTTATATATCCACAAGGAACTAGGGTTTTACCAAATCAAAAAAAGGAATATAAAGTTGGAGCAGGTGTATTATATGGTAAATTTAATTTATCTTGCCATTTGGTAGGAACAAATTCTGGGATTTTTTGGCCAAAAGGAAGTTGGGAACGAAAATCAGGAACAGCAGTTATTGATTTTTTTGAAGTAATTGAACCTGGTATGTCATTGAACAATTTTATGAAAAGAATTGAAAAAAATATTGAAGATCGTTCTAATCTATTGATGAAAGATTATCTAAAGTGAACTGGTCAAATTATAATTTAAACTTACCTACATCCAAAAACTTTTTTCTTCTTTCTTCTAGTATTTGGTCAGGAGTAATTTTATTGAATTTTTTTAATGATCTTTCTAAAGATTTCCCAACTTTTAAAATAATTTCATTTGTATTTCTATGAGCTCCACCTATTGGTTCTGATATTATCTCGTCAACTATTCCTAATTTAGTTAAATCCTCTGCAGTTAATTTGAGAGCTTCTGCTGCTTCTTTCATTTTATCTGAATTTTTCCATAAAATTGAGGCACATCCTTCAGGGGATATAACTGAATAAATTGAATGTTCAAGCATTATAATTTTATTCGAAGAAGCAAGAGCCACTGCTCCACCAGAGCCACCTTCACCAATGATAATTGAAATTAATGGAACTTTAATTTGCATACATTTTGCTATTGAGCTAGCTATAGCTTCAGCCTGTCCTCTTTCTTCCGCACCCTTCCCTGGATAGGCACCAGGTGTGTCAATGAAGGTTATTACAGGAAGACTAAATTTGTCAGCTAAATCCATTAATCTTACTGCTTTTCTATAACCTTCGGGTCTTGCCATTCCAAAATTATGTTGAATTCTTGATTTTGTATCATCTCCTTTTTCATGTCCAATGATAACAATTGGTGTATCATTTAATCTTGCTAATCCTCCAATTATTGATTTGTCTTCTGCAAATTTTTTATCACCTGCAAGTGGTATAAATTCAGTCATAAGTTTTTTTATATAAAGAGATGAATGTGGCCGTTCAGGATGTCTTGCAATTTGACATTTATGCCAGGGTGTTAAGTTTGAATATATTTTTTTTAATAATTGTTTTGATTTTTTTTCAATTTCTTTAATATCACCATTTTTTTGTTTTTCTTCATTTTGGGATGAATTAATAGAACGTAACTCATTGGCCTTACTATCTAGTAAAGCAAGCTCTTTTTCAAAATCTAAATAGTGTTGCATTTATAAATCTTAAATTATTCTTTTAATTTAATTAATTATATTACTTTTTAATAAACTCTCATATATCAGTTACTTATGATTTTCCATATAAATTATTTTATTTTATAAAATTTTATATTTATTTGAAAACTGATCTTAGTCTATCTGTGCTTTCTTTGACCAAGCTAGTCGAAGTGGCTAAATTAAATCTAAAATGGTTGTAACCACCCAATCCAAAAGTAGATCCCCGCTTAGAAATAATCTTAGCATGATTTACAAGTTTTCTATAATTAGTATTTTCTGAGTCTCCAGTTTTAGAAAAATCAACCCACGCTAAATAAGTAGAATCGATCCTCATTGAACTTAAATGTTTTATACTTTTGATTTCTTTATCAAAAACATCTTTATTTTTCTTTAAATATTTAAGCAGATCATCCAACCATTTATGACCAGATCTCATAGCTACTTCACCTAAAATCATACCAAATCTATTTGGAGTTTCTCCAGTTGCAAAATTTGCTTTTTTAAATTTATCTCTAAGTGAATTATTTGGAATAATTACATTGCCCATCAACCCACCTGCGATATTGAATGTTTTTGTTGTAGAAGTCATTAAAATGTAGTTTTCAAAAAAGTTTTCTCCTATTTTAGGGAATGTAATATGTTTATTTCCTGGATTTACAAGATCATTATGTATCTCGTCAATTATCAAAATGAGATCATTTTTCTTACAAAAATAAGCAATATCTTTAAGCTCACGTTCACTCCACAACCTACCACTTGGATTATGAGGTGAACAAAAAATAACTACTTTTTCATTACCCTTTATTTTATTTTCTAAATTATCTAAATCCAGATGATATGTTCCATTTTCTTTTATCATTTCACTTTCTATCAATTCTCTATTATTAGCTTTAATTATATTCCGAAATTGATGATATACAGGTGAAAATATAATAATTCCATCGTTTTGGTTTGTAAAAGCTCTTAAAACTGTTCCTATAGCTGCGACAAGTCCGTGCGCCGTATTTATCCATTGCTGTTTTGGTTTCCAGTCATGTTTTGTTTCTAACCATTTTACAACTTCTTTTCTGTAGCTTTCTATGCCTCCATAATAACCAAGAAAACCTTTGTTAAGCTCATTTTCTAGAGCTTTTAATACATCAATTGGAGGTTTAAAAGACATATCAGCAACACCCATTGATAAAATTTTACAAATATCACTGCTGTTAGTGGCCTTTATGGCGTCATATTTTAAAGAATTTTCTGGAATTTCTGCTAAGTAATTATCAAAATCATATTGCATCAATTTTTACCACAACCTTAACTTAATCTTGCTTCAAAGATTTTATTAAATTAAATTATCTTTTATGAGTGTACTGACCGTACTTTTACATCCTGATCCTAGACTTAAAAAGACTTGTATTCCTGTAACTAATATTGACAAGAGTATCAAGAAGCTTTGTTTAGATATGATAGAAACTATGTATAAATATTCTGGTGTAGGTTTGGCTGCATCACAGGTCGGAATATTTAAAAGAGTTGTTGTTATGGATTGTTCAGAGGAAGGTGAAAAAACACCCAAAGTACTTATAAACCCTGAAATAATATGGTCATCTGAAGATATTTCTCTTTTTGAGGAAGGTTGCTTGTCCATTCCTGATATTCGTGAAGAAATAAAAAGACCCTCATCGGTTAGAATTAAATTTACTGATATAACTGGAGTATTAAAAGAGGATGTTTTTGAAGGTTTATGGGCTACTTGTATTCAGCATGAAATTGACCATCTCAACGGGAAGTTATTTATTGATTACTTAGGACCCATAAAAAGGTCATTTATTACAAAAAAAATGAAAAAATATAAAAAAGAAATAAATCAAAAATAGTTGAGGTTTTTTTTGCAAATTATACTTTTTGCCAGTTCAGATTTTTCTCTTCCTTTATTAGACATTATTAACAATTCTGACCATAAACTATGTGCTATATATACACAACCACCTTCTATTTCAGGAAGAGGTATGAGATTGAGAGATAATGCTATAGGTATAAGGGCTAAGGAATTAAATATTCAACTTTTTTATCCCTCTAACATTAATAACATAACTGAAATAAATAAATTTAAAAGTTTAAATCCAGATATCGCTATAGTTTCTGCTTATGGTCAAATATTGTCTTCAAATTTATTAAAAGTACCTAAATTCGGATTTTTAAATTTACATCCTTCTTTGTTACCAAGATGGCGTGGGGCTGCACCCATTGAAAGAGCATTAATGTCAGGTGATAAAGAAACTGGAATTTGCACTATTAAAATGGTCAGAGAACTTGACTCAGGTCCTATATTGGCTAAAGAAAAATTTATAATTAATTCTAATGAAACTTACACTAGTTTATCGCATAAACTTAGTAAAATTGGAGCACTTCAACTATTAGAAGTTATAAATAATTTTGAATTTATTTCTGAAATTCCTCAAGAGAGGAATGGAATTACATACGCATCAAAAATCCAAAAAAGTGAAACAAGAATTAATTGGAATTTATCTGGTATAGTAGTTGATAGTTTAATAAGAGGTTTATCTGAAAAACCTGGGGCTTGGTGTCTTTTGAATGGCTCAAGAGTAAAAATATTGAACTCAAAATATTTGAAATTGGAAGGAAAAACAGGTCATAATATTGTATCTTCTGCAAATAAATCATCTCTTATTATTGCTTGCAGAGAAGGCGCAGTAGAAATTATGACTCTTCAAAAAGAAGGAAAAAAACCAATTTCTGCAAAGGAGTTTCTAAGTGGTTATAAAGAAAACAATATCTATTTTGATTAAGGATTAGCTTGCAAATTTAATTTTTTTAATTTCTTCTCTAGCCAAAAAATCTGCTCTCTCATTTTCTATATTGCCAGCATGTCCTTTAACCCATTTCCAATCTACTTTGTTTTTGTTTACTAATTCTTCTAATTCTTGCCAAAGTTTTTTATTTTTTACTTCTTTTCTAGCTGAAGTTTGCCAATTATTTCTCTTCCAGGAAGGGAGCCATTCAGTTATACCTTTTTTGACATAATTACTATCGGTAATAATAATTATTTTTGTTGACTTTGTCAGTGCCTTTAGTGTTTCAATAGCTGCTATTAGTTCCATTTGGTTATTAGTTGTTTCTTTTGCACTGCCAGAAAGTTCTTTTCTTTTTATTATTTCATTATTTTTTTCTGCTAATAAAACTGCCCCCCACCCACCTATACCTGGATTACCAGAGCAAGCTCCATCAGTATATGCCTTGAATTTAAACATTAAATCCCAATACGATTAGTAAAATTATCATTGCTGTGGTTAGTTGAAATCTTAATTTAAACCACCAATTCGGGAAACTTATAATTTTTGCTTTGGACAAGGAACGTTCTCTTTCTAGAGTAGCTAAAAATCCAATAGCAAGTAAAAAGCAAGTCATAGGAAATAATAATGATGAAACTGCCCAAATTGACGGGCACATCGAAATAAATAATCCTTTAAAATCAATCTCAGATTTATTATGGGTCTCAAGAATAAATAAGCCACCTCCCAGAAACGAAAGAATTGTTGCACTAAAAAGTACTCCAATCTCAATAAGTAATTCATTTATATTGTTACTAATGAAATTCAAATTAAATGAACCAATCACCCCAATTATAATAGGAATGATGCCCGCATAACTTAAATATTTTACATTAGAAGGGATTTTTATCATTAATTCCTTATAGAATTAGGTATTTTAAACTGTATATCTTCTTTGGTAATCTCTATAAATTCAATTGTGGCCTTAAATCTTTTTTTAAATTCTTCTATGACTTGATTAATTAATATATCAGGAGCTGAAGCACCTGCAGTAAGTCCAATAGACTTTGATCCTGAAATTGATCGCCAATCTATATCATTAACGTTGTCAATAAGTTGCGAATATCTGCAACCAGCATTTTTCCCAACCTCTACTAACCTTTTTGAATTCGAAGAATTTATTGATCCCACTACCAATAATCCGTCTATCAGTGGTGAAATTTTTTTAACTGCATTTTGCCTATTAGTGGTGGCATAACAAATATCTTCTTTGTGTGGAGCCACAATATCAGGAAATCTATTTCTTAGCGCGTTTCCTATCTCTAAGGTATCATCAATGGATAAAGTAGTTTGTGTAACAAAGGCAAGTTTTTTTTCATCTCTTGGATTAATTAAATCCACATCCTTACAATTTTCCACTAGTAATACCTCCCCATTGGGGAGCTGACCCATTGTACCAATTGTTTCTGGATGGTTTTTATGGCCAATCATTATAATCTGATATCCTAATTTATGGTATCTCTTTGCTTCAATATGTACTTTAGTAACAAGAGGGCATGTTGCATCTACGTATTGTAAATTACGATCTTCAGCTTCAGAAAAAACTGACTTTGCAACACCATGTGCAGAAAAAACCACTGGTCTGTCTTTTGGACATTCAAATAATTCATTGACAAATATGGCTCCTTTTTTTTCTAAATCTTCTACAACATATTTATTATGTACTATCTCATGACGTACATATACAGGTTTTCCATATTTCTGCAGACATTTTTCTACAATTTCTATTGCACGATCTACACCTGCACAAAATCCTCTTGGAGCAGCAACTAAAAGTTTCATAAGCTTTCTAAATTATTATTAGTCTAAAGATAATGCTGTTAGAAATTTTGGTCAATATTTATATAATCTGTTATATTTAAATAATTTTCAAAATATTATAATAAATTTAAATTATTACAAAAAAATCTTAATATTATGACTAAATACTACATTGCTCTTGGAAGTAATTTAGAAACAGAAAATATGACTAGATTAGAGATACTCAATAAAGCTCTAGAATATTTCCCAATGTTCAGTATTTCATTAGTTAAAGTAAGTTCATTTTGGGAAAGCAAATCATATCCTAATAAAAATCAACCAAATTTTATTAATGCTGTTTCAGAAGTACAATCTGTATTAAATCCTTATCAAACATTATGTTCATTAAAAGAAATTGAAATCATTCTTGGAAGAAAAATAAATAGTAGGTGGGGGAGTAGAGTATTAGATCTTGATATATTAGCAGCAGGTTCTTTAATATTACCAAATTTGCAAATATTTAATAAATGGCTGAAAATGCCTCTTGAGGAACAAATGCAAAATCAACCTAACAAATTAATTTTGCCACATCCAAGAATACAAGACCGTCTTTTTGTATTAAAACCTTTAAGTGAAATTGATCCTAACTGGATTCATCCTGTACTAAATAAAAAACCCTATGAACTCATTGATCAGAATTATTGGAATGAGGAAAGCTTATTAAGTTTGGTAGAAAATAAAAATTTTATTCTATAGTATTGATTTTTTTTGATTATGATAATATTAGTCTCAACCAAGGAGATAAAAATGGCCAGAATCACAGTTGAAGATTGTATTGATAAAGTTCCCAACAGATTTGATTTAGTTTTATTAGCAGCTCATAGAGCTCGTGAGATATCATTGGGTGCTGAGCTCACTGTTGACAGGGATAAGGATAAAAATCCTGTAGTTGCTCTAAGAGAAATAGCTGATGAAACATTAACTGCTGATCAAATTCGTGAGTCAGCTATTGAAAGTAGACAATTACAGATTGAGGTTGATGAACCTGAAGAAGATCAAATGGCTATTCTTATGGGATCTGAAGCAGTTGATGACAGTCCGGAAGAAGAAACTTCTGAAGAAAATCTCTTGAGAGCTTTGATGGAAGCACAAGAAAAAAAATAATATCATTTTGAGTGGCTTCAATAATGCTAAGTATTGAAGATCTTATAAATCAAATTAAATCATATAATCCTAATGCAGATTTTGATTTAATAAAAAAATCCTACAACTACGGTTTTAATGCTCACAAAGGTCAGTATAGAGCATCAGGTGAAATATATTTTACTCATCCTGTTCAGGTTGCTAAAATTGTAATTGATTTAAAATTAGACGAGTCAACTGTAAAAACAGCTCTTTTACATGATACAGTAGAAGATACTGACAGCTCACTAAACCAATTAGAGATTGTTTTTGGTAGTGAGGTATCACAACTAGTTGATGGTGTGACAAAGCTCACAAATCTAGAATTAAGTTCCTTAGAAACAAAGCATGCTGAAAATTTCAGAAAATTATTTATGGCTATGAGTAAAGATGTAAGGGTTTTATTGGTAAAATTAGCTGATAGATTACACAATATGAGAACTATAAAGGCTTTACCTACAGATAAACAGATTAGAAAATCAAAAGAAACAATGGAAATTTTTGCTCCATTAGCTGGCCGTATGGGTATGCAATTTATGAGAGAGGAGTTAGAAGACCTCAGTTTCCGAGTACTTAATCCTGAAGCCAGGAATTCAATTATTAGAAGATTTATAACCTTAAGAAAAGAAACAGATGATTTAGTACCTAAGATTATAGATGATATTAAACAACAATTAAAAAAAGAAAATGTAAATGCAAGAGTTACTGGAAGAGAAAAAAAACCTTATTCTATATGGAGAAAAATGCAGTATAAAAAAGAGGGTTTTACAAGACTTTCTGATATATTTGCCTTTAGAATAGTAACTAAAAATGAAACAGATGCATATATTGCAATGGGGTCAGTTCATAGTAGATGGAGAGCAGTACCTGGTAAATTCAAAGACTACATCAGTCATCCCAAAAGTAATGGATATAGATCAATTCATACTACAGTTTCTGGAAGAGATGGTAAGAGGGTTGAAGTTCAGATCAGGACAGAAGAAATGGATGAAGTTGCGGAAAGTGGAGTTGCGGCTCACTGGTCTTATAGGGATGGTGAAAGAGTAAAAAATCCATTTGTTGTTGATCCTTTTAAGTGGTTAAGGGGATTAAGTGATGGATTTATAAAGAGTGAAAATCCAAGTGAGTTTTTTGAACACGTGAAACTCGAAATGTTTCAAGATCAGGTATTTTGTTTTACTCCAAAAGGAGAAGTAATAAAATTACCAAGGGGTGCAACACCTATCGACTTTGCTTATGCGATTCATACCAGAATTGGTGATAGTTGTGTTGGTTCGCTCGTTGACGGGCAAAGGGTTCCTTTATGGACAAAATTAAAAAATGGACAATCAGTTTCAATTATTAGATCGGAAGCACAAAAACCACAATCAAGTTGGGAAACAATGGTTTGTACAGGAAGAGCAAAAACAGCTATAAGAAGAAAATTAAGAGAAGAAAAAAGAGAAGAAAATATTAAAATTGGCAAAGAAATTGCCCGTGTTTCATTTGAAAATATTGGAAAAAAAGTAACTGAAAAAGCACTACTAACTGCAGCCAAAAAGTTAGTAATTAATAATGTTGATGATCTTTTGGCTGCTCTTGGTTCAGTAGAATTAACAGGTGATGAATTGATTAAAACCCTATATCCAAAAAAGGTGACTGGTCTTACAATACAAAATTTTGGTGAAAGGAAACTTTCTTTTGTTGGTTTGGATCCTCATCAGCAGGCCAATACTGCTTCCTGTTGTAAGCCAATCCCAGGAGAAAGGATTGTCGGTATAACTGAAAAAAATAAAGGAATAATAATACACGCTATTGATTGTGATAATTTAGAAAATTTAGATATTAAATCAAGAAATTGGTTAGATTTAAGATGGCCAGAAGGTGATATTCAAATTTCACATCCTACAAGTCTAACTATTTCTATGTACAATGGTGTTGGAGTTCTTGGGAGGATATGCTCCCTAATTGGTGAAAGAGGAGCAAACATAACCAATATTGATTTTGTTGATAGAAAACCTGATTTTTACAGTATTGTCATAGAAATTCATGTAAAAGATCTTAAGCATCTATCTGATATTATGACATCTATTGAGGCCGATACTGATATTGCAACAGTAATTAGAACAAAAGAGTTTATAGAGACACCTAGTAATCAAAAAATTCAATCACTATCTAACTATTGATTGTCTAATTATCACTTATATCATGGTATTTAAGAGAAAAAAAAAGCTGACTATATACAAAAATCTTAAATCCTTTTTTTTTCCTGAAAGAGGATGGAGAAGAGCTATTGAGTATATAAGTCACAGGATTAGGAGATTACCAGACACTCCTCATAGAATTGCATTAGGTCTTTCTTTTGGAGTTTTGGCTTCTTTTTCTCCTTTATTTGGATTTCATTTTTTATTAGGAGCTTTTTTAGCATACTTATTTAATGCAAACGTGTTTGCATCTATATTAGGAACTTTTTTTGGAAATCCTATAACTTTTACATTTATAGCGGCTATCAATGTTAGAACAGGTAGTTTTATATTAGATAAAATTTCTAAAGTTAAAAATGAGCAAAGTATTTCTGATACTTGGGAATTCGATTCTGAATTTACTAGTTTAAGTGTTTTTGAAAAATTTCTAGTTGAAGTTTATTTTGAAAAATTTATTCCTTACAGTATTGGTGGAATAATATGCGGAATTATTACTGCTTTAATAGTATATTTATTATCAAAACCACTTATAAGTTCTTATCAAAAAAGAAAAAAAAAAAGAAAAAAAATTAATGCTAAATTATAATGGAGTAAATTTTAATAATGAATAAAATTCCTAGAATTCGCTTAGGTGTGAATATTGATCATGTAGCAACGCTTAGAAATGCCAGGGGCACCTTTTATCCTGATCCTCTAAAAATGGTAAAACTTCTAGAAAAATTAGATGTCGATGGAGTTACTGTTCATCTTAGAGAAGATAGAAGACACATAATTGATTCAGATGTTAAGAGAATTACTAATGAATCTCATCTTCCAGTTAATTTAGAAATGGCTGCTACAGAGGAGATGCAAAAAATCGCTACAGAACTCATTCCTAATGCTGTTTGTTTGGTTCCAGAGAAAAGAGAAGAAAGAACTACAGAAGGGGGTCTAGATGTTATAACTGAGGAAAATAAATTAAAAAATTTTTTAGATCCAATAATCCAAAAAAATATTCGAGTTTCGTTATTTGTTTCACCCGATGTTAGTCAAATAGAAGCAGCTTCTAGAGTTGGAGCAAATATTATTGAACTTAATACAGGAACTTTTTGTGATTTGTTGATTGAAAATAAAAAGAAAGAGTATTTGGAAGAGTTTGAGAAACTGAAGGAGGCTTCAGTTTACGGAAAGAAACTAGGATTAGAAATTCATGGTGGTCATGGTTTAACTTTCGAAAGTGTAAAGTATATTGCATCTATTCCTGAAATAAGAGAATTAAACATAGGTCATTTTTTAATTTCACAAGCAGTTTTTGATGGTATAGAAAAAACAATTAATACAATGAGATTAGAAATTGATAACTCTCAAAAAAAATAGGTAATTTATGTTGCTCGGTCTAGGAAATGATATTGTTTCTGTTAATAGAATAAAAAATTCTTACAAAAGATTTGGTAAACGTTTAGAGAATAGAATTTATACAACTGCAGAAATAAAATTGATCTGGGAAAGAGGATCTCCTTGTTTTAAGACCCTTTCTAGTCGTTGGGCTGCTAAAGAGGCATTTGTAAAAGCATTAGGTACAGGTTTCAGAAAAGGAATTTTTTGGAAAGATATTTCTGTGTTAAATAATTTGAATGGTAAACCTGAACTAGTTATAAGAGGCCAAGCTAAAGTTTGTCTAAATAGTATTCTACCTGCGGATACAAGTCCGATTACTCACATATCTATTTCAGATGAAAAGGAAATTGTTAACGCAATTGTAATAATCGAGGCAAGAGATTTAAATCATCTTAATTAATATAGAGAATTGTAAAACAATGGCTAAAAAAGATAAAAATCTTATTGATAGTATAAAAGAATTTCTAAAAACAATATTTTTTGCTTTATTGATTGCTGGATTAATCAGAACCCTTTTTTTTCAACCTTTTTGGATACCCTCAGGTTCTATGAAACCTAATCTTTTAATTGGAGATTACATTTTTGTTAACAAATTTGTATATGGTTATTCCAAATATTCATGTCCATTTTCGTTATGTCCTTTCTCTGGCAGAATATTTTATACCGAGCCTAAAAGAGGAGATGTAGTCGTATTTAGGCATCCAGTAAATGGGAAAGATTATGTAAAAAGGTTAATCGGACTTCCAGGTGATGAAATATCTATTAAAGATGGACGTCTAATAATAAATGGAGAAAAAATAAATACTCAACAAATTGAGCCTTTTTCTGAAAAAAAAGAAATGCAAGGTCCTTTAGCATCTATTCCAAGATGTAGTAATGCGCCAGTTTCTTTAGGCGCTCAATGTAAAAAAAGACAATTCCAAGAAGAAATTTTAGATGGTTTAACGGTAAATGTTCTTGATATAGCAGATAATGAATATGGTGATAATATTACATCGCTGAAAGTTCCTAGGGATAATTTCTTTTTTATTGGTGATAATCGCGATAATTCATTAGACAGTCGTTTTGGTAGGACAGCAGGAGGTGTTGGTTTTGTTAAGTCTGAAAACCTCATTGGAAGAGCAGATGGAATTTTATTTTCTTCTGCTGGCAAGATGCTAATATCTTTTTGGTCTTGGAGAAAAGATCGTTTTTTTAAGGCAGTAAATTGAAACTTAATTCAAATCAAAAAGAATTATGCAAAAATATAGATTATTCATTTCAAAATCTTTATCTTCTTGAACAGGCTCTAATACATTCTTCTTTAAAATCAAGAGGCTTAAATAATAATCAAAGAATGGAATTTTTGGGAGATAGAATTCTTGGATTTGTAATTTCAGATTATCTATTTAATCATTATCCGAAATGGAGAGAAGGTGATCTTGCACTTAATTATAATGCATTAGTTTGTAAAGAAACATGTAGTGAAATTGCAGAGCAAATTGGATTAGGTCAGTCATTAATTATGGGTAAATCAGAGTCTCAGCACGGCGGTCGACTAAAAAAAGCTATACTAGCAGATGCTATAGAAGCTCTCATTGCTGCGGTATATCTTGATTCAAAATTAAGTATTGTCAAGCATTTAATCTTAAAATTATGGTCTTCAAAATTAAATAATGTAGGAGATATTGAGTTAGATCCTAAAACAGCATTGCAGCACTGGGTGCAAGAAAAAAAAGGTGGATTACCAAATTACACTGATTTGAAGAGGGAAGGATCTGATCATGATCCAATTTTTTATGTGGAAGTTAAATTGAAAAATGGTTTGTCTGCTATTGGGAAAGATAAATCAAAAAGAAAAGCTCAACAAAATGCTGCTCAAAAATTATTATCCAAAATAAAAAATTGATAATGCTAAATCATCCTAAAAATTCTGGTATTGTTACAATTATTGGGGAAGTAAACGTAGGTAAGTCTAGTTTATTAAATATTCTTGTTAAAAAGGATGTTTCAATTATAACGCATAAATCTAATACTACGAATAAGCAAATAAAAGGTATAAAAAATTATAAAAACTCTCAAATTGTTTTTATTGACACCCCTGGTTTGTATATTAATAAGGGAAAGACTAATCGTAACTTCTTAAGTGAGATCTGGAGTGCAGTTACAGAAGCAGATTTTTTATGCATAGTAGTTGATGGTAACAGAACTGTATCAAAAGTTTTGTATCAATTGCTTGAACAGATTAATGAAAAAAATATTCCAGAAAAAAGAATTATACTTGCAATTAATAAAATAGACTTAATTTCAAAAGATAAATTATTAAAAAAGACAAAAGAAATTAATGAGAAATATGAATTCGATAAAATATTTATGATTTCAGCCTTAAAAAATGACGGTATTGATGATTTATTGAATTGGTTTAGTAAACATTTACCTCAAAAAAAGTGGTCATATCCACCACACATTAGTTCTGATCAAACTTTTGATCAGCAAATGAATGAAAAAACCAGAGAGATAATTTTACTTCGAATTCATGACGAAATACCTTATAATCTCGAGGTTTCTTCAGATAATATAATAAATGTTTCCAAATCAAAATTGAGAATTTTTCAATCCATTTATGTTCATAATCAAAGGCATCGAAGTATTTTGATAGGAAAAAAGGGGGAGACAATAAAATCTATATCCATAGGTGCACGAAAAAAAATAGAAAAGTTTACAAACAAAAAAATTGATCTTTTTTTGGAAGTAAAAATTAAGAAAAAAGGTGTAGTGGTTAATTAAGGTAAATTTAATAAAAGTATGAAAATTTTAAGAGTAACTACTGAACTTTGGATTTCAGCGTATCGAACGAAATTAGAAAAAGAGGGTATTCCATTTTATTTTTATAAAAAGGGTGATTACTCTGCTGGAGCAATATTAATTAAATTTTATAGTTTTGATGGTGAAGTAGAATTATATCACAGGGTTATAAATTTAAATGGCAAACAAAAATGGGAATTACTTTTGATTGGTAGTGAACAAAAAATTGATAATGCCATAAAACGTCAATCTGACATGGATCCAGATATATGGGTTTTGGCAATTGATGATCCAAGAGGTAAAAATTATTTAAATGATTTTGACGAATTATAATTATGAATTGGACTGACGAAGGACTTTTATTAAGTGTTAAACCGCATGGAGAAAGAGCAGCAGTTATTCAAGTTTTAACTGAAAATAAAGGTCTTCATGCTGGATTAATCCAAAATGCTTTTTCGAGAAAAATGAATTCTACTTTACAACCTTCTAATCAACTCCATTTAAATTGGTCTAGTCGGTTAGAAGAACATTTAGGAATTTACAAAGCTGATTTATTAAGGAGCAGAGTTGATATTTTTTTATATAATAAGCTTGCTTTAGATGTTTTTAATACAATATCTGCTCTTTGTTTGTCGACGTTAGCTGAAAGAGATCCAATACCTGGACTATATAAAAATACTACAAATTTTCTTGACCAAATAACTAATATAAAAAAATGGGAATTTTTTTATATTCATTGGGAATTGAATTTATTAGCATCTTTAGGTTACGGTCTTGATTTAAAAAAATGTGCTGCGACTGGTACCACAGAAAATCTTTTTTATATTTCGCCCAAATCTGGGAAGGCTGTTTGTAAAGAAAAGGGTTTTAAATATGATAAAAAACTTCTACGTTTTCCTACAATTTTGAGGGATGTAGGAAAAAATTATGAATTTAATCGGTCGGATTTATTAGATGGGTTAAAAATAACAGGTTTTTTTTTAAAAAAATGCCTTATTGATTCCCTACAGAATAATCAGACTATAACTATAAGACAAAGATTAATCGATACCCTATCTAATGAGGAAAATACCTGATTTAAGCCATATAAATAGGGGTTTTAATTTTCTATTTCTCTGAAAAAGGCTCAAAAGGTGGAGTAAAAGGTGGACTTTTTCAACTTTTCATTTCCAATATGACAGATATGACACTTATGACACCCACCCCCAGCCATATCCTTGAGGGTACCCAGAAATTCATCATTAGTTATTTCGATATACTTGATAAGTATTGAAATAAAAACACATAAAAATTACTATTATCAATATTAAAAATATAAGATAACCAAGGATTAAAATGATTGTCGATTGTGAGGGTTCTTCAATTGAGTGTGGCCTATGTCATGGTGAGGAGGCTAGAGAACTTATTAGATATGCGATAAAACAATGGGAAGAAGAAATTTTATCTAAAAAGGGAAATAATCGATCAGCATTTAAAAATTATATAAGTGATTTTCTTAATAATACTTCCCTTATAGATTCTATGAAATATCAAACCCCTGATCTTATAGAAGAGATGAAAGGAATTGCAAAAGGAAGTGGAATTTCTTTTGAAAAAATTGCTGCTTACAATCTTATGGATGAGCAATGGTGGTATGACCTTTCAATAAGAAATACTGAACCTGGATGTAGTCTAATTGGAATAAAAAAAGGAAAAGCTTCTTTATTGGGACAGAATATGGATTTACCAGCATTTATGGATGGATCACAAATTATTTTAAGAATTTCATCATTACACAAACCAAGAAAAATATTACTTACTTCGGCAGGACTAATTGGTTTAACTGGAGTAAACGACCAAGGTATTGCAGTTTGTGTAAATACACTTTTAATGTTGCGTTCAAATTCTAAAGGTCTGCCAGTTGCAGCAGTATTAAGGTATCTTTTGGAAGAAAAAAAATTAGAAAATGTTAAAAATAAATTAACACACATCAATCATGCATCTGGACAACATTATGCATTTGCAAATAAGAATGAATTAAGTGGCTATGAATCTTCAGCTTCTGGAAGCGTAAAAAGTTCAATTGATGGGAGTCAAATTCTCTTGCATACTAACCACCCCTTGGTTTCCAAGGATATTAATTCAAGAGCTAAAAAAATTATAAAAGAAAATAGAAGAATTAAAAACTCAGAGGAAAGACTTGGTTTTTTAAAAAATCAAATAAACAAAAAAATGACTGAAAAAGACATAATTGAATTACTTTCAGATATAAGTACTCCTCTATGTGCAAAACCATCACAAAAATATAGAGGTCAGACTTTTGGGTCAATTCTCTTTAAACTAAGTGAAAATGTAAAAATATTTTATTGTTTGGGGATGCCTGGAAAAGCCAAGTGGAAATCATTAACTTTCTAATTTTATAAAATTATAGTTTCTATTTATTAATAGGAATTTTATTATTAATGCGTTAAATTTAAAAAAATGTATATTTATAAAATATCAAAACTTAATTTAAACTTATTTGCGTAGAAGATAACCTTTCACAGCCTTCATCTGTGACTAGGATAGGTTCTCCAACATATATTTGTATAGGATAATCAGCTATTTTAAAAACAGGAAAACGCGAAACTAAAAAAAATGTCATGTTTTTTTCAAGTATATGATAGTCAGTTTCTTTAATTCGTAAATCGTCTAACCAAGTAGGAGGATAGCCAATTCCAATGCCATATCCATGATGTGCTCCAGGAATGTGCAAATCCTTTTCAATTAGCGTTTGATTTATTTTTCGGGCAACATCAGCGGAAGCAATCCCAGCTTTAATTATTGAACGTGCCTCTTTTTGGGCTGTAAGTAGTCCATCAAATGCTCTTTCAACTTCTTTTGGAGGTTCACCTAACCACCAAGTTTGTACGCCAACTGCATGATACCTAAAGCGTGAACTTCCAGGCTCTATTGTAATATGTTCACCTAATTTGATTACCCGGTCAACAGCAGCACCATGAGTGTTAGACATTGATCTTGGACCACTTGATATAGGAGGTACTATAGCAGGTACGTGACCTCCAGCGTTAAACATTCCGCTCATTGCAGCTCCTAAAACTTCAGTTTCTAGTACCCCAGGTTTAAAAACATTAAGTGCTGCATTGTAGGCTGAATCCAAAACCTTTCCTGCTTCTTTCATATAAACTACCTCTGAGTCAGTTTTTATTTGTCTAAGATTGGTAACTATTCGAGATGCATCTACTAAAGAGCATTGATCTTTTAAGCTTTTTTCTAGTTCTACATAATATTTAGGTAGTAAAGCATGGCTTCCTAATTCTATTCCAATTCTATTTTTTTGCTTTAAAGCTTTTAAATCGAAAAGCATCTCAATTGTTAATTCAACTGGACTTTTGTTGGAGTCGTCTATCCAATTACGCACTTCTTTTACGTAAGGAAGACCTTCTATAAAATTATGATCAGCTGGTCTACATAAAACAGTTATATCTTCTTTATTAACATCGATAACAGCAGTTTGATAAACCCAATATCCTAATTGGTCATAGCCAAATAAATAATACATACTTTCCTGATGAAATAGCAATAAGAAGTCAATTTTTTCTTTAATCATCTGAGAACGGACAGCATCAATGCGATTTTTATATTCACCATTTTTAAATGGCAAAGGCATTCCTATGACAGTTGTCACTTCGTCAGTAGGATAATATGACATTTTATCTCTCCTGTATGTATACAAACAATTTTATTAGAATTAAATAATAACGTACTGATAATCTCATTGTTCAAATTTTTAAATAATAAAAGCTAACATTTTTTTACATGAATTTCATCTAAGTAATTCACAAAATTGTGATAGGTTTTTAACATCCTTAAAATTTCGCAAAATATCAATAACTTCAGATGTCTTTTTCCTACCCAGATAAGGTTCTACAAGTTGACAAAATTTATTTGTAATTTCTTTTGATGACCAAGGATGGTTAGTTCCACCTCTGGCAACTAATACTCGATGAGAAAATGAACGTTTATCGGTAGTCCTAATTGTTACTACAGACATTGTTTTTCTTTCATCACTAAAATGACGCCTCTGTGCTTCTTTCTCTTTATAACTATGAATAATGTCAGCCACGGCATGAGCTTTTGGATCTCTGAGTATCGATTTAGAGTACCATTTTGGTCCTTTGGGTATACCAAGCAACACCATGGCCGTTGGCCATTGTAAAGAAAATTCTGCATCAACCATACTTTTGGGTCGGGGATCGTTAAATAGAGTTACTACGTCTTCAAAAGTTCCTACATCAACTCGAGCAATATCTGATAACTTTAATTTATTCTGTTTAATTATAATTTCAGTAGCCTCTAGTGCTGAATGAACCCATCGACAAGCTGGATATGGTTTAAAGCTTAATTCTTCCACTGTCCAACGGGTTCCAAGCTGGTTTGTTAAATATTCAAAATTGCAGCGGTCGGAGCCTGCCATGATCCAAAAACCAGACGGTCCATCTAATATATCCCGGCTTCCTTGCCATCCATTCGCTGCTAATATGGCAGCACGTACTCCAGCTTCAGCTGGTAAAGCAGTCATATCTTTTGTTGAAGAAAGAGGCCTATCTCTCCAGTTCCATTTTCTAGCTGCAGGAAGAGTTGAAAATGTTGCTGCTAGTCCAAAGGCATTTTTTAATTGCTCAAGTGAAAGTTTCATTAATTTTGATGCCACTATCGCTGAACCAAAACTTTGGTGTACTGCTACGCCCCAGACTTGTTTATGTCTTTTTGGAGTCGGTTGTATAGCTTGAATAATTCGGTTAGTTACTTCATAACCTGCAACAATTGCCGAAAGAATTTCTTCACCAGATGCACAAACTTTTTCTCCAACAGCAATTGCTGTTGGAATAATTGTTGAACCAGGGTGACCCATACCCTTACCATCATTTTCAAATGCATCATCATAGTCTAATGCGTTAGCTTGTATACCATTTTGATATGCTGCCAACGCCATTGAAGTTTTATATTTTCGCCCCATTACAGTTGATTGGTTTGCTCCCCCTAATTCTTTAACCATTTTTTCACTGGCTATTGCTAAACTAGTATTAGCTCCTCCTATAGTACATCCTATATTATCCAATAAAGCTTTTAATGTAGCATTCAAGGCTGATAATGGAACTTTTTCAATAGAAATGTCGTATGCAAAATGGGTAAGAATTTCAGTTTGGCTTTTGCTATTTATTACCTCAGGATTTAGCATTAATTTATTTCCATTTTTCTAACTATTATTTGAATTTAACTTTTTTAAATTATAATTTATAAAATGAACTTTATTGTCAATTCATGATAAAACAAATTAAACTTAATAATAAATTACCTTTACATATTTTTTCTAAAACGATGAGAAAATGGTCGATTCCCTAGTAGTTATCAAGGGGGACTTTAAGGGGGAGAATTTTGAGTTTTCGTTTTCAATATGACACTTATGACACCCACCCCTAAGACATATCCTTGAGGGCACCCCCAAAAACCACAAGTAGTTTAGCTGTAATGAGATTTTAACAACTATACTCTTGATATATTTTATAAGTTTATTTCTCAATTATGTGCTTTACTACCATGTCACCTGACAATCTAAAATCTTCCTCAAAAAGTTGTTTTAATTCTCCAGAAACGCGGCTTTCAGCAAGCTTTTTTGACTTCACCCTTGCTTCTTCATTTGGGTAAACTGATATAGCAATTGCACTTGTATCTGTTAGTTTAATAAACATTAACATTTCAGCATCAGGATAAAGTTTTGGACTATCATTCTGATACATATTAATAAACTCATCTAGAGATGCTTTATTTTTAAAATTCATTGAAACTACATTTGTGGGTGTCATATCTAATCCTTCAAAAAAGAAATAATTTTTATCTACTTCTCAAATAGAAGCCAAGTATCTTCGTCAAATACACCAAAATCTGTATCGACACTTTCAATAATAGGTTGTTTATATTTTTTCCACAAATTTGAAGAATTAATTAATTCAATATTATCCATATTGTTTAACTTCTTTTTGGCTTCTAAGGGGGACTTAGCTTTTATTTCTATATCCCCAACTAATTCACTCTTCCATGTAATTTTATAATTATCCATCTTTATTGTTTCCGTATTATTTGTTTTATTTCTTAATAATTTTATATCTTAGAGATATTCCCAGGCTTGACGCTTTTATTTTTAAGTAGACTGCGTTTTACTCATACCAATATTGATGGCATTTCAGGATAAATATTGGCTAGAGAGCCTGGGCATTAAGAACGTTATCTCTGACGCCCTGCAGGGGTAAGTCTACACCATATTCTTTATTAAATATTTAATCGTCATCTTGATAGTTTTCTGAAAAATGTACTAATGCTTTTTCAAAATCATCAGGATGTATTCTAAAACATTGGCCTCCAAAGTTTTGAATTTTATAAGAACCTTTAACAAGGTCTCCATCAGTTGGATTTTGGGGCTCTCCAGTCAAAGCTGTTTCCCAATAAATGCCATAAAGTTTATTAAAAGTTATTTCTTTTAATATTTGTTTGCCACTTTCTTTTTTACGGCAATACTCATCTAAAGCAAAAACCCAATAATCAGAATGCTTTCTGGAGCAGCTAATGTGAGGACTTCCTTTATAATAATTTTTTCCTCCCAAAAAGTAAGCATTCTGAGGTTGTCCATGTCTCCAGTATTTGGAAAAACCTAATTCAGCCGCTTTCGAAAGAATATCTTTAATCTCAGCTGTAATTTCCCACTTGCGAGCAATGTAAGTCCGACCATTTTGAGTAACTCTCGTGCCTAGAAACTTTCCATCATTACTCTCAACTTCTTCAAAAGTAGCTTGTCCGATTGGTTCATGCCAACTTTTTATCACATTCAATTCTATTTCGTTTTCAATATGAAATTTATCTTCATTTTCTTTATCTAAGTTTTCAATAACCCTGCGCTTATTATTTTCTCTAAAATTTTTTAGATATTCTTGTAGACGTAATAATAATTCTGGTTCCATTGACAAAAGTTCTTCATCTGAAATTTCAATGCCCATTGGTTCCTCCATTTTATTTAATGAATAAGTAATCATAGTTTTATCTCCTTGTAAATAATAAATCTAATATTAATCTTAATATAATCTTGATAATATTTTTAAATGTCAAGGATAATTTTAAGTTATTTTAATATTCGTAAAATAATCGTGTAATAATAGTAAACTGTTTTAAGTATTTGACGTATCAAAAATATTAAATATATCTACAATCTTGTAAGAAACTGACATCCTTATACTTATGAAAAGTATTTAGCACCTTTTGCTTTCTCTTTATCACTTAAAATACACTTAATACCTCTAAAACATATCCTTGAGGGTACCCCAAAAACCATAGCATATTGTTAGCAAGTACGACTACTCACACATTTTGGGTATGAATATAAAAATCTTTAATCTTCTTTTGAACTACAGATTTATCTTCATGTTAAGTTTAAGAGTATCTATAATGTTAAAGATCAGAGACAATTCCTTAAGCAAACTTTTACTATCGTCAATAAAATCCTCTGCTTCATAAATTGATCCTGTTTCAAACAAATCTTTTTCTATAGGTATCATCATCAATAATTTATTATTATAAAAACAACATTGGATTGATTTTCCACCAAAATTTTCAACAAGTTCCTTCAACCTTTCAATGAATGTAACGGTCAGTAAGTATCTTGCTTCTACTTGATCATCTGAATAAACTTCAAACATTTTTTCAAAATTTGGATCTTCCAGTTTTACTTTTTTTAATGAAGTTGATTTATTTATAAACCAGTTTCCCACGGTCCCAATATCTTTTTTAATAACTGTTTTGCCACTAAAGCTTTTGTTCATCGATAGCTCTACTATTATTCCATCGAAAACTGTGTTTAGTGTGGTTGAAGAATTTTCATCTGAGTCATTTGAAAGCTTTGTCTCGAATAAATCAACTTTTATATCTTTATAAGTGCCTGTAATATGATCCTCAGCAATTTCTGAATCGTGTTTAGGTATCAACTCAGTAGCATAATACTCTTTCACACTCTTCTTTGTCTCGACATGATATTTAAAATCACCAAAGAAGTTTAGCACATTTGGAAAAATCTCTTTTTTTATATTTTCTTCGTAGGACCATATGGGGGAAAAAACCCAGAAAAAAGGTGCAGCTACACCAATAGAAACTAAAATTAAAGTAGTGAAGGCAACAATGTCACGATTCAACTCTAAAAAGTTTTTATATAGAAAGTATACAATAAATGATGTAAAAAAAATGTAAAAAAGCCAAATGATTAAACGTTTTCTGGCTTCTTTTAAAGTTGAAATTCTATTTTCTTCAAACCTTTCTACTTTATCTTTTAAATACTTATTATAGTGATCAGAAAAACCTATTTCATAATCTTTTTCCTCTGGAAAAGTATCTCTTATTTTTGAAGATTTAAATAGATCTTTACTTAACAGTTTAAACATTTTACTTCCTATTCATAAATTATAAGTCTGGATAACAAAGGTCAAAGTTCTTTCCACTAGGTTGATTAAGAGGTTAACAGACAAGCTAATTTAGTTAAACCCCATTCCTAAAACTCATAGCCTGTTATTAGCAAGTACTACTGCTCACACATTTTGGGTGGGGAAGGTAAACATCTCTAATCTTCACACATAAGATATTTCATGTAATATTATTCTGATGAAAAAGTATCTTATACATTTTTTAATTCTTTTTATGCTTTCATTAAACGTTGTTTCTGCATCCGAAAAAGATTATGGAAACCTTACTGAAATTATTCTTGAAAATGGTTTGAATAATGAGCAGTCAAGGGAAGTTGCTAAAGCATTGAAAGATGACTTAGAGATGATATTTAAAGCTTGGTTAACAGATACTCATTTCATTTATTATCCTCGATGCTCAAATGATGAGAATAAAGATTGTCGTCAAAATCTTAACTTTAATGTGAATTTTTCTGCTGCCTCTGTCGATTTAGATAATGATAATGTTGATGATTTATTGGTAAGGGTTGAGCATGAATATGTTTGCGGTGCAGGTGCTTGTCTTGATGTGGATATACTTTTAGGTGGAGACATCGTTGGTATAAAAGCAGGTTCTTTTGGCCCGAGAAAAATCTATGTATCTGATAAAACTAAACATGGTTTGAAATATATTTATTATGAAGCTGTTTGTACCCCAAAATTTAAGCCAGAGGTTTGTAACTTTTATATGTTAGAACCAACAAGTTCTGAAAAATACTCACAAGCTATCTTAGTAGAAAAAGGAAGAGAAGTTGAGTAAGACTATGAACCAGCTCAAAGATGGTAAAAAACATGGGTATTGGGAAGAGAACGATGAGGATGGTTCTATTACAAGAGCTAATTATATAGATGGAAAACCAGATGGGCTTGCTGAAATTTTTTATCCTAATGGACAATTAAAAAGCCGATGCTTTTTCAAAAATGGTAAAGTCAACGGTCCAATGGAGGAATATTATAAAGATGGAAAATTAAAGAACGAAAGAGTACTTAAAAATAACAAATTTTGTGGTTATTCAAAATCGTATTTACCTGATGGAACTTTATGGCTGTCTAATAATTATGAAAATGATGAACTACATGGAATTCAAATTCAATACTTTGAAAGTGGTGGTATCAAGGAAAAAAGTTACATGATTAAAGGAAGTATGGATGGTATTTATGAGTGGTACTATGAAAATGGTCAATTATATTTTAGGCATCAGAGGTATAAAGGAAAAAGGCACGGTATATTTGAAAAATATAATGAAGATGGATCAGTTATTAAAATTGAGCATTATGAGAATGGAAAGCTTATTAAAGCAATTGTGTGAAATGAAAAAATTAGTTGCAACTCTGTTCCTTATTGTAACCCTTGCCTTTGGAAGCTTTGGTGTGGGTTGGAGTGGTGATTTTCAAAAGGGAGTGGATGCGTATGAAAAGGGCGATTATGCCACTGCATTGAAGGAATGGACACCTTTAGCTGATCAGGGACATGCTAAGGCTCAATATAATTTAGGTGTTGCGTATGCAAACGGAGAAGGTGTTCTTCAAGATTATAAAACTGCTGTTAAATGGTATATTCTTTCGGCTGAACAGGGACATGCCAAGGCTCAATATAATTTAGGTATTATGTACGATAATGGACAAGGTGTTCCTCAAGATTATGAGGCTGCTGTAAAATGGTATATTCTGTCGGCTGAACAGGGAAATGCAGAGGCACAGTACAATCTTGGTGTGATGTACGCTCTTGGCCAAGGTGTGATAGAGGACAAAGTTTACGCTCATATGTGGGGAAATATATTAAATTCAAATGGGCATGAAGATGGTAAAAAGATAATGGATTACCTTCTAAAACAAGGAATGACCCCTTCACAAGTTGAGAAGGCACAAGACTTAGTAAGAGAGTGTATTAAGAAGAACTATAAAGGGTGTTGAAGGAATAGCTATTTTTTGAATAATATCTCACGTTTTATTTTTTAGTTTGGCTACAAATATTTTCAACAAAAATATCGTCATTAATGGCTTCATCAAAGCTTTCACGCTTTGATTTGCGATAAAGCCACGACCAATTTCTTATTACAAGTGCATCCTCTTCATCAAAATATTTTAATATATGAAATGTTTTATTGTATTCGTTACTTTTATCTACGTACATCCAAGTGTCTTGAACTTGATTATATGTGACAAATTCGAGTTCGTTATTAATTCCCTGTGAGGGATTGACCTGTTTTAGTAACTCCCCCCTTTTACCTATCAAAGTATAAGGGTGAGTAGTTCCACCTTCCATTTTCATACCTGCACATGACCACTCGGCAGCATACAAATTCTTAGTATTGAAAACATAAATAAAGTACGATGCAGTTATAAGCGCTACTGTTACGAAAGAAGTTAAAATGATTTTTTTCATGGCTTACATATTCTCATAAAAAACAAAATTACTTGTGATAATTTTTAAATTAAATTTATTTATGCATTAAAAAAAGAATAAAGAAAATATCTTTGGAGTATCCTTAAAGAGAAAGCACTACATCCACCCCTAAGACATATCCTTGAGGGTGCCCCAAAAAACCCAAAGTATATATATTGGTAAGTAGTAAGAATCTATTCCATAATCAAAACCAGAGCACCTTTCAATAAAAGTCATATCACCAAATTCATACTTTTAGATTATCAAATAGCCATCTTTTCTTGATTCAATTAACCTAAAAAAAATTTCATAAACTTGTCATAAAATTTAAACAATTTTTAAAATAATAATGATCATTCTTTCTTTTAGGGTTAGTATTTGGGTTCTTCCTTCGTTTTAATACTCATTTACCCGAAGGCTAGCCCCGAATATAATTAAGAGACATATAGAATCATTTAATTTAGAAAGGATAGAAACAATGAAAACACTAAGAATTTTAGCTGTTTTAGTTACTACATTTTTTATAATTACTGGGCTTAAAGCTGAGCAACTCACTATTTTGCATATTAATGATCATCATTCACATTTAAAACCAGATAGTAGAATGAGTTTAGTTTTAGATGGTAAATCAACTCGGGTAAAATCTGGTGGAATGCCTGCAGTTGTTGCTAAGATCAAAGAATTAGAAGCAGATAATAAAAATGTAATTAAACTACATGCAGGAGATGCAATCTCAGGATCACTATTCTTTACTATATTTAAGGGTGAGGCAGACGCAGCACTAATGAATGAAATATGTTTTGATGCTTTTGCACTTGGTAATCATGAATTTAATGATGGAGACAAAGGGGTTGCAAAGTTTATAGATTTTTTAAAATCAGAAAAGTGCAATACACCTGTTTTAGCTGCTAATATCAAGCCTGAGGTAGGGGTATCAGCTCTTACTCCCAGCAGTGAAACTGATTATATACAACCTTATACAATTATTGAAAGAGGAGGTATCAAGGTAGGTATTATTGGTATCGACATCGTTCGCAAAACAGTTATGTCTTCAAGCCCAGATGAGAGCACAATTTTTCTCGATGAGGCTGAAACTGCACAAAAAATGGTAGATGAACTTAAACAGTCTGGCATCAAGCATATTATAATTCTTGCTCATTATGGTTACAAAAATGAGCTTGCACTTGCCAAAAAAATTGATGGTGTCGACCTAATAATAGGTGGTGACTCGCATACACTTCTTGGAGATTTTGACGATCTTGGGCT
This sequence comes from uncultured Alphaproteobacteria bacterium, assembly GCA_902625475.1. GTDB lineage: Bacteria > Pseudomonadota > Alphaproteobacteria > Rhodobacterales > Rhodobacteraceae > CACIIZ01. Next base: position 81,893 of record CACOBR010000003.1, read on the forward strand.
TAATGCGGCTGGGCCTTACCCAACAATTGTAAAAGGTGTTAATGGAGCTTCAGTTTGTGTTGCCACTGCCTGGCAATATAGTCAAATTGTTGGTGAGCTATCTATTTCTTTTAATGAAGCTGGAGAAGTTGAGTCCTGTAAAGGTATCCCACATGTAATGCTGGCAGATAGTTTCAAGAGAAAAAATAGTGATGGAGATAGAGTGGAAATTGAGGGAGTTGAACGCGATGCTGTGTATTCACAAATAAAGTCTGATCCAAAACTTTCTATTGTTGAAGAAGATGCCTCAGCTGCTGCATTATTGGAGTCCTTTAATATCAAAGTAGAAGAAATGCTTTCGATAAAAGTGGGAGAAGTAAAAGAAAATCTGTGTCTTGTAAGAATCCCAGGTGATAGTCGCTCAAAAATTTGCTCTCCAGAACAAACAGCCAGTAAGGGTTCAGATATTTCAATGGTAGTTGCTCATGCATTTCGTGAGATGGCTAAAGCTAGTGATATAGCCATTCAAAATGGAGGTGGAGTAAGAACGGATATAGCCAAAGGTGACTTTACAATGGGTGACGCTTACAAACTACTCCCTTTTGCTAATACTCTAGTTGAAATGGACATGACTGGAGCCGAGATCAAAGCAGTATTAGAAGAGGCTCTGGATTATGCATTACAACCTGATGGTTCTGACGGGGCATATCCTTATGCAGCAGGTTTACGCTGGAATGTCGACACAACTAAACCAGCTGGAATGCGTCTTAGTAAAATGGAGTATAAGGGTCGTAATGATAATTCATGGGTTCCTCTAGATAAAGGCTCTAACTATCGCATAGTAACTAACAACTACATAGCTAGTGGACGTGATGGTTATCTATCGTTCAAAACAGTAAAGAATGATGGGCGATATACTGACACTTATTTAGATTATGCTCAATCATTTGTTGATTATGTTCTTGAGCGTGGAAGTATAGGTAAGTTGCCTGAGTCTGAGTACTCAACACAGTCAATTAAATAACATTTATTTAGAGATTGAGGAGGTATTTAAGTATTGCCTCCTCTTTTGATTAGGACTTATCAAATACTTCTCCAAATTTTAAGTTTTTAAATATAGCATTACTTTAAAAACGAAAACGTATTTAGAAAATACAAAGGTGGCCTTTTTTGAGTTTTCGTTTCAAGATGTCACACATGTCATCCACCCCTAAGGCATATTCTTAAGGTTACCCCAAAAACCTTTAATTGTTGTTAGATAATAATAATAACTAATCTATAAAAATAGAAATACATCTGAACAAAAAAAATAATTGGAAATTAATTATAATAAGACTAAAGAGTTTGAAATTTTTTTATTTTATTATATACCGCTTTTTTAAGTTCAGTAAACGTGTCAACAGAATTTCTATAATGTATTGATCTGTTAGATACTATTAAACTATCATTTTTATTCTCCAACATTTTGATATAGTTTTCTATAATTATTTTACTTTTATTTATGTCAGTACGATTTATAGATAAAAATTTAATATCATAGTCACTTATTAAAATTTTTTCAAAGTGCTGATTGAAAAATATTGTTGTACTTTTAAGCATTTTAAGGATGGCTATTTTATTTTCAATTTTAGAAGTAAATTCTTTTTCAACTTGAATATAATTAATATAATCTTTTTTTCTTAAAACTTCTGGGAAGGAAATTCTGTCGATAAAATATTTATTATCTCCAACAAGTATTTCTGTTTGAGCTACTTTAATTTTTTTCTTTATAAAAATTGTCATTATTAAGTACTTATTTTTAATAAAGTCCAAATTGATACCATCATCTTTCATGGACTTAATTAGATTAATAGGATAAACGAATAGATTTTTTTCAGAAGAATTATTTGCAAACTGAATTTTTCTAAAAGGGCAAAAATTGAATTTTTTATTATTATAACCTTCCTCAATAATTTGACTTAATTCTTCTCTTAATTTTTTCTGAAATTCTTCAAAACCACCTTCTTTTGGATACGCAATAGATCTATCTTTATTTTTATAATTTTCAAAATGATAACTCTGACCACATAAAACTTCATATTTCAGCTCTTTAGGAACAAACCAAGGCTCAATATTTATTAAAAAGTCTTTTTTTGAAGTTTTAAAATAATTTTTTAACAATTTATTTTGTTCATAGCTTTTAAGAATATTTGTTAATAAGTATTTGTTGTAAAATAATTTCAGAGTATTGCTTTTTTCATCTTGTATATATGACTTTAAGATCTCAGGGTCTTTAATTTCTTTTAGGGAAAAATTCCTTCTAAAAATTTGATTGTTAAAAAACAAATTTCTATTAGCCGTTGATTTTACAATTTTGATTCCTGAACTTGATATAAGATCAAAAAACTCAGAATTTCTTTCTATTTCTATAGCATGATAGCCATAATCAAATTTCATATTTCTAAAACTAAAAGAATTATCGAGATTTTTGGAAGGCTTTACCACAATTCTACAACTTATATTGTCACAAAGGAGTTTCTTAGCTAATAACAAACCTTTGAGATCATTTGAAAAAATAAAAACCTTCATCAAGATGAACTATTTCATAATAAAGTAATTAAAAGAGAAAAATTGTCTCACTTTAAAAAAAGTTAAATTTTATCAACTCCATGTCAACATAGATAGTTTGGCAGTTACCTGACCTAATATGTGATCATGTAATAGTTCCATTATTTTTTTTCTCTGCATCTATATTCCTAAATTTATAATTTAATTAAAATTTTTAGAAAGACCTTACATTAGGGTAGTATTATACAATCTGATTTATGAATTTTAGCCTTCTTTAATAAATTTAAGTGGCATTTTGATTAAAGGTACTTTAAACCACTATCGCAACCAAAAGTAACAATATTTTGCTTAGGCGACATCTTCCGTGCAAGCTTAATTGCTCCAACAACATTCATACCCGTTGATGTGCCACAGAAGATACCATGTTTTTGGGCAAGGACTTTTCTCATCTCAAAAGCTTTTACTTGATCTACTGCATAAAATTGATTAACACGTCTAGTGTCTAAAAATGGAGGATAAAAGCCAACACCAACACCTTCAACCTGATGAGATCCTCCACAGCCTTTAGTCAGCAAGGGAGACTGAGTCGGTTCAAAGGCTATAACATTTGGAAATTCATCTTTTTTATTTAACCCTTCGAGAGTTCCCATCAGAGCTCCCCCAGTTCCTACTGATGCACAAAGCAAATCAACTTTGCCTTCTATTTGTTGAGCAATCTCAAAACCCATTGGTTGATACCCTAGCACTACATCCTTTGAACCAAATTGGTCTGCATAAAAACCATTTATTTTATCAACTTTTTCATGAGCAAGTTCTTTCATTTTTTTAATAAGTTCTGGTGAGATTCCTTTTCCATAGGACGGAACTACAATAACCTCTGCACCAAATGCCTCCATTGCAAGCTGTTTCGAATGAGAAAAAGCGTCTGAAAATATAGCAGTGAACTTTATACCTGAACAAGCACATGCAAAAGCCAGCGCAGAGCCAGTACTACCACCAGTATATTCTACTACCGTCTGGCTCAAAGTTAAATTTCCTTTACGGATAGCTTCCCCGATTACAGAGATCGCCATTCGATCTTTGTAGGAACCTGTTGGGTTACCGCTCTCAACCTTTAACCAAATTGAAGCACCTTCATCTGGTTTTAAAACATCGAGTTTTATTAGAGGCGTATTCCCTACTTGTTTAAAAGAACTTTGCATTGAGAATTAAATCCCCTACTTTTATAGAAATAAAATAATATTTCTAGTACTATTACAACAAATATCGCAATCATTACAATTATGTTAAAGAAGGTCTGAGACCTCTAATCTTAAAATGCGTCACTTATCAGCTACTTCTCTACAAGCATAGTATACTTGAACTTCACGTTTCTTAGCATAGTCAAGTAAAAAGTGATCGGGGTGATTGGATTCGAACCTACGACCTATGGTACTCCAAAAGCCATAGCCTATTATTAGCACGTATTCCTCTACAATTTATAAATTTTAGAGATTAGATCTCGTATATATCAGAAAATTTTTCGTCTAAATAATTTAAAAATGGCTCAGGAGTTAAGTCTTTTCCTGTAGCTTTTTTGATTAAGTCAGCAGGTTCGAATAGGCTTCCATGCTGATGTATGTTCTCTGTTAACCAAGTGGTTGCTAATGACACGTCACCTTTCTCAAATCTGTCTGCAAGACTAGGGATATCTTTTCGCATCTTTTCAAATAGACAACCGGCATTTAAGTTACCTAAAGTGTAGGTTGGAAAATATCCAAATGCGCCGATTGACCAATGAACGTCCTGGAGAATACCATCAGAGAATTTTTCTACATCACGACCAAAATAATCCTTGAATTTTACATTCCATGCTTCAGGCAAATCAGGAACTTCCAAATTTTTTCCAATCACCTCTACTTCGAGCTCAAAGCGAAGCATAATATGTAGATTGTAGTGAACTTCGTCTGCTTCGGTTCTAATAAAACCAGTCTCAACCTTATTAACCAAACGGTAGAATTCTTCCTCATCTCTAATACCAAATTCTCCAAAATAGCTTTTCATTTTTTTGAACAGCCACTTTGTGAATTGCCTAGATCTTCCTATTTGGTTTTCAAATATCCTAGACTGGCTCTCGTGAATACCTAAGGACACGCCAGAGCCGAGAGGCGAGTGTAAAAAGTCTGAAGATACGTTTTGCTCATAGCATGCGTGCCCCACTTCGTGAATAGTACTGTATAAACAGTTAAATGGGTCCTTACTATCGACTCTGGTTGTAATTCGCACATCATCTCCACCACCTGAACAAAAAGGATGCGCTACAGTATCAATCCTTCCTCTATCAAAATCATAGAAAAATGTCTTCGCTATTTCATGGGCTAGTTTTAATTGTTTTTCCGTATTAAAGTCGCCTTCTAATACGGGTTTAGAAAGCTTTGTTTCACTTATTCTCTGCCGTAAATCTAAAAGTCTTGGCTTCATTTCTTCAAAAATACTGGCAGTCTCTTTTTTTGTCATTCCAAATTCGTAATCATTTATTAACCCATCGTATAAATCTCCAGTTGGAGATAAAAGAGATGCCTCTTCTCTCTTTAAATCAATTATCTTCTTTAAGTGAGGTGAAAACTCAGAAAAATCATTATTTTGTCTAGACTTTTGCCAGGCCATTTGAGCTAAGGATGTGGTTGCAGCCAAATCAGACGCGAGTTCGCTTGGTATAGCTACCGCTCTGTCAAAGTCTCTTTTTATTAGTGTGTATGCTCTTTTTTGAAAAGTTGTTTTAGGTTCGGCTTCTTCCAATAACTTTCTGACTTTTGAATTTTTCTTTCTTTCGTGAATAACTTCCTCAAGGGCACCCATCTCCAATGCCCGAGAATTACCACTCTTAGATGGCATCATTGTCTCCTGATCCCAGGCATTTCTACCAGCTACGGATTGAAGTAAACTAGTCGTTCTATTAAAACTGATCAGCTGATCTATAGCGTTCATAAAGCCCTCTATTATATAATAAGATTATTTTCTGTTTTTATAAGTTAGCATATCGACATTGCTGACAAATACAGGATGCTTAACAAACTTGCAAACCAACATACAGATCTTACACCAATAATATTCAAACCAGAAGAAAAAATACAGAATATCAATAACAAAGATGAAAAAAAATAGCACCTGAATAATAACATTTTAAATAAATCACAGATAAATTATGATAAGTACGATAAAAAGATGGTTGATACTCTAGTAGCAATCCAAGGGTGATAAAAGGGGGACTTTTTTGAGTCTTCGTTTCCAATATGACACTTATGACATCCACATCTAAGACATATCCTTGATGCCACCCCAAAAACTATAGCCAATTGTAAGAAAGTATTACTACTCATACATTTTGGTTTGGGATAACTTAATTTAAATTAACTAAAATATACCAAAAAAAGTAGCTATTAATTTTACAATTTCTTATTGTCTTTTAACAATATCTTTTTCTTCTAACTTTTCAAAGTGAGATAAAATATCAATAGTCTTTCTATTTGCTAGTTCTGTTTGACTGGATGAATTACTTATTAAAAATTTTATTACAAAATTTGTATACCCTATAATTTATTTGATAATACAAATATTAGAAAAATTTTTTCATACCCAAAGGCCAGTGAAATCGATCTGTTAACACGATATTTACATGTCTAACCTGAAAAGGTGTCTTGGCTATTTGTGGTCAAGTGCTCTACCCATTTTTCGATAATACTCTTGTGCTGCTGCAACGCCCGACCCAGCTTCAACCTCCATAATGCCTACATCTCGCATTGCCATTTCAGCTCCAGATATTGCACTAATAAGCATTAACTCATTCAAGTCGCCCAAGTGCCCTATTCTGAATAGTTTTCCTGCAACGACGGACAGTCCTGCACCTAGGCTTAATCCATAACGGTGATAAGCGTGTTTGATTACCCGGTTTGCATCTTTGCCCTCAGGAACTAGAATAGCTGTTACGGTGTCAGAATACCATTGGGGTTCCTTCGCACAAAGAGATAGTCCCCAAGCGGATACAGCTTGTCTGACCCCTTCTGCTAGAAAAGAATGCCTTGCGAAGATATTTTCCAAACCTTCATCAAAGATCCTATCTAACGAGGCTCGCAAACCACGGAGAAGGCTCATTGGTGGTGTATAAGGAAAATAACCTGTAGCGTTTGTTTTTACCATATCTCCAAAATCAAAATAGCATCTTCGCATGGAAGCGTTTTCAGATGCTTTTATAGCTTTCTGACTGGCAGCCATAATTGCTAAGCCAGCTGGTAGCATAAACCCTTTCTGGGATCCTGAAACAGCTAAATCTACGCCCCATGCATCCATTTGAAAGTCTACAGACGCAATTGAACTTACACCATCCACGTATAGCATAGCGTGGTGATTGGCATCATCCATGATATTTCTGATCGCTCCTATATCAGTTTTAACACCAGTAGCAGTTTCGTTTTGTGTTGCAAGGACTGCTTTTATAGTTCCGCTTTTGTCAGCCGATAGGATTTCCCGGAACGTTTCCATCGGCATTCCTGTTCCCCACTCGCATTCTACGACCTGGACGTTTAATCCTAGTCGTTCACACATGTCTATCCAAAGATGGGAGAATTGTCCAAATCTCGCAGCAATTACCTTATCACCAGGATTAAGCGTATTAGTAACTGCGGCCTCCCAGGCTCCTGTCCCTGATGCGGGAAAAATAAAAACCTGCCCTGAAATGGTTTTAAAAACTTTTTTAACATCATTTAACAATGGAAGAATAAACTCAGGTAAGTCGGGAGCTCTGTGATCTTCCATAGGTACGTCCATCGCTTTTCTTATTACATCAGGTATGTTTGTTGGGCCTGGAACGAAAAGACTTTTTCTTAAAACCATTATTTATCTCCTAAATTAAAGAAATTAAAAAGTTCCTGTCATATAGCTTGAAATAGTATGATAAAACAATAATAATTTTGTTTATTTGTTAAATTATGGACATTTTTCTTCTTTTGATCTGATCGAGTCTTTTAAATAAAATATAAACTCTGAAAAGTTTTCTCTTATGTATTTAGACGCAAAACAACACTTTGGAAAACTATCAATAAAAGTTTTCACTTAAAAATCCAGGTCTTTCTTAAATCGCTTTGGTATTAAAAAAACTTTCAATTTAAAATCCAATCTAGTTTTGAGCATAACCTTAATAAAATAAATTGCATTCATAAAGACATCGAATTTGTCAAGTTCAAACCAAATTTGGAGGTGATCTACCTTTTAAAAAATTCGCTATGTTTTCTAAAGCCATCATTCCCATCTCAGTCCTTACTTCAAGAGAGGCAGTCCCTAGATGTGGCAAAAGCGTTACATTATCCATCCCCAATAATACTTCTGGTATCTTTGGTTCAAACTCATAGACATCTAAACCAGCACCTCCAATATCTCCATTTTTTAAAGACTCAATAAGATCTATTTCAGCAATCACATCCCCTCTAGAAATATTCACTAGTATTGAATGAGATTTCATAGTGCTAAAAATTCTTCGATTGATAAGATGCCTAGTGGCTTTCCCTCCTGGCACTGCTATGAATACAACATCTGCTTTATTTGCTGCTTCCTCGACATTTTGAAAGTAGGTAGCAGGAAAATCAAGGTTCTTGCTTGATCGACTATTATAAATAATGTCCATTCCAAAACCAAAATGGCACCGATGAGCTATAGCCTTACCAATTCGACCCATTCCAATTATAGCAGCAGTTTTTCCGCTAACATGATATCCTAGCATCTGAGTAGGATGCCAGCCTTCCCACTTTCCTTTTCTCACAAGCCTTTCTCCTTCACCAGCTCTCCTAGCCGTCATTAACATTAGCGTCAAAGCTACATCAGCTGTAGCATCAGTAACTGCTCCGGGGGTGTTAGTCACAATTACACCGTTTTCTTTTGCAGCTGCAACAGCGATATGATTGTAACCTACTCCAAAATTAGCCAATAATTTGCATCTAATTTTGGTAACTTTTTGGAAGATTGATTCTGAAAACAGATCACCCAATGTTGGTAATATTATGTCAAAGTTTTGAAGAGCTTCGGTCATTTCCTTAGTTGTGAGTGGAGAAGTCAAACTTCTGGTTGTAATTTCTCCCAAGGTTTGTGCTTTCTTGAGAACTTCAGGGGGCAGTGGCCTAGTGATAAAAATTTTATTCAATATATACTCCTTTAGCGTTTTATGTTACTCAAGATTATTAATTTTTTGAATAATGGAAAAATATCAAGGCGTCAAAGTTATTTAATTATATTGATCATTTAGCCAAAGATTCCGACGTTTAGAGCTTAAAGCCTTCAGGTATTCTAAGAATGTTTTTACAAATTAGATTATGGCAAAGTAATAACAAACTCATTATATACTCCAAGCGCCAAAGAACTAGCTGTTAAAATTGAAATTCAAATCTTGAATTTATATGACATACCACAACTTAAAATAATATTAGGAATTTAAATTACTTAATTCCATAGAATACACCTGCATAATTTTCCTTAGAACCAGAGCAATATGATAATCCCCGAGGGTTACCCTAAAAACCATGGCCTATCATAAGCAAGAAATATGAATGAAGAAGAGTCTAAAGGAAAATTATTCTTTTTATTTTAAAAAGAAATCACCACGCCAGGCTTTTCAACTGGTTTTGAAGCATGAGGGGAAAAAATCTTTTTAGTAACTAAAAATTCTTCTATCTCCATTGTATACCACTTCTTTTATTATGCTTTTTTACGTCTGATTTGAACCAAAATGCAACTCTCATTCAAAGGTATATTTTCAAATTATGAGAACTAATATCATGACGCTTATTGCCAAAAAACCTACACCTACAAATTCGCGCACCGTAAGTTTTTCGTGAAAAAAGAAATATCCAACTGCCATGCTGAGCAAAATTTCAATTTGTCCAACAGCTTTGACGTAGGCTGCATTTTGAACGCTAAAGGCGGTAAACCATCCAAATGACCCCCCCATGCTAGTCAATCCTATCCAAACAGCACTTTTGCGTGCTTTCCAAACAGCGGTTAATTGACCTGGTTCGCGTAGATAAATCCAGACACCCAACAAGACCACCTGCAATGTCACAACCCAAAGCAGTGTGATCATAGCCGTTGTCATTGCAGATGGCATGGATACCTCCAAAGTGGCACCGCGATAAGCAACTGCTGATATGGCAAAAAGGAAACCTGACATAATTCCAAGCCCTGTAGCGCGGTTGAAAAACCGATGTGTCTGCGCTTCGCTGACATTGGTCTGATCAGAAAGCATTAAGACGCCCAAGAGTCCAATTAAAATGGCGCCAAGACCTTCCAATGAAACCCCCTCTTGTAAAAGAATAATGCTGACAAGAACGGCCTGAAGAACTTCTGTTTTTTTGAAAGTGATCCCAACGGCAAAGTTTCGCGATTTAAATAGGGCCACAACGCAGACTGTTGCGAGAATTTGCGCTACCCCTCCGAGGCTAGCATAAATCCAGAACCAAAATGATAACTCGGGTGGCTCTGTGCCACTTTTCAGAAAATAAAAAGACACCAACCCCCACAGAAACGGTGCAGAATAGCAAAAGCGGGAAAAGGTTGCACCTGCCGTAGATAACTTTGTTTGGCTCAACACTTTTTGCAACATAAAGCGTACTGTTTGTAAGGTCGCCGCCATAAGGCTGGCAAGAATCCAAAGTTTCATGTGAACAGCTAAACGCTATTTCACTGGGTTTGGCAAGAGTGGATCCTACACATTAAAAATATGATACTTATGAAACTCATGTCACCCGCCCCTAAGATATATCCTTGATGGCAACACAAAAACCATAGCAAATTATTAGCAAGTGCCACAGCTCATATATTTTGGTTGGAAAAAATAATTATTAACTATTTAATAGTTCAAAATTTATTTTTGTAATCATTATTGAATTTAAAGGTAATTAACATGAATAATCTTAAAGAAAAAAAAGCCTTAATAATAGGAGCTAGTGGTGGAATGGGGACTGCTGTGGCATCGATGCTTTCAAAAAATGGTGTTCATTGTTTCTTAGTTGGACGAAGTCAAGAAAAACTGAATGATATTTTTTCAAGTTGTTCTTCATATGGAAACCCTTGTTTTATGTTCTCATGTGATATTTCAAATATGACTGAAATTAAAAAATGTTCAGAAAATGCAATTAAAAGTCTTGGTGGATTGAATTTTCTTATTCATTGTGCTGGCAATTATAATAAAGCTTTAGCTGATGAATGTGATCTAGAAATTTGGGATAAAATAATAGATACAAATTTGCGTAGTACTTATCATTTTGCAAGAAACGTTCTTCCAGAAATAAATAAAAATTCTGGTGGTGCTGTAATTAGAATTAATTCAAGAGATGCTCCATATACTGGGATAGGCATCCAAACGTCTCAGAAACGAGGTATTGATGGATATATGGAAGTATTATTTGAGGATGTTAGAGAATATGGAACAAAAGTCTGCACAATTAATCCAGGATTTGTTGATACCTCTATGGTTAACCCTGAACGATTAAATCCTGAACTTATGATGCAACCGAATGATATAGCTGAAGCAGTTAATTTTGTTCTTAATACTTCAGAAACTGCCTGTCCAACTGAAATATTAATACAGCCGCAGCGATCTCCATGGAAGAAAGCTGATATGCACATATAACATACACCCCTAAGACATATCTTTGAGGGTAGAGCAAAAACCATAGCCTATTTTACCAAATACGACTGCTAACACATTTTGGTTTGGGGTGGGTTGGTTTTTTTATTATTTAAAGTCAAAAATAACACATCAAGGTTGAATTTAGTTATATTAAAATCAAAATTTACTCATCCAAAATAAAATCTTACGTCAGGTAATGGTTGCTGCCAACAAAATATTTTACTTTATTAGTTGAGCCAGCTTTAGTCAGCATAGGTAGTTTTAGAAATTTAATTATACCTAAATCTTTTAAAAATTTACGAAAATTAATTCTTGATATGGGGGAAATAAATAATGGAACAAGAACTAAGTATTTTAGCTTATAACAGTGGTAATCAGATAACAGTAGGCATATACAGTGTGCTTACAGTTATTCTTGCTTTCATAGCGTTAAGAGTGGCTAGATTTTCTCAAGGCACACATATAGCTGGAAAAGTAATATCTTCAATTTTTGGAATAATGAGTTGTTTTTTTATTCTAGACGTACAGTCCTTTAGACATTTTTGGAATGATGTAACTGCGACTTACTTAGCAAAAGCAAAAGATAACGGCATTGAATTGTCTACATTTGCATCTAATTTTGTTGAACAATCTGGTTTGTCCGGGAATGATATAGTTACCAGGAGTCTTTTTAATGACATTCCACTTTTAGTATTTGTTTTAGTATTATTACTGATAGTGCTTGGTACAATTTGGGGACCAAAAATAAATTTTGGAAATGACAATTAATAACTCTGACAATACAATATTTGTAGATACTATAAATGGTAGAATACTTAATTTACTCATAATTATTTATACCAATCTTCTTGTTTTTATAAATAGGGTGAAAAGTTTAAATAAAATCTAGATTGTTTTGGTTTTAACATAACTAACATAACACCTACTCCTAAGACGTATCCTTGGGGGTAGGATACCACAAAAACCTATTATTATTTTAGTAAGTACTACCGCTCACATATTTTGGTTGTAAAGTTAAGGAAGTCTGATCTTTTCAGATAAAAATTTTTGAGTCATTATTAAAAACTAATGAGAATCTTGTGTATATGTGTTCTTTTAGTAAATGAGGAGTCTTCGATTGAACAAAGGGAATGAGGCATATGAAATCGTACGTGTCTTTTCTAAGATGGGCATTCACCGCACTGGAACGCAGGGAGACCACAACACATTGTGTTGGCTTGGTTCTGAGTTGGCAGTCGATGGAGCGGATGTTTCATTTCAGAAGTTCCCATACCATCATTTCGATGCTGAGCTGAGTGTTTGGAGCGCAGGTAAATCAATCGAAGCAGAGGCGCTTTACTATTCGTTCACTGGGCAACGTAATCTGAGCAATCTTGCAACTGGTGTTGTCGATGCACATGGAGGTGAAGACGTGATTTCCCGTGAGATTGGTTGTATGGTTGCTGCTAGGAAAGAAGATGGCTTTGATGGGCTAGTTCTTGCAACGAGATGTCCCACAGGAGATTTATGCGCGATTAATCGGGATCATAAAATGGATCTAGAGTTCCCAGTTGTTCTTGTTGCACAGGATAATCTGAACAAAATCAAAACCAGCAGTGCTGAAATATTTTTCACAGCTTCAGTTCAGAAACGCATGGCAAGAAATGTAATAGCTCGCTTTTCTGGTCCAACTGGTGCCCAAAGAGTTATCGTGACGACACCAATATCGGGCTGGTTTAGGTGTGCTGGAGAAAGAGGGTGTGGATTGGCTATTGCGATCTTCGTGTCTAGGCAGCTATCAAAAAGTTTTGCAGTCGATCTTCTGCTCACAAGCGGCCATGAGCTTGGTATGTGTGGTGGATACCATTTAGCTCAAAACTACAACGCTAAACCTAAATGTGTGCTTCATCTCGGATCTTGTATCGCTAATTTCGATGCAAAGACGACCGCTATCTGTTCTACCAATTCCGTGACAGCTGGGCATATTGCTAGCGCTTTAAAAAGGCTTGGCATCAAATTGGTAAATCTGTCTGATCCTACCAATAAGGAAAATTGGGTCGGAGAATCGATGTGTTGGGTGTCAAATAATTGGCCAATACTTTCAATAGCTGGACTGTCCCCCCATTTTCACGCTCGTAGCGATCTACCAGAAGTCGTGACTAATCCAGGTCTTCTTGGTACAGCGATTGAAGTCATTATGGATTCTATACTAGCACTAGCTAACCAAGGGAAAACTTAAATGTTAAAATAGTTCGTGCCATAGCAGTCTGTTTAGTGAATAACCCTAACATTTAGTTTTCAGTATTCGTGGTCCCCAAGTTCACACGATTTATTCAGAATCCCATGACTTTAAATTAACCGATAGGACACAATCCTGAGGCTTTCATGAGTCATGAAGAGCGTATCAGAAGGTAGGATACCCCAAACACGATAGCCTATATTAGCAAGTACTTCTGCTAACACATTTTTGTTTGGATAAGTAAAGCTAATGATTAAAATATGAATCATAGCCTTAACGTAACGTCATGTTTGAAGTAAATAGTGGCTTTACCTAACATCTTTTTAAATGGGGAAGTTAATGGCTGAAAAAGAAATAGATCGTAAAGTCGCAATTATTTTAGCTACGGATGTTGTTAATTATAGTAAACACATGGAAGCTAATGAGAGTGAGTCGGTTAAGAACCTTCGTGCCTGTGAGCTTATCTTACAAAAATTTATAAAAAAACATGATGGTCGTCTTTTTAATTCTGGAGGTGACTCTTTCTTTATTGAATTTCCAAGTGCTGTGGAAGCGGTTGAATGCGCAGTAGCTTTTCAAAAGGATATTAAGAAAAGAAATAGTTCTGATATAATCACAGTTCCTTTAGAGTTCAGAATAGGGATTAGTATGGGAGATGTGATTAAAGAGAAAGAAAATCTCTTAGGCGATGGTGTAAATATAGCTGCTCGGTTAGAAGCTTTAGCTCAAAGAAATGGGATAACTATTTCAAAAAACATCTATGATTTAGTTAAAGCAAAAACTTCTCATCAATATAATGACTTAGGTATTCAAAAGGTTAAAAAGAATGAATTTCACGCTTATGATATTCTCATTGACCCATCACAAAAAAGAAAAATTAAAACGCAAAAATCGAATAAGCCTCTTTTAGCAATAGCAGCCTCTTTTCTAGTGATAGCAGTTGTAAGTTTTTTATATATAACCCAAGTAAATAAATCGAAATCTACTTCAGATATTTCTTCATTGAATACTATATTAGTATACCCTTTTAAAAATATTACTGATCCTGAAAATAAAAATAGATTTAGTGAGGCATTAACAGAAAGTATGATAGGTAGTTTGTCCAGATATAAAGGAATTAGGACTTTATCTAGTAGTACTAGTTTTTTTGTCAAAGAAAATGAAATGAGTCCCAGTGAAATTTTTAATAAATATGCAGTAAATTTTATAGTTACAGGCTCAATTCAAACATTTGGCGATAACTCAAGGATAAATTTAGAACTTACTGATGCCAAAAAAAATACTGTTGTTTGGTCAAATAAAATAGATTTTGAAATATCAGATATATTTAAAGCTCAAGAAAAAATAGGAAATGAGATTTTAGAATATTTACAAATTAATCTTGTGGCAGGATCTGGAACATTTGCTGAAAAGTTAGGAACACCCGAAAGGCTTATACTATCATTAAATGCAAGGGATGAGTGGAGAAAATTTAATCCTGAAGGATTTAATAAGTATAACGAGTTAACAAACCAATTAGCTGAACAAATTGGTGAAGATAACCCCTTTATAATTCTTAACAGAGCATATGGTCTATTTCAAAAACTACGAATAGGATTATCAGAAGAACCTTCAAAGGATATTGAAAAACTTGATAAACTTTTAGACGACGTATTGGAATCAGATCTAAGAGTTAATGCATTACATTTTAAAGGGATTGTTGAACTTGTTTTCCTTTCAAAAGATTGTGATGTTGCAAAAGATTATGCAAAACAGGCGATTGAATTAGGAAGAACAGTTGATGCATATACAACAACAGGTACAATTTATTTTTTATGCAAAGATTATGATCTTTCTATCAAGAGTTTCAGAAACGCACTTGCTGTGGTTCCTAATGATAATGGTTGGTTTATTACAAGATATTTAGTTCCTTCAATGTATAGAGGTGGTTATATAGACGGAATTAAAACAATATTAGAACCTATAATTGATGCTACAGATATGCCTGCCAATTTATTAGCTTATTACTCATTTATAAAAGTAAAAGAAGGCGATTTAGATTCAGCAAAATTATATTTTAAAAGAGCAAAGAATAGGGGTTTAACAAAAAAATATTTAACTAGATACGAAATGGATGAAAACACATTTAGTGAATTTAAGAGTGAGTTAAAAATAATTGGTGAAATAGAATAAATAAATTTTAATAAAAAATGTGCTTGAAGTATTTGATAATTTTAATTGATTAGATAAGAACAAATTCGCAAGAGTTTTATCAACAGATGTCATTAACATCACAAATGTCATTTACCTCTAAAAAATATCCAATTGGATAAGAACCTTACTAACAAAAAAAATTCTTTTGATTTATCCGTATTAAGTAATGCAAGTTAATTTGACCATAATTTATAATCACCTTCAGAAGGAAAAATCACAATTGCAGAAGAAAATAATTATTTTTATGCTTAAAAACACAAATGAAGTATTTAGCAGTACTATCTTAACATATGATAAAATCACAATGTCTTCGATATATTAATTGAAATTATTAAATATAAGAACTTTTTAAGATAGTATTTTGAGCAATTGATACCCTTTATCAAATTGTTCAGGTAAATTTTTATGGAGATATTATTTAGATCTAAAAAATAAATTTAAGTTTTTAACTATATTTAATAGATTTAAGACAAAATAAAAAAAGTTTATGAAATATTACAAAAAACTATAACCTATTATAAGTAGTAACTATTCCTGAAACATATTTTATATAAAGATTTTAACTCACATTTATTAACTGAAATCTGGTTTATTATCCTGAACTTTTGCTCCATAGTGTTGTGCAATCAATGCCATTATGCCACTACTAAAAATTAATATAGCACCAATCCCAGACAATAGGTTTAAATACTCATCGAGAAAAATTATACCGATTAAAACCGCCCATAGGATTTGCAAATAGTGTAAACAAGAGATTATTCCATAAAACTTTTGTGCAAGTCGAAAAGCAACAATAAAAAGAAAAATAGCCAAGTTTGCAGCCAAAGAAGCTATTAAAATAAGCCCAATAATGAAAAATTCTAAAACCATTGGCTCTTGCAAAAAAAGTATCAGAGAAAAAAGATGTACAAAGAGTCCACCATAAATAAAAAAACCAAAAGAGGTTGAAATACTATGGTATTTATTAACTATTAGATTAATGATGGCAACCAAACAGGCGCTAACTAAGACTAAAGGAAAATAAAAGTTGAAATGTTCAAAACCAGGCTGGAAGATAAAAATGACTCCGATAAAACCAATGACCAAGGCTCCGATTGTAAAAAAACTAAAATTTTCATTCAGTAGTAGGAGTGAAAATAAAACAGCAAATATTGGAGAGCACATTACTAAAGTTGTGAACTCTGGAAGAGAAATATTACCAAGTGCGGTGAATGCAATAAATGGTAAAGGAAGAAAAAGTAAACCTCTTATTATTGTTATAAAATAATTAGATGTAAACATATTTTCTTTAAGTCGTCCAATAAACCATAGGTACAGAGGCACCGAAAGATAAACAGGAGAACCGTAAAATATAAAATGGTAAAACTTTATATCGTCTTCAGATAGATATTTAACTATAGTGTCATGAATTACAAAAAGTAGTGTCGCAAAAATTATTAAGACTGAACTTAATAAAGCACTCGATGAAGTTCTTTCCAAAAATAAATTCATCACTTTTTTTAATTTTACAAATTAGAATTGATTGCAAAGTAATAACTATTCTTTTTCTAATAACCTAGAACTTTATATTCACAGAAATTTTAAATTATTAGTTAGTGCTGTGTAAGTATATTTATTTTGTGGACATGCAATAATGTAAAAATAATTTCATAATTAAACTCAGATCTAAGAAATAAAATACTTAGATATATTAACAATCTTGAATCATTCAAAGATTTTTGTAAATTACTGATAATTATTTAATGTTTATTTAATTAAAACATAAACTATAATTCTATGACAAATGATCAGTTTTTTCTTTGGAATTTAAATATAAATTAACAACAATCTTAAAGAAAGAAAAAATACATTGAAAATAATTAATGACCGAAGTCTAATTCAAAAATTATCAATTATAGGATTAATAATTAATTTTTTATTAAGAGAATTTTGGTTAAAATATTTTGAAAATGCACTAATAATTTATTGGACAATAATGTTGTTTTTTATAGCTGGTTTGCTTTTGTTTCCAAAAAAGAAGGAGTAAAAAAATAAATGAAAAATATAATTCAAATAGTGATTTTAGTATTAATTGGTACACCCATTTTTGCAGAACGTCATAGTCCTGAATTTTCAGCAGAAATTATGGGTAATGGTAAATTATTACATATCACTGACTACGGACTTTTTTACATGCAATATGGTGGTGAAATTCATGTTTGCACTACTGTAGTTTTTAAGCGAGATGGTAGTCTTTTTAAGTTAGACGCAATATGCGCAGATTCAAAAGATAGTGGAGATTAAAAATTATTTTTTTTTCATGAAATTATTACTTTAAATTTTGTTGGAAATACAATTGCTAATACATTTTAAATAAGAAATTAAATCTCAATTTGGAAATAAAAGTAGATGAAAGGTATTAATTTGTGAAAATCTTAATTCTTGGAGCAGGGGCAATTGGTGGATTTTTTGGTGCACATTTAATTAAGTCAGGAGCAAACGTATCTTTTTTGGTAAGAGAAAAAAGAAAAGATAAATTAAAAAAGTCTGGCATTAATATTTTAAGTTTCAACAGAAAATTTAAAGTTAATCCTAAATTATTGGACAAAGATTTATCAGGTCAGCATTTTGATCTAATTATTTTGACAAATAAATCTTATGATCTAATTGAAGCTGTTAGAGAGATTAAACCTTATGTAAACACAACGGTGATAATTCCTCTACTTAATGGTATGGCTCATTATGATATCCTTGATAAGGAATTTGGTAAGGAAAAGATATTTGGAGGCACAGCATATATTTCAACTGCAATGAATAATTATGGCTCAATCCAACAAGTCACATCAAGAGCATGTATCAAATTTGGCCCAAGAACACAGAAAAATATCAATATTGGAAACGATTTTTATGAAATATGTAAAGAGACTGAATTTGAATGTGATTTTTCTGATCATATAGAATTAGATTTATGGAAAAAGTATGTGTTAATTGGTGCGACTGCAGCAAGTACTGTACTTTTTCAAAAAACACTTGGAGAGATCAGTGCTACAACTTATGGAAAAAGTTTGATCATTAAGATTCATGAAGAGTGTAGAAACATTGTTTTAAGTAAAGGTTACGATATTGGGATTGAAGCTAAGAATTACAATTTAAAATTAATTACTGATAAAGGGTCTCTTTTAAAGGCTTCAATGCTTCGCGATTTTGAATCAGGAAAAAAAACTGAATGTGAACATATCCTAGGATATTTGATAGAATTAGCTAAGAGAAATAATGTTCAATGTGATCTAATAAAGTCAGCGCATACACGAATACAAGTTGGCTTATAAAACTATAGTTCACTTTTGAAACTTCATTGTTTTACCTCACATACTATGTTGCTAGTTTTTGTGTTCATAAACAAATAAAGATTAAAGCATTTTTTAGTTTTTCAATTAATTGATGGAATTAAACTATAAAGGGTTTTCCTTTGTTCTGATGATGCCACTCGATATTTGTTAAAGAAATAAAGTTTACTAAACATGTTTTGATATGCTCCGCCTACATCTCTTTGAAATATTTTTGTATGGTTTTTTAATCCAGATTCAGAGTGATACCTTTCTATAATTACATAATATACATGACCAGAAGCCTCATCACTCTTTGTAATAGTTAAACTCTCTAATCCATCTTTTTCATTTGCTCCCATGGGATGGGTATCTTTGATCCATTTACCCCATTCTACTAACCATTTATCCACATATTTAATTTCTTCGACAGGTACTTTGAGCACTGCTCCCCAACCAGTTTTAGGAATATCTTCAGAAGAATAAACTGAAAAACTTATAAAAATTGTGAATAAGAATGAGAAAAATAGTTTTAAAATCATAATTTTGAACCTTTAATTAGATTTATTTTGTTTATCCTATGACAATTCTATTTTAAATGTAATTTTGCTATAATGACCTAACGTAATAAACAGTATTTTTTTTAATTCTCCTAGTTAGGTAACCAATCTTCACCTATTGGAGAAATTACAGTAGTACTTGCTACATCAGCACCAGCTTCAGTGCGAGCTTTGAATATATCTGGTCTTTCCCCAAAAGTTTTCATTTGAGATGCATTTTCCATGTGCACAACCATGAAAATTTTACTTTCTTCTGGGTTTGTTCCAGCCCAAATCATTTTTACACCAACTTTTTCCATTTCAGGATTTAAACTTTCAGCCATTTCCTTCCAACGTGCAAAACCTTTGGATATATTTACAGTCACTAACATTTTCATAAGATTCTCCTTTATGATTTTTTTATATTCCTTTAGTCAAGTATTCAGTGCACTGCTGCCCATCCGGCATCTAGGTCGTAGTGAACTCTGGTATTATAGAATTTAATAATCCTTGTGCCTATAAAAAAATCTTGAATACACTTATTGTAGAAGAAAACTTAACTTTACTTTAGCAACTTCTACTACGCACTATTATTTAGTTATTTTTGAGTTTATTTTTGTAAATTTAATATTCTTGCAAATCATTAAAGGTTATTGTATATATTTTTTGTTGCAGGGGGGATCTTTGATTTTCTAGACTTAGCGCTGAGCAAGCCTTAAGCCAAGCGAGTCACTGCAACACCATTTTTTAATTTTTAAATTACTGTTGATACCTCCGCTAACATATTTAAGGACGTAATTAATTATATATAAATATAAGTTTTTTTATTTACTAATTTAGAATGCATTTGAAAATTATGCTTACTTCATTTGTTAGTATGATAAGAAAACATATAGTGAACTAGTTGCTATTCAAAGTTCACAAAATAGGAACTTTTTTGTAGAACTTAGATAAAATATAATAAGCTTGAAAAAGTTGATAGGAGGTTATCACTTTTTTTATTGTTTTTTTGGATGATAATAATCACTTTCCCCATTAATTTAAAGAGTAATCGATACCTAATCTAATGAGGAAAATACCTAATATAAACTTTATAGATAAAGTGCCCGATTTTTTTTATCTCTTAAAAGACTGAAAAAGCTGACTTAAAGGGGCAGTTCGTAAGAGTTTCATTTAAATTTGACAGTCAAGATACTTATAAAATCTACCCTTTGGATATATTCTGATTCACACAATTCAAAAATCCTATTCTGTTAAAAAAAAGTAAATAACTTTATACATTATTCTCTTTGATCTAGATTTTCTAATAATTCTTGAAGTCTCTCCAAGGTTCCATTATCACAAAAAGACTCAATTATAGATGGAGCTCTTTGCATCCATTTGGGTCTGTTTTCTGACCATAATTCAACGGTTGGTTTAAATTCTATTTGATCTCCTAAAAGTCCTGCTGGAACATAAGCCATTCCTTCAAGGAGGTCAGGTTTATTATATATAAAACAACTACAAGATGGGCAATAATAGTAATACATGTCCATCCCACTACCACCAACTATTTTATAAGATTTCAAATTTCCGGTTATATTAATTTCATGTTCGGGCCAAGCTAAAGCAGAAATAGAAGTTCCAATTCTTTGATGGCATATAGAACAATGACACATAAACTGCATCATAGGGTCATGTTCCATCTCGACAGTTATTTCACCACAATGGCATTTTGCACTATATTTCATTGGTATTTTCTCCATCTCTGAAACTTACTTTCAATAAATTATACGACCAGAAATTGATTTTTGTAAAATGAAAAATATAGGGAAAATATGCAAAGGTGTGCGGTAAAGGGTGTGGTTAGTTAATTTTTCATAATAATATGACAGTTATGACACCCACCCCTAAGACATATCTTTTAGGGCACCTCAAAAATCATAGCATATTTTATCAAGTACTACTGCTCAAATATTTTGGTTTGGAAAGCAAACATCTCTAATCTTCCAATATAGTATATTTCGTATAATATTCTTTTATGAAAATTTTATTATTATTATTAATTTGTTTATTTTTTCCACCTTTGGCATTCATTACGTGTAAGATCACAACTAAGACACAAATAATAAGGTCCTGAAAAATTATAAACATCCATACAACGACTTTTAGGTTTTTTTATTTTTATTTTATCGGAGCATTTGTCATTTAGAAATATAATTATTATTAAGAGTATAGATGGAAGTGTACTTTATTGATACATAGCTTTAGTAATTAAGAAGAAGATATAAAAGGCTGGAAAAATATTGGGAGAACTAAATGACAGTAAGAATTGAAAAAGAAGGTAATGTTTGGACTATTATTCACTCAAGACCAGAAGCACGTAATGCTATGGATCCACAAAGTGCCGACGATCTGACATCCGCTTTTTTAGAATTTGACACAAACCCTTTAGCAGATGTTGCTGTCTTTTGGGGCGAGGGAGGCGCATTTTGTTCTGGTTGGGATTTGAAATATGTATCTACGCTTGATAAACAATATCCACTTAAAGAATTAGACATACCCAAAGATGGTGGAAAACGTGGTAATGGTGGCGATATTGCCCGAGGACCGCTAGGACCGAGTAGGCTTGAATTAGACAAACCTGTAATTGCAGCAGTTTCAGGGCCTGCTGTAGCGGGTGGAATGGAGTTAGCACTTTGGAGTGATTTTAGGGTAATGGAGCGTACTGCATACCTTGGGGTTTATTGCCGCCGATGGGGTGTCCCGTTAATAGATGGGGGAACTGTTAGACTTCCTAGAATAGTGGGACAGGGACGAGCATTAGAAATAATATTGACTGGAAGACAAGTTATGGCTGAAGAATGTGAAAAATTGGGTCTATGTGAATATGTAGTTGAAGAGGGTGGAGCAAGGAAAAAAGCTGAAGAGTTAGCTCATGAAATTGCTCGCTTTCCGCAAACTTGTGTCCGTGCCGATAGACGTTCTGCTATAAACCAAAGAAACTTAAACATTCGAGACGCTCTAATAAATGAATGGTATAATGGGAGAGCAGCTTTGATCGAGGATGGCGTCGACGGAGCATCTCGTTTTAAAAGTGGTTTAGGTAGGCACGGTGATTTCAAAAATATAAAATGACAGGGACTTATAAAACAATATCAGAAAATAATTTTATAGCTTTTTGCAAAGATACAATCCCATCAGTAAAAAATTTTGAAGTAAAACTAAAAAAGTTTGAAAAATCTGGTGTAGAAATTGATTATTTTCCTGACAAAAAGCATGTTGGTAAAAGAGACAGGTTCTGGACCCAAAACTTATTTACTGCAGCGGATATGGTCTCTTATGGTTGCATACTTTGCAGATACCCAAACGCAATACAATCTGTCACTATAAATTTTAGCGGAAATTTTTTTGCCACAGAACAGGTTTGTAATGTTCGTGTTTCTAGTACAATTCAAGAATATGAAGAAAAATTCGCACACTCCACAGTAGATATAGTTACATTTTCAAAGCAAATGATAGCAAAATTGACTTGTAATTATCTAATAATAGGAAAATAAAAAATATCTTCTTAAAAAAAACATAATAGATGGAATAATAGTGTACTGAATCAACATGGATCCAATATCTCAAGGAACTGTTGGCGCAGCTTTTGCGCAGTCTACAGCTAATAAAAATAATATCATCAAGATTGGTATTATAGGTTTTCTAGCAGGGTTGGCCCCTGATTTAGATGTTTTTATTCGTTCTTCTACTGACCCAATTCTATCTCTTGAGTACCACAGGCAGTTTACTCACTCGCTGTTTTTTATTCCCATTGGCGCTTTGATTGTTACTCTTGTGATCTTTCCCTTGGTTAAAAAGTCACTAAGTCTGAAGACTGTCTATGTGGCGAGTTTTTTTGGATATACAACTCATGGATTGCTGGATGCATGCACTTCTTACGGCACGTTACTCTTTTGGCCTTTTTCCAACGAGCGAGTTACCTGGAATAATATATCTGTTGTTGATCCAATTTTCACCATTCCTGTATTGGTCTTGACTGCAACCGCTATAATAATCAGAAAACCACTAATAAGTTTTTTTGCAATTGGATGGATGATTTTATATCTTTTATTAGGATTTGTACAATATGAAAGAGCATTTTTAGTTGCAAATGATCTTGCGCATACAAGAGGACATAATCCAGAGCGTCTGACGCTAAAGCCGTCATTTGGTAATCTGATCTTATGGAAGTCAATTTATCAGTATGAAGAAAACTTTTATGTTGATGCAATTCGAACTGCATTATCCTCAACTTGGTGTTTGGGAGAAAGTATTCGAATGTTTGACTATCAATATCATCTGCCCAATCTAGATATTGACAGCCAACAAAGAAAGGATATTGAAAGGTTCCGTTGGTTTTCTCAGGACTATTTGGGGTTTGACTATGAAAAAAGTCTAGTCACAGACGTTCGTTACTCTATGGTTCCAAATCAAATTGCACCGATGTGGGGTGTGGTCATTGATACTCAGAAAAGCAAGAATGAGCATGCGATTTGGTGGACAAGTCGTACTCTAGAGCAAAGTCAGTTAGACATGTTTAAAGATATGTTAATTGGGAAAACGTGTAGAAACAGTTTTTGATATTAATATATTAGGAATTCGCGGGAAAGAGTTTTCAGATTTTCTGATGCTTCCACAATAACTATAGCATATTTTAGTAATTTATTCTGCTTAAATATTTTGGTTTGGAAAGATGTGAGGCTTTTTTAAAAAGTTTTTAATTTATGTTATTTCTTAAATATTTGAGTCTTTCAGCTCCTGACGGATGAGTAGACAACCAGCCACTTTTTACTTCATTCATACAAACAGATTTTTCTATTTTAGTTGCTATACAATAATGGTTTGTAAGTTTTTCGATCGCTTTTAAAAAACTTGTTTTTGACATACCAGTTTTCTCTAATAATTTTAAAGCAATTATATCTGCATCTTTTTCCAAATCACGACTCTTTTTTAAACCCCAAATGTTTATACCTATAAAAACAATTTCCTCAAAAATACTTTCATCTAGACCAAAAATCATCCAAGCAATTGAAGATAGACCGGCTATTTCTACAATCTGTTGTAAAGAATGCCTTTCTTTTATATGTGCTATCTCATGAGCTATCACAGAAAGAATTAAGTCATCATCTTTAAGAAGTTTAACAAGATCATCAGTAATTATTATAGGTCCACCAGGTAATGCTAAAGCATTGGGTCCCAATATATTAGATTTATTAAATTTAATTTCTGGATTTTTATAAAGTCCTGAATGTTTGAAAATCTTTTGAGATTTATCTTTTATTTCGGTTATTCTTTTTTCTGGAAGTTTTGATTTTTCAAGCAATGTTTTCGAAAGAGTTTTATAAGTTGATTCACCAATTTTTTGCTCCCAGTTATGAGGAAAAAAATATACTAAAGTTGAACTAAATGAAATAAATAGGTATCGATAACCAATTACTAGTAAAATTATTGTTAATAATATAATGAAAACATTTTTTAATCTAAATTTATCAAAGTTTTTAAATAATAATTCATTTTTTGGAATTAGTAATTTTAAATCTATTTCGTTTAATTTTTCTTTGGTAACAAATAAGATACCATTTTCTAAAAATATGCTTTTATCATTCTGAACAGATTGTACTTTTAGCAAATGGTATAAACGTTCTTCACCTTTGAAAATAGAAACTTTACTTTTTTCGATTACAATGCTGGCGGATTCTTCCTTCGAAGATCCTGGCATAAAAAAATCTCCATCAATTTTTTTTTTAGATATTGACTTCAATTCCTTCCATTTCTGAGTATTCTTCTCCCAGCGATGATAAATTCTTTTTTTCTGTATCTAGGAAAATATTTAAATCACCAATTATTTCGATTTTTGTCGAATACGATAAATACTTATAAAATCTAATTTGTGCCCATGGGGACATAAGACCAAGTGTAATAGGGATTATTATTGCATTAGTAATTATTATCCAGAGATAAGTAGCAGGATTTAATGTAGAATCAAAATTTGCAGAAATTTCGTTATTATTTGAATTACTTAGAATGGTAGCTCTTAGTAACATGTTTCTAGCAAAAATTCTGTATATAAAATTCGTGATAAAGATGATTGGTATCATTATAAAAAAAAGTATTTCAAATCCGTTTGAATAGTCATTGAATATTGTATCTATATAGTCAAAATTCCATTCTATAAGATTTGCAATATCCCAAATTGTGTAAACAATAATACTATAAAAGATGATTAATGCAGGTAAAAAACCAGATTTAAACGAATCTATATAATATTGTTTAATTGTTGTATCTGCTGAAAATCTAGATGTACCATATGAATGATTATTAGCATAATAAGTATAATAAAATTTCGTAAAAAGAGGTTGGAGAAAACCTAAAGAGAAGAAACTAATTACTGGACCTAAAACAAAATAAAGAAGTGTCTGCTTGTAATTTCCATGCCAATTAAATCTAATATTCCTATAAGAAACCATACGTGCATTGAATCTTAAAGACGAATTAATTATAAAAGGAGAAAGAAAGAAAATTATGATAAAGCTTACAAAACTAAAAACTGGTATGTAAGAAGAACCTATTCCGAGTATAATAATAACAATAAAAGCAATTAATCTACCTTTAAAGATTTGCCAACCTGTAGCATGATAGGCAAAGGAATTTTCTAGAATATTTGTGTTATTATAAAAGTATTTAAGTCTTCTCACTTTTGCCCAGGCGCTAAAAATACCAATTGTGACTACAGTTAAAAGAATATTGGCAAGCCATATGCCAAAATATTCTATTGCTTTTCCTTTAAATTCTATTCCTTTCATTCCATTTTTCCTTTAAAAAACTAAGCTAATTTACCTATCTATATAATTAATGATTTCTTTAAGTTAAATTGGTTTAATTATAAAATCTACCTAAATTTTAAACTGTAGATTTTATGAATTATCACAGATAGTTATCTTCAATTTTTCTAAATCTCAAAGAGCATAATTTATACTCACTTTTTTAAGGAAATCACACAGTTTCAAATGAAAAATTATTGTTTTTATTCATTAAAACTTTAGGTAATATCTAGTACTTCTATATCAATTTATGATATTGACTTCGTTTCAATTGACAGATTGAAGTTAAGAAAGTGATCATTATCTCATGATTTATGGATTATTGATACAAGCAACTTGTTATTTTTGAACATAATCATTTTGTCCGTAACGGGAGTTAAGAATTGTATAGGCTATTAGGATGAAAATAAATAATTTGATCCAGCTTGAACCTTCAGAGATATCTGAAAGATTTTCAAAATCTTCGGGACCAGGCGGACAGCATATAAATAAAGTCGATACTAAAGTCGAATTACGTTTTTTTGCAATAAAATCCCCGAACCTTTCAAAGTCTGTTAAGGATAGACTAAAAGTAATTGCTGGTAATAAATGGACTCTTAATGGAGAAATTGTCATTACTGCTGAAAAACACCGATCACAGTCAAAGAATCGTGAATTAGCAAAATCAAAATTAGTGGGTCTCATTTTAAAGGCTCTTGAAAAACCAGTGTACAGATTACAAACGAGGCCAAGTAAGTCTGTAAGAATTCGAAGAAGTAATGAAAAACAAAAAAGGAGCAAAATTAAAGCTTTGCGTGGTCGAGTTAGGGATGGTCAAATTTAATTATTTTATTTTTTAATTAATAAATTTTTAAAATTAGATTAATTTAATAAAAAATTTAGAGTTTTTTTTTGAACATAAAATTTAAAATAATTATCCTTTGGACATATCTTAATGAGTGGTTAGGAGTTTAAATAAATTTTATAAATAATAGCATTAACAATTGGCACATAAAATGATATACCCACGATCTATTTTCCAAACTGTCCTTTTAAATAATGGAGACAACTTTAAATTTTTCTAAAGATATTAGGTTGTAAGGCAATTGGATTGACTTTCTAATTTATTATAATAATAAGCCTACTCTTGAAAAAACTGAAATAATATGATGTTAACATGAATATGCTAAATACATTTATTAAACCAATGCATCGTGAAGGTATAAAATTTGTACTAATTTTTAGTATCACTTCTTTGATTTTGTTTTTTATTTATATCCCTTTAGGTTGGGTTGGAATTGGTCTTACCATCTGGTGCTATTATTTTTTTCGAGATCCAAAACGTACAACACCAGTTCGAGACGGCCTATTAGTTAGTCCAGCAGACGGGGTAATTTCACTGATTGAAAAAACTATGCCTCCGCCAGAGCTTGATATAGGGAAAGAGGCCCTTACAAGGATAAGTGTGTTTATGAATGTATTTAATTGTCACGTAAACCGCTCACCTATTGCTGGCAAGGTTATGGAGATTAATTATCGTCCTGGTAAGTTTTTTAATGCTTCATTAGATAAAGCTAGCGTTGATAATGAGCGCAATAGTTTGGTACTTCAAATTCCTGACGGTAGGCAGATTATAGTTGTGCAGATTGCTGGTTTAGTTGCTAGGCGCATTGTATCATTTGTAAAACCTAAGCAGACATTGCGAATTGGCCAAAGGTTTGGACTTATCCGGTTTGGATCACGGGTGGATATATATTTACCAACTGGTGTGCAACCACTTGTTTGTCTTGGTCAAACAATGGTTTCTGGTGAAACGGTAATAGCAGATTTAACCAGTAAAGAATTGGCACGTGATGGTAGAAAGGAATGATTGATGGGCAAAACCAGTAATCAAAAATTTGAGCTTTCACTTATTCAATTAGTACCTAACATGATGACTATTGCTGCTATTTGTCTTGGGATAACTGCTATTAAACACGGCTTTGAAGGTAAATTTCAAAGTGCTGTCCAACTTATTTTATTGGCAAGTGTTCTTGATGGATTAGATGGTCGTGTAGCTAGGCTATTAAAAAGTGATAGTAAGTTAGGTGCAGAACTAGATTCCTTAGCAGATGTCTTGAATTTTGGGATTGCACCACCTTTTGTTTTATACTTCTGGGCTTTGCAAGATCTACAAGGCCTAGGTTGGTTTTCAGTACAGATTTACGTGGTTTGTTGTGTAGTTCGTCTGGCACGCTTCAACGTTAATAGTAAGTCTGATGAAGAAGTTAATTCCAACGGTTACTTTGTTGGTGTTCCAGCTCCAGCAGCAGCTCTTTTAGTTATGCTGCCTATGTATTTTTCATTCGCTTTGGGTATGGTTGATTTTTTACCATCTCTTGCTATCTGTGGACATTTAGTATTAGTAGGACTTTTGATGATCAGTAATATTCCAACCTGGTCATTTAAAGTTGTTACCACTTCCCCAAAAAATTCTAAATATTTTCTAATTGGCTTTGCTGTTATCGGCGCAGCTTTTTTAAACTATATTTGGTTAACCTTGATTGCTTTATGCATAGGCTATATCCTACTGGTGCTATTTACTATTATCACTGGAAAGGCAAAACGCCCTATACAAATGTGATTAAAATTTAATATTAGCTAAATATTAATTTACAAAAAATGAAATATTAAAAATGATGGTAGGCTCACCAAAAACTATAAACTATGAGTTAGAAATTATTGAATCTAAAATATCTAGCGAAAACTCTTCCTACTTGTACTACTATGAAATAATTTTGGAATAATATAAGTTTACAATTAATTATAAAATTATGAGCGCTTTCAGGCATGGAAAAAGTTTTAGAAATTCAAAAAAAAGCATTTTTGGAGGAAGGTCCTCCTTCTTTAGAAAAAAGAAAAGATCTTCTGAGAAGATGTGCAGCACTTATTGAAACTCATGAACAAAAAATTATTAAAGCTTTAAATCATGATTTTCAGAACAGGTCTATAGAGGAAATAAAAATTTCTGAAATTGATCAAACTATAAGGAATATTTTATTTACAATTAGAAACTTAAAAAAGTGGGTGCAGCCTCAGAGAAGATTGTCGTCCCTTGGAACAGATTTACTTGGTGCAAAAAGTTATTTAAAGCCAACTCCGTTGGGAACTGTTGGATTAATTGCCCCTTGGAATTTTCCAGTGGGTCTAGTTTTTTATCCTCTTGCATCAATTTTTGCAGCTGGCAATAGGGCTATGGTTAAGCCGTCTGAAATTACATCAGCAACTTCCAGTGTAATTAAAGAGGGAGTAGAAGAGTATTTTGATGTTTCTGAACTTGCAGTTATAACTGGAGGCCCATCCATAGGAGAAAAATTTAGTAGCCTTAAACTCGATCATTTGCTTTTTATAGGAAGTAATCAAGTTGCAAAAAAAGTAGCTTATCAAACAGCAAAAAATCTAGTGCCTACTACGCTTGAACTTGGGGGCAAAAGTCCAACGATAATTGGACAGAACGCTAATATGAAGCTTGCTGCTGAAAGAATTTTATTTTCAAAAACACTTAATGCTGGTCAGATTTGTTTATCGCCTGATTATGTTTTTATACGAAAAGATGATGAAGCCAAATTTATATCTGAATTACAGGAAACCTATTCTAAATTTTTTCCTAAACCAAATAGTATGGATCAAACATCTATGGTTAACAAACACCATTTAAAAAGGATGCATGCGTATATTTTGGATGCAACAAAAAAAGGTGCAAATATACATAGTTTAGGAAAAAATGATGATCTTGATAGGAACATGCTTTCAACTAAATTGGTCACTAATGTAAATGATGATATGGAAGTAATGAAAAACGAAATCTTTGGTCCTATCCTTCCTATAATGTCTTATGAAAATATTAACGAAGTTGTACATTATATTAACAAAAGAGATAATCCACTGGGACTATATTACTTTGGAAATAAAAAATCAGAACAAAACTTCGTCATAAATAATACAAGATCTGGAGGTGTGACTATAAACGATACTATGTTTCATATTTTACAATCCAGATTACCTTTTGGTGGTGTAGGTCAATCGGGAAATGGTTATTTTCATGGTTATGAAGGTTTTCTTAATTTCTCACATTTAAAGTCTATTTATTATCAGACACAAATAGACGCTATTTTGTCAATGATAAGACCTCCAAGAGGCAAAGCCTTTAATGTTTTATCAAAGATAATGAAAAAGCTTGGATAAAAATGATGAAACAAGCAGATTTTGTCATCGTTGGTGGAGGTTCAGCCGGAGCAGTTATAGCATCACGGTTAAGTGAGAATAGTAAATTTAATATTTGTCTTTTAGAGGCGGGGGGTTGGGGTAGTAATATTTTATTCAGAGCACCCGCTGGAGGATTATTAATGTTAAGAGATAAGCCTAAATTTAACAATTGGGCATTTCATACGATACCTCAAAAGGGTCTTAATGGTAGAAAGGGTTATCAACCTAGAGGTAAAGCCTTAGGAGGATCTAGTGCAATAAACGCCATGATTTACATAAGAGGTCAAAAAGAAGACTATGACGAGTGGGCAAACTTAGGAAATGATGGTTGGGCATGGAAAGATGTATTACCTTTTTTTAAAAAAGCTGAGAATAATGAAAATGGT
The DNA here is from genome assembly GCA_902625475.1 of uncultured Alphaproteobacteria bacterium. Taxonomy (GTDB): domain Bacteria; phylum Pseudomonadota; class Alphaproteobacteria; order Rhodobacterales; family Rhodobacteraceae; genus CACIIZ01. The sequence goes on from CACOBR010000003.1 coordinate 112,782, forward strand.
CCGTCAAAATTTCATGGTAACGGCGGCCCTCTTGAGGTATCAAATCAAAAAGTACCAAGACCTATTTCAAGTGCGTATTTAGAAGCTTGTGCAAACTCTCAAATTAAAATTAGAAATGATTTTAATACTGGTAACAATGAAGGGGCAGGCTTTTGGCAATCAACTATCTTTCACTCAAAAAACAAAAATGGACAAAGATGTTCTAGTGCAGCTGCATACATTTTACCCTATATTAAGGTCAGGAAAAACTTAAACATTGTTACCAAAGCAACTGTTACAAAAATAATATTTGAGGGGAAAACCGCCGTTGGAGTTGAATATATTCAAGGTGGAAGGAAGAAACAGGTAAGAGCAAAAAAAGAAGTCATTATATCCGCAGGTTCTCTAAAATCACCGGTAATTTTACAACGGTCTGGTATAGGTGATGCAGAAGATATTCATCCTCATGGAATAAGAATGTTGCATGAATTACCTGGAGTTGGAAAAAATCTTCAAGATCACATTGACTTTAACTTTTGTTTTACAACAAGTGATAAGAATACGTTAGGAATTTCTCCAACAGGATTTCTAAAAATCCTAGGAGAAACGGTAAAATGGCTATTTCATGGGAATTCAATAATTTCATCAACTCTTTCTGAAGCTGGAGGCTTTTTTAAAACAGATCCTTATATGGATAGACCGGATATACAAAACCATTTTGTAATAGGCCTTATTGATGATCATCTGAGAAAAATCCACTATGGGTACGGATATTCTTGCCATGTATGCCTTCTTAGACCCCATTCAAGAGGAAAAGTTTCATTGTCTTCGGCAGAAATTTCTGATGCTCCTATTATAGATCCAAATTTCTTAAATGATTTACGTGATCTAAAATCATTAATTAAAGGTGCAAAATTTACTCATAATATTTTAAATACTCCTCCACTTACAAAATATAAATTAAAGGAAATTTATGGAGTACATGATAATCTTAGTGACTTAGAGTGGGAGAAACATATTAGAGATAGAGCTGACACTATTTATCATCCTGTAGGAACATGCAAAATGGGTAATGACGAGTTAGCTGTTGTAGATAATAAACTAAAGATCAAAGGGCTAAAGAATATTAGAGTATCAGACGCCTCTATAATGCCCAAAATTACTTCAGGTAATACTAACGCGCCTACAATTATGATTGCTGAAAAGTGTTCATCAATGATAATAAAAGAATATTCGTAAGATATGAATTTTTAATTTACCAGTTTTTTTCGTAAGTTTCATTTTTGATTTATTTGAAAAATGTCAAAAAAAATTTATAAAGGTGTAGTTTACAACCTTCATTTTTTGAACATAACCAACACACAACTTTATATTTGGATTTAATACTTATTTTTAAATATTGAATAGAAAAATCAAACATGCAAAGTTTCTTTAATAAATTATAACGCTTTAATATATTATTAAAATGTTTATTAACCTTCTATTAAATGAACCAGTTATATTATTAATAATAATTTTAATTGGTTTTATGGCTGGAATTATAAAAGGTATTGTCGGTTTTGCATTACCAATGATTTTAATTACTGGATTAAGTATTTTTATCCCAATTGAACAAGCACTCGCAAGCTTAATACTGCCAACTATCATTACTAATTTCATTCAATCATTTACTATAAGCAAATCAACTTTTTTTTCGACAATTGTTAATTATAAAACTTTTTTATTTTTCTCTAGTATTTTTTTGATTGTAAGTAGTCAATTCTACTCAATATTCTCTGCTGAATTAATAATGGGTTTTGTAGGAATTATACTTTTTGCTTATACATTTTCACAAATTTTAGGATTTCAATTTAAGTTTAAAAATAATGGTTTTTTAACTGTAATTACTGGATCCATAAATGGTGTTTTAGGTGGAATTGCTGGGATATGGGGTCCCTTAACAGTTTCTTATTTAATGTCATTAAAAATTGAAAAGAATGAACAGATTAAAGTGCAGGGAATAATGTATAGTTTAGGAAGTATTTTTTTACTACTTGGTCATTTATATTCTGGTATTTTCAACAAATATACTTTCTCATTGTCTTTATCTTTAGTTCCATTATGTATTATAGGTTTATTTATTGGTTCAATTATTAGAAATAAAATCAAACAAACTACTTTTAAAACTTTCACTTTAGTAATGATATTATTGGCTTCAATTAATCTTATAAGGAAAGCATTTTTATGATTTTTAAGTTAAAGTTTTAAAATTGGATATATTCCGGAATAAAATTATAAAACTTAAAACAATTAATATGGAACCTATATAAAAGTTAATTGAAGGATATTCTGAAAATAACAAAATCCCCCACAGTGTATTGAAAAATATAACCACGGTCGAGAATGACGCTAAATTTGAGGCTTCTTCAATTTGAAAAGCCTTTATAAGAAGAAAATGACCTAAAGTTGAAACTATACCAATAACTACAAAAAATGGGATATCTTGCATTACAAAAGATTTCCAATCAAAAAAAGCAAATAAAAAACTAGATAATATTGTACCAGTTAAAGCTGTATAAATTATGCTAGTAAAAGGATTTTCTCTTTCTCCAAAATATCTAGTTATGAGTCCAAAAATAGCCAAAGAAATAGCTGCAAATAGGGGAAAAAAGGAATAAATAGAAAAGGAACTACTAGATGGATTGATTATTATCAAAGCACCAATTAATGCTAAAGAAACAGTTAAAAATTTAATTACTATAAAATTAGATTCTTTTAAAAAAAAAATTGAACCTAAAGTTAAAAATATTGGACTGGTTTTATAAATTGCAGTTGCATTTGCTAGATCTGTTTTTGTAAATCCTATAAAAAAAAATAAAGCTGCAAAAAACAAGCAAACTCCTCTGGATATATGAAGATGTAAAGAATGAGTAATTAATTTAGTTTTGATGAAAGGAAAAAAGATTAAGAATAAAACGATTGTCTGACTAAAAAACCTTATCCAAATTACTTCAGTAATTGGATATTTAAAGGAAAGATATTTAGCTGTTACTTACATTATTGAAAAATTAAACCAAGCAAAAATGAAAAATAAAACAGCTTTTTTATTCAAATTTCTAAGCATTTAATTTCCTCATGGCTAAAATAAAAACATTGAGTCATAATTTGATAAATTATGTTTTCTCTTTTAAAATTATATACAGCATAAAACTTACTTCTCCTCCTACCTTCCTTTTTTAGCATACAAAATAAAAGTACTTTTTTTAATGAGATATTTCTATTTCAGAATTATTTCAGGTCCCATTACTAAGTTTGGAAGCAATGTAGAAATCCAAGGGACGTAAGTTACTAGTATTAAAAAAACAAATAAGACGCAAAGAAATGGAAGGGCAGCTCTTACTACAGATAACATTGGCATACCAGCTACACCGGAAGTTACAAAAAGATTCAGTCCAACGGGTGGAGTAATCATTCCAATTTCCATGTTTACTACCATAATGATACCTAGGTGGATGGGGTCAATGCCTAATTCTATAGCGATTGGGAAAACTAATGGTGCAACAATAACGAGTAACCCAGAAGGTTCCATGAACTGTCCACCAATCAGAAGGATAACGTTAACTATTATAAGAAACATAATTGGTCCAAAACCGGCTGATAACATTGCACTTGCAACTTGCTGCGGAACTTGTTCGTCTGTTAGAACATGTTTAAGAATGAGTGCATTTGCTATTATAAATAATAAAGTAACTGTTAGCTTTCCGGCTTCTAATAATGTTTTCTTAGTATCCTTATGGAAGAATGCCGTAGCTATCGCCCAAGGTTGGAGCCATAATGATTTTCTTTTAGGCTCCTCTGCAAATGTACTTGAAAGTTGATTTTGTCTTCTCTCAGCAAGTGGTCCCATATCCTTATAGATAAAGTTTGCAATGAAGAAAGCATAAACTGCAGCAACTGCTGCTGCCTCAGTTGGAGTAAAAATACCACCATAAATACCCCCAAGTATAATTACTATTAGGAAAAGACCCCACCCTGCTTCACGTCCTGAAGCAAAAACTTCTTTCCAACCCTTCCACTCTCCCTTAGGTAAGTTTTTAATTTTCGCAATTATATAAATGGTAGTCATTAGCATAAAACCAGCTAGAAGTCCTGGAATTACACCTGCAAGGAACATTCGACCAACAGAAACTTCTACGGATGCAGCATATACAACCATCACAATAGATGGAGGGATAAGAATACCCAACGTACCAGCATTACATATGATACCTGCAGCAAACTCTTTTGAATATCCAACCTGGACCATACCTCCAATCACAATTGTTCCTATAGCTACTACTGTTGCTGGTGAAGAACCCGACAATGCTGCAAATAACATGCATGCAAAAACACCAGCAATCGCCAAACCTCCTGGCAAGTGACCCACACATGCAATTGAAAACCTGATGATCCTTTTTGCAACCCCACCAGTTGTCATAAATGTTGATGCTAGAATAAAAAAAGGAATTGCAAGTAGTGTATAGTGACCCTCAAAAGCACTAAATAGTGTTTGAGCAATTGACGCCAATGAACTATCAGAAAATACTAATAAAAAAAGTACAGAGGACATACCAAGAGCAATTGCGATTGGAACACCTATTATTAGCAGGCCAATTACTAAGGAGAAAAGAAGTGCAACTTCCATCAGTTTTTATCCAGCAATTGGTGGCTATCTTTTTGGAATTCTTTTTCTACCTCATGACTTTCTATCAAACGGTCTGTTTTACCATTCCAGAGTGACAATGCTGCTTGTAAAAAACGGAAAAGCATCAATGCCATAGATAATGGAAGAACAAAATATGGAAGCAAACGAGGTATTTTCTCATACTCTTCTCCTTCATTAAATACATTTTCCATCCATCCCAATATAGCAGGGTGAGGTATATCATTGACTTCATACCATCCTTTATTGCGATACTTCTCCTCAAACCCTAGAGGAAACCAACGTCCCTCTGTACCAGGAAGATTAGCAAAGTTAGCCCAATAATCCCACGCACCCTTCAGCATCAATAAACTAAATGAGATGCATATAAAAACTGCAATAAGACCCAAAATACGACGTGGTTTGGGATCAAGAACATTAATGATAATATCTACACCCAGGTGTGAACCTTTCTTAATGGCATAGGAAGCTCCTAGAAGTACAAGCCAACCGAAAAGAAAAACTGTTAGTTCTAATGCCCAAAGTATATTATTATTAAATCCGTACCGAGTTACAACATTGGCAAATGTGATCAATGTCATTACTCCCAAGATGCCTGCAATTAGCATCTCTTCAATTTGGTCTATCAAGGATTTTGAGTGATCCATATCGGACCTTTCAAGTTTTCTGGAGGTAGCTACTCTACCTCCAGATAGTTTTTTATCCTAATTTAGGGCCTGTGCTGCATCAATCATATCTTGACCAACATCATCAGAAAATTGATCCCATACTGGTTTCATTACATCAACCCAAACTTGACGCTCTGCTGCGCTTAGCGTTCGTATAGTTCCACCTGCATCAATAATTGCCTGTCTATTAGACTGATTTACAGCAAAAGACTCAGCATTTCGAAGTTCTGTAACCTCTTTAAGGATTGTTAAGAACTGGTCACGGACGTCTGCATCAAGACTGTCTAACCAATCGACACTAGTGACAACTAAATAGTCAATTATTCCGTGGTTAGTTTCAGTGATACCATCTTGTACTTCAAAGAATTTCTTACCATAAATATTAGACCATGTATTTTCTTGCCCATCTACTACACCTTGCTGAAGCCCACCATACACTTCAGAAAAGGCCATTTTTTGAGGGGCTCCTCCGATTGCTTTCATTTGAGCGACTAGAACATCTGATGACATAACTCTAAATTTTAAACCATTAGCATCAGATGGTGAAATTAATGGTACATTAGCAGACATTTGTTTCATTCCATTATGCCAAAATGTCAAACCCTGAAGGCCACGGCGCTGCATGCTATCTAGCAAGTTCTGACCTGCTTCTGAAGATTGAAATGCATCTACTGCCTCAATGTTCTCAAACATGAAAGGTAAGTCGAAGATACGAAACTGTTTAGTGAATTTCTCAAACTTAGATAGTGATGGTGCTGCAAGCTGAACATCACCTTGAAGTAGTGCTTCAAGAACCTTGTTATCATCATATAGGGTTGAATTTGGGAAGACCTCCATACAGGCCTTGCCGTTCATCTCTTTATTTACACGTTCGCTCAATAGTGTTGCAGCTATTCCCTTGGGATGTTTATCAGTGTTAGTTACGTGGCTAAATTTAATATTGATTTCTCCCGAATCGCAGGCTGCGAATGCAGTTGTTGCACTGACCGCCAATGTAAGGGATAGTGCTGTTTTTAACAGAAATTTCATTATATACTCCTTTATTTTATTTCGGTAGCGTTTTTAAAATAATGCTGACGCAATATATAAAAACTTAATTTTTTTATAGTTTTCATAAATAGGAATAGGAGTCTAGTGTCAACATAGGATACAGGGGTTTGATGAAACAATTAGTCGCAAAACTATTCATTTTTTATGATTTAGTATTTCATTGAAATTTGCGATATTAAATTAAACATTGTATACCTAAGTAGTATTAAATGTTTAAGAATTTTATTTGTGAAAAGATCGAAGGTGATGGTGCAACTTTGTTTGTTCGGCGTGCAGGTCCCCGCAACGCACCATCTATAGTCCTCCTTCATGGTTATCCACAGACATCTGCTATGTGGAATGGTGTTGCGCCAATTCTGGCAAGATCCTATCAAGTTGTCTGCCCAGATTTAAGAGGATATGGTCAATCAGACAAACCAGCATCGGACTTTTTGCACAAGCCGTATTCTAAACGTGCAATGGCCAATGATATTATTGCAGTTATGCGACGATTGGGACATAAAAGATTTCTAGTTGGAGCTCATGATCGTGGGGCACGTGTAGCACATAGAATGGGTTTAGATCATCCTAATTGTGTTGCAGCCATGACTTTGCTAGACATTGCGCCTACTCGTGAAATGTATGCTAATACAAGCACCGAATTTGCACGTAGTTATTGGCACTGGTTCTTTCTAACCCTGCCAAGCCCATTTCCAGAAAAAATGATCGGAGCTGATCCAGAAATGTTTTGGAAGCAAAAATGTTTTTATCAAGCAAAGGAAAAAGTTCCATTCTCATCTGAAGCTCTTACTGAATATTTAGATGCCTTTTCAAATCCAGAGATGATATATGCGAGCTGTGAAGACTATCGCGCTGCTGCAAGTATTGATATCGAACATGATAATGCTGATCTTGAAAAAAAACTAGAGATGCCTATCCTCACACTTTGGTCAAAACATGGAGTAATAGAAACATGTTTCAATGGGCTCAACCTTTGGCGAATGCGGGCCAAAAAAGTTGAGGGTGAGGCTCTTGATGCCACTCATTATATGGCAGAAGAAATTCCTGAGGAAGTTGCTGCGCGAATGTCCGACTTCTATTCTCGCCATCCAATAAAAAAATAATGAAAAGAAAAAAATTAGCAGATATGTTATTTATCTTTATGAAATAAAAAAAATAATTATTAAGTTACCTGATTGCTTAGGGATAAATATTGGGAAGTTTCATCTTCATTCTTTATATTCATATTCAAAGTAAAAAAATTATATATGATTAGTATGAGTAAAAATTAAAGTAACTTAAAATAAGAAATTCCTATCAAGTTCTTAAAATATAAACTATCTTTCTAAAATGAAAAATTATTTCATTATTTCAAAAAAAAATATCCAACAATTAGTTTTGGAAGTAAATGAATATATAAAAAGTGGAAGTGAATGCTTAGGAAGTCCTTTCCAAGATAATGAAAAAAATTTCAATCAAGCGATGCTTTCAGAAGCATTAATAATGAATGAGGAGAGTCAAAATTCTAATATTTCAAATTTAAGTGAAACTTTTGAATATTTTGTTATGATTAAATTCAAATTACAGAAAGATGCAGAAATTAAATTTTATAATGAGGTAGAGAATTATTTAAAAAAATTTCCATATCAAGGTCTAAAATATTGTGAAATTTTCGATATGGAAAACGAGTTTGGTGAATATGCATTTATTGAATTTTTTGATAACGCAGAAAATTATCTTAAAGCATTAGATAGAAGAGATAATCCTATATTGGATAAATTAAGAAAATTCATAGTTCCATATGATAACGGTGAAGATTTTTCTGGAAGTCATGGAAAACTAAAAAAAAGTTTTAATCACTTACTTATTAAGTAACACTACTCTATTTAATTTTATAAAACTGTATTTTGTTATAACCAAAATTTTGCTAGAAATAGTAAATGAATAATTTCGAATTTATCAACAGGAATTTAATTTGTTTAATACAAAAATTGCTATAGTATTATTACATTTACTCCAAATTTGGCAAAAACTTAACCTAACTTCTTTTTTGACTAGTGGCATTATTGGTGACAATCCTTCATTAGTAGGAGAGGAATATAAAGATAATTCAAATTATAATTATTTGCCCCTTAATAAGCAGCCAGTAATTATTTTAGAAGCTGATGAAATCAACTTAAAAAAAAATCATACAAGGATTATAAATAGGTCATTAAGATGTTCAATTTATATTAATGATATGTTTTTATAAGGTCATGATGAAGCAAATAGGAAAAAGGTTGAAAAATATCTAAGTGATGAATTACCATTAGTTGGATTAGCGATTAGAGAAAAAAAATACTGTAGATAAAATTACGAAAGGTTCTAAACTGCACTCATAAGTAATCCTTTCAATTAAAATATTGAATGGATTTAATTTTTTTTCTTTAAATGAGACAAAAAGTATTTTATGCATGCGACAAAAAAATAGCCTTATTCATTATGTTTTTATTTAATTATATTTCATAATTATTATTAACTAAATATCCATAAAAAAGTTTAATTAAAAATGGAAAAACGATTATATTTTTGGGAAGATTTTAAACTAAATAAATTAGTAAATTTAGGAACATACGAGTTTACTGAGGACGAAATTATAGTATTCGGAAAGAAATTTGATCCCCAGTACTTCCATATAAATCCCCAAGAAGCAAAAAAATCTGATTACAAGGGATTGATAGCTTCAGGTTGGCATACATGTTCAGTAATCATGAAACTAATGTGTGCCAAATTTTTAAATAATACTTCTACATTAGGATCCCCAGGTATAAAAAATTTAAGTTGGTCACATCCTGTTAGGCCTGGTGATATAATAACAGGTTATTGGAATGTAATAGAAAAAAGAGAGTCAAATTCAAAACCAAACTTAGGCATATTAAAATTAAAAATTTCTGGAGTAAATCAAAATGAAGTCACTGTAATAACTATGGAGCCAACCATTATTATTTATAAAAAAAATTAATGTTCATTTGTTTTACTGAATTTTATAATAATATAATTTTATTTTATATACATTTCTTATATCACCAATTGTATTTGAAATCTTTCAATTAAAACAATATGAAGGTCAATTAATAAAATGTCTAAAAGAGAAATTAAATGGAAATATCCTGAATCTATTGTTTCTTGTGAATGGTTAAGAAAAAATTTATCTGATAAAAATATTCGGATCTATGATTGTACAACTTACTTACACTATACTGATACACATCCTTCTAAACCATATGATGTAGAAAGTGGAATAAAAAACTATAGAAAAGGTCATATACCAAATTCTGCTTTTATGGATATACAAGAAAAATTATCGAATAATAGTAGTGACTTTAAATTTACAATTCTTGATTATGAGATTCTTGCAAACAATTTTCAGGACTTAGGAATTGGTGATCCTTATCATATAATACTTTATTCAGGTAACGGGATACAGTGGGCTACACGAGCATGGTGGTTAATATTTATTTTAGGTTTTAGTAAAGTAAGTATTCTTGATGGAGGTATTAAAGAATGGAAGAGGTTAGGTTTTGAATTAGAGAAAGGAGAAAATAGATATAAAAAAGCAATATTTGTTCCTCGCATTGATAAAACTGTTTTTGTTGATAAAGAACAAACTTACACTTCAATGAAGCAAAAAGGTTGTATTTTGTTAAATGCTCTCACGAGCGATTTACACAGGGGTGAAAATTCTAGATATGGAAGGCCAGGAAGGATTCCCGGAAGCAAAAATATTCCATTTGAAGAACTGGTAGAAGATTCACAAAAACTAATTCCTCCTCAAAAAGCTAAAGCTATTTTTAAAAATAAAAACATAAATCAAAAAATTAGAGTTCTCAATTATTGTGGTGGTGGAATAGCAGCAACACTAAATGCTTTTGTCCTTAGACAGTTAGGAATAGAGAAAATTGAAATATATGATAATTCTATGAGTGAGTGGGCAATAGATCATCAATTACCTATAGAAAAAGATAAAATATTAAAATGATTTATGCTTAATTTTCCTCCTCAAAATATAGTTTGCTTGACTGAAGAAACAGTAGAAACTCTTTATCTTTTGGGTGAAGAAAAAAGAATTGTAGGTGTAACTGGTTATGCAGTAAGACCTAGGAATGTGAGAAAAGAAAAACCCAGAGTAGGTTCCTTTGTATCTGCAAATATAAAAAAAATAAAGGATTTAAAACCAGACTTAATTCTTACTTTTTCCGACGTTCAAGCTAATTTGACTAAGCAACTTATTTTAGAAGGTTTTAACGTAATCTGTTTTAATCAACAAAGTATCTCTGAAATTTTGAGTATGATTAAATATTTAGGATCTTTAGTAGGCAAGGTAGAAGATTCCTTTGATTTAGTTAATGAAATATTGCAAAAAATAAATACAATTAAGAAAAATACCCACAGAATAAAACCTAAAATATACTTTGAGGAATGGGATGAACCATATATTTCTGCTACACGTTGGGTCTCAGAAATTATAGAAATTTCAGGTGGAGTTGATATTTTTGCAAAAAAAAGTAGATCGCAAAAAGCACTTAAAAGAGCAGTATCTTCTCAAGATGTGATAAACAAAAATCCAGATATTATTTTTGCCTCTTGGTGTGGTAAGAAAGTAAATTTTGATAAAATAAAAAAAAGGAAAGGTTGGAGTTCTATTAATGCAGTTAAAACGAACTCTTTATTTGAAATTAAGTCCCCAATTATTTTACAACCGGGTCCAGCTGCTCTTACTGATGGATTATCACAAATTCATGATTTGATTCTGCAATGGCAAAAAAGTCAAATTTGCAGTAATGAGAATATTTCTTAAATAAAAATAAAAAAATAAAAAGTAACTCTTTTTGGATTACTTTTGAATAAATGTTTTTAAACTTAAGACATAAATTTAAAATTAAACCTGATTTGTATTTTCATTTCTTCTAATTAAAAATTTTTAGATCTAAACATTAAAAGAAACTAAAAATTTATTCTACGCCTTCAATGAGCATTAAATCGGTTTCAGAACACTCATCTCTTATTGCTTTTGCAGCTTGATATTCTTCACTAAAATAAAATTTTCTAGCAGTTTCAATGTTTTCGAATTCAATCATCATGACATTTCCAGTCAATTCTCCTTCATGCCTTTCAGCATCAGGACCTCTTGCCAATACTTTGCCTCCATGAGCTTTTATAACTGGACCAGCCATTCCCGAAAAGGAAGCAAATTTTTCTTTATCTTGAACTCGTATATTGGCAACCAAATATCCTTTAGGCATTTTATAATCCTTTCCTATTTGTCATAATAAATAATATCAAATCTATCATATTTAACTCATTATTTATAAAATATTTTTTTAATTTTGAAATTAATTAAGTATGTTGACGTCACTAATATACTTTGAAAATTGTAAAAAAATCAATTTTGATTATTCATTAATTTTAAAATTGCGTATGATCTTCTTTAAGGATTAATTAGAAACTTTACTAAACATAATAGTTGATTCAATATATGATATATTCCCAATCTGATAAAATATGTTTCTAATTTTAAATGATTATTAAACTATAAAATATACAGCTGTTAGAAATAATAAAAATGCAAGTAAATATTCTATAACTGATTTAATCAAACTATTTTTTATAAATGTTTTAATTATTGATCCAAAAGCAGCCCATGGTGTTATTACAATAGGACATACCAAAAATGCTACAAAAACTATATAACTAATAGAAAAAACCAAATTTTTTTCACCAATAATGAATCCTGAGGCTGCCATACTTGAAATAGACCATGCTTTTGGATTTAAAATTTGGAAAAGTGCTGCTTGGTAAAACTTTATGGGTTTTACATTTTTATTTTTTATTTTATTAAATGATCCAAGTATTTGATAACTTAAATAAACTAAATAGGCTGCACACAAAATCTTTAAAACAAGTTGTAATTCTGGAAACATTTTGAAAACTTTTCCAAAACCAGAACACACCAAAAGTAGTTGAAAATTATGGCCTATAGTTATTCCTAGTATTACTGGAATAGTTCTTTTAAAACCAAATTTGATACCAGATGCGAGTATCATGGCATTATTTGGGCCTGGAGTAATATACATGACCAAATAAAAAGATATTAAAGCAATAATATAATTTGGTTCAATCATCTTTAAATCATTTTTTTGTTAAGAAAATAGATTGTTTTCAATTTTAGGCTATTTCAATAAACTCAACAAAAACATCATTTTCAGACGAAAGTGTGACGCCCTCAAGTTCAATTGATAATGAACCCCAGTTAATTTTGTTGGAATCTGAAATTGAAAAATTTTCATTATCACTGCTCTCTTTAAAGAAAACTATTTTATCGCCTTCGGCTTTAGAGTAATCTTTAATAATATCGTTGCCAGATTTTTTTGAAAACCAAAAGCTATCAGAACCTGTGCCACCAGTAAGAATTTCAGCATCAGTTCCACCAAATAATGTATCATTTCCATTACCACCATTATAAGTAAAAAATTTAGTATTCAAAGTAGATGACGATGAGGAATTAGTTGATATAAAATATAAAATTTGTGCAAAAGTAGGATCATTTTCATTTGGCAAATGATGACCTGCCAATGAGCTTTTTATAAAAAGCGAGTTATCAAATTTATCAGCAAGTCCTGGTGCTAAATTTTTAAAAAAATAATCATATTCACCTGAAAATACCAGTGCCGGAATTTTAAAAGGTGCTTTAAAATTTATTTGATTAATTAAACCTTCATGGGTGGTTGGTAGATAACCGTTATACATCATTGCTATTTTAAAAGTATTTGACGTTTTTGACAAATAAACTGGAATAAAAGCAGCTCCTTGTGAATATCCTAGTATTCCAAAAAAAGGTCCATTTTCTGATACTAAGTTATCAAGATGAGTAATAGAATTATCTGCCCAATTAGGATCAGTTGTTGCCTTCCCCTTACCGCCAGGAGGATCCTGCATCCATACATTATTTAAAGGAGCATCAGCAAAAATAAATTCATACTCTGACAAATTTTTCATCAAATCTATAACTCCGGCTTGAACTTTAAAACTTGTTGATGTTTCTCCTCCCCCATGAAGTACCAGGATTTTTAATTTGGATAAAGAATCTGATGATGGTGTATCTGATGTTGAAGAATCTGTAGTAGAGATAACTTTTTCAACCTGGGTGGAAGTTGCTTGTTCAGGAATATTTTCATTAGGTGTCATCATCGTTAACTTAGCTTTTCCTGATCCAGGTATTGCTTTTTCAGCTATAACCGCTTCAGTCACTTCTTTTTTTGATTTTTCGGCTAAATTTGCGATATTTCCTAATTCATTTCTATCAAAAGATTTAATTGCATCAGTTGAAGTATTTATATTTGTGATTTGATTTTTTGCTTCTGTGAGAACAACTTCTAAGGCATTTAAATTTAATGAAGAGGTTAGAGTATCATCATCTTTCTCATTTAATTTGTGTTTCAATTTTGATGAAGAAGATGAGACGATCTGATCGATAATCGCATTATTAGCAAAATTAACTTTCTGATTTATATTTGATTTATTTTCAACAACCTCAATAACTGTTTCAAGAGCTGTAGAAAAAGCTTCATCATTATTTAATCCTCCACTTACACCTGATGCCTGAATAGTAGATATTGTTGTATGAAGTTGTAAGGCTATTTTTTCAGCTGTGAGTGCTATTGTTTCTTCTTCAGCAGTTTTATTTTCCTTATATGGATTGAAGTTTGTAACATCCATATTACTAGGTAACCCGAGTATTTCTTTTACTTTATCTTCGCTTAATTGGGTTTCTGCTACCACTGTAGTTATAGGAGTTACAACAGTATATGTAGCTGGAGCCTTAAGAATTAGATTTTCAATGGCATTACCAGTTACAGTATCTATAGTTCCAGAAGAGAAAGTAGTGTTACCTATTATATCTCCAACTCTTATAGAATTTATTACAACTTTTAAGTTATCATTAATTGCATTATTAAGATAAATAGTTGCTGATCCATTTGCATCAGTTATAGCCATTTCTTCACCAATAGTAAAAATACCATCGTTATTTCTGTCTACAAAAGCCAACGCATTCTGAAGAGGAGCTTTCACTGCAGTTATACTAATAGGTGTGATATTCTTTGAACTTTCGTTATTGTTACAGGCTGAAAATACCGAAGCCAATATTGTAAATGGAATAAAATTTACAAATGATTTTTTTGAGATAATTTTCTTGTTACAAATCTTAGTAAGGGAATTTTCTAGAAAATTATTTTTTAGATTATAATTTGTCCTTAATAAAAGTTGAGATGAAAGATTTTCTTTTTTCAAATGGTTCATTAATATTCTATTCAAACTAAGGGATTTAATGACTTAATAAAATGAAAATTTTTTTATAATCATATTAAGATTTGATATATTTAGAAATTTATTTCCAATTATTACTTAACGTCAATAGTTAAGAAATCTGTGATAAGATCTTTTTTGCATAAATAATAATTGAGTTTAGACAATATTTATAATTCTTCATCAAGAGTTTTTTTATACTAGAAATAATTACCTTCTCTTTATTTGATTTAAATAATATTTATACTCTAATCGAATACTAAATTTATTTATCTTTTCCATGGCTAAAACAGTATTAATTATATTTAGCATTTTATTTCCAAATGTTTTTCATTCTAATGAACTTTATGGAGAATATTTACTTTTTTCACCTCCTAATGGATATAAGGTTGGATTCACTGATAGTAGTAATGAGATATATACACAGGAATGGATACCTAATGGAGAAACTATTAAAGATTGGTCAAGGATGGTCACTGTGCAAGTTTTATATAATTATAATACAAAAAGTACCCTCAAAAATTTTGTAGATCGTTTTATTGGTATTATAGTAGACTTTTGTGATGAAGGAAGAGGCTTGGAAATTTTTAGTGGGGAAGAATATGGATATTCATATAATTATTTCATGACAATTTGTGGTAAAAATCCAAATACAAAAAAGCCAGAATATACAATGATTAAGGTTATTTCTGGAAATGATGCTTTCTATATAATACAAAAAGCATGGAGATATGAGCCTACTAATTCCCAAATACAAGATTGGTCAAAGTTAGTTTCAAAAGTTTTCCTTTGCGATTCCAGAAATAAGACTGCACCGTGTCCTAAGATATAATTTTTAGGTACTTTTTAAATTTAAAAATTTTTGTGATAACTTTTAATTAAATTGGTCTATTTCACGAGAAACTGTTTCGAATATTTTAAAGGCTTCTATTGAATTTAATTTTTTTACAGTACCTTCCATTACATCTTTGTTATTCCACATTGATGTAATCAACGGATCGCCTCTCATAGCCCAGTTGGCAAATAATCTTCTTTTAGTATTGTTTTCAGACAATTTTATTATGTCTGAATGTCTTTTATCCTTTAAAATTTTATTATAAGTATTTTCGAGTTCTTTAGATGGACCTTCAAGATATTGGAGATATAGGTCAGATCGATAAATTAAGCATCCAGTAATATTATTTTTTTTATTGTTTAAGTTAGAAACTTCTAAAATACTATTAATATTTTTTTTATTAAAACCTAAAGGTGTAGATACATATATCAAGTTCTTAATCTTAATCTCCAGAATTTTTTTTAAATTTAGTAATATTACCTACAATGTTAACACCCAAACACCATTAATAGAAGTCTAAAGTTATAAGTTTTTTTTTAAGAAATTTAGTACTATCCACCTTTTAAAACACATTTATCAAAAGCATCAAAAGCTTTATTTGATCCAATTAAAGAAAACCATGCTATAGTATCATTTTTATCCATTTGATAAAATTTCCTTCCTGCTCTCATTTCTCTTTCAATTTCGCTTGCAGCTTGCTCAGTATAATTAGAGATATTACTCATTAACCAACCGTTATCATATTCGGGACTATCATCTATCCATGGATCATTATTATCAATTTTAAATTTAAAAAAATTATATTTTTTGTTTGTAAAATCCTCATAAAAAGTTGCTAATTCATAAAAATCTTTAGATCTATAAATCTGAAGCTCCATTTCACTATTTGATACACTTGCAATGCATGCACGTCCCCCATCATCATACTTATAGGCAAAGACTTTCCAGTGATCTTTTTCATAGATCATAGTTCTTGTTTCAGCCATAAGATAAAAACAAGAAACTAATAAACAAAATATTAAAGAAAAAAGAAAATATAAATTTTTTAAATTCAAAATCATTTAAACTCCAGACAATTTATTTATTGTTAATACACATGTTAGTTTAATTATATAAGAAAAAAAAACAATTAAATTCTAAACTTACGATAAGTTTGCATTTACTAATTTTGGTATTTTTTTGACTCATCAAAAAAGGGTAGGGTTACTATTTGACAGCCGTGTAAATTATTTTCATTGTCTTTAATATGTAATTTTTTTTCTATCCAGTTGTTATTGTAATTAAATAATGCATATCCGATACCTTTACCAAAGTATGGAGAAAAGGCCCCTACAGTAGTTTGACCAACTATTTTATTTTTGTAAAAAATTTTTAATCCAGAGAAGGGGATTATGTTTTGAGTTATTATACCAAAAAGTTTGGTTTTTTTGTTAACTGTTAATAGTTTATCTTTCCCAATAAAAAAACCTTTTGAAAGATCAATAAATTTACCTAATCCTACCTCAAAAGGATCATTAAAACGACTCATATCAGTTCCATAGTCAAGAATTCCAGCTTCTATTCTTCTTATGCCCATTGAATCTAAACTTGACATTTTTATGTTAAAATCTTTACCTCTTTCCATTATATAATCCCATAAATGAAGATGATCATCTTGGGGACCGTTGCTATAAATTTCAAAACCAAGTTCACCTGTCCATCCAGTTCTAGAGACTAAAAAATTTTGACCACCAAAATTTAGGTTTCTGCAATGAAAATATTTGAATTTTTGTATATCAATATTGGTAACACAATTTTTCAAAACCTTTAAGGCACTAGGTCCTTGTATTTGAATTGCCCAAGATTTTGGGTCTCTTATATTTACGTCTAAACCTTCACTATGAGCTAATAACCATGTCTCGAAATTACCATCAGCATGAATATACCAGAATTTATTTGATGATAGTCTTATCAAAATTCCGTCCATTATAATTCCACCATCATAATTACAGGCAATAGCATACCTTGCACGGTTAATTTTTAGATCGGATATGGTCCTAGCGAAAACTTTTTCTAATAATTTTAATGAGTCAGAACCACTTATTTCCAGTGGCTTCTCAGGCACATCATATAAAACCACATTTTTTCTTAAGTTCCAATAAGCTTCAATTGAATCTTTTCCATTAGATAAAGGATAAAATCTATTTGCTGAAATTCCAAAAACAATTTTTTTATCATAATATTTTGAAATATATGGGCTTATATCAAAACGTTTTGAACTCACAACAAATAAATCATGTGAATCTCCATAATTTTTTTTAAGGACATTATAAAACTCTCATTATTAATTTTGGATAGATTCTACGTAAATTATTGATTGGGAATTTGTATTTTAAACTTAATTTTTAGTCAAATCATGACTAAGTATAAATCAGTCTCAATAATGGCACCAAGTCATAAAATGTTCAGATATTATAATAATTATCTGAATATATTTTATATAGATGTAAATAAATATTAGAATTCTAAAAATCCAAAAAAATGGATGGTTCAATATATTTTTATTTTAAAAATAAAAACTGGTAAAATCTAAATCCTTAGGATCATAATAATTTGATCTAACAAATTGATTAATCCATAGTAGTCTATTAGTAGAAATTTCCACAAAGTATGTTGAAAATTTTTTAAAAAAAATTAATTTGGAATTTTTCCAAGAATACGATTGGCTATAACTTGTGCCTGAATTTCAGCTGATCCTTCAAATATGTTCAATACTCTGGCATCACAAAGTATCCTACTTATTTCATACTCTAATGCATACCCATTACCACCATGTATTTGTAAAGAGTTATCAGCACATGACCATGCTATTTTTGCACATAATAACTTAGCCATTCCAGCTTCTAAATCACATCTATGCCCAAGATCCTTATTTTTTGCAGCAAAATAAGTTAGTTGTCTTCCCATAGCAATTTCAACAATCATCATTGCTATTTTGTTGTAAACTCTTTGAAAATTAATAATTGACCTACCAAATTGTTTTCTGTTTTGAGAATAAGATAATGCTAAGTCTAATGCGTTCTGTGCGACACCAATAGATCTTGCAGCAGTTTGTATTCTGGCACTTTCAAAGGTTTTCATTAATTGTGAAAATCCATTATTTTCGACTTCACCAAGAAGGCCAAAGTATTCTACTTCTAGATTTTCAAATCTTAATTCAAATTCTTTCATTCCTCTATATCCCAAAACTTTAATTTCAGTTCCAGATATATTTTTATCAGGAAAAAATTCATTTTTAGTTTCCGGAGTTTTGGGTACAAGAAAAATAGATAGACCTTTATTTTTTAATGATATATCCGGATTAGTACGTGCAAGAATAATAAATAAATTTGCTCTGGATGCATGAGTTATCCAAGTTTTGTTTCCTGATAAAAAATAATTATCAGTATCTTTTTTTGCTTTAGTTTTTATTGAACCTAAATCTGATCCACAATCAGGTTCAGTAAAACATGCAGCTGGAATGGTTTCAGCATTAGCAATTTTAGGTAACCAAAGTTCTTTTTGGGCTTTTGTCCCATCATTAATAATTAATTCACTTGCTATTTCTGTTCTAGTTGCCAAACTACCAACACCAATATAGCCTCTTGCTAACTCTTCAGATACAACACACATTGTAAGTTTATTCAAACCTAGTCCGCCGTATTTTTCTGGAATGGTTAAACCAAAAACCCCTAATTTTGACAATTCATCGATTACTTTCTGAGGAATCAGTTCATCTTTTAAGTGCCATTGGTTTGAGTCATTATTTACATTTATAGCATTAAACTTTTGAAATTGTTCTCTTATTTGTTCGAATTCAAGATCTAGTTGAGTATTCTCCAGGGTAGTTGTAGTTTCTTTTTTGACAGCAATTTTAACTAGGCGCTCTTTTAATTTAGCTATCTCATTGATACTAAAATTTTTTGTTAAATTTTTATTTAAGGGGTTTAAATCATTTGGTATTATACATTCATAGTCATTAACTCTAATAAATTCAGTTTGTGACATAGGTATACCATTCAGGATTTGGCTAACATATTCTATAAAAGCAATATCTAAAATTAGATGCTCAAATTCACTTGAGTTTTTATTTTTAGCTAATTTTAGAGCCCACTCATTAATTTGTCTTAATGCTTCTATATAAGTCGCAATCCATGCAAATCCATGTATCAAATGTTGATTTTCTATTTCCCAAACCTTCAGATTATTTAGGTTTTCTGTTTTTTTAGTAATGAGTTCTTTTTTTATTTTTTCAAAAATCTTTTCTAAATCAAGAAGGATTTCATTATATTTTGAGGAAATAGAATTGCTTATATTATTTTTTATTTGATTTAACATAGTAATTATTAGCGTAATTATAATCTATCTACTTATGTTTATATACTAAACATGAATTAAACTTTCACTTTTATTAAATGTTTTAGAACTATTTTTTAAGCCTAAATAAATACCTTTTTTTTGTATATGTCTAGATGCACTCCAACATAAAACTAAGGAATCAAGTAAATCGTCAGGTTTTGCTTTTATTTCTTCTGACAATTGGTTGCTCAATGATGTCGTAGCAAACCCAAGATTAGTGAGTAGTTCCAACCTTTCAAAAAAACCTAAAAGCCCACTTTTTCCAAATCTTAAAAAATCGCCTTTCAGTTCACGAAAGCTACATTCTGGGTGTCCTTCTTTTAAGGAATATCCTTTCTCAATTAGCTTTTGAGTTTCTTTTATTTTATCATTTATCATCCATGTTTGTTTTGATAATCCATGGCTAGTTATTTTCTTGTTTAATATATTTGCTGATTCATAATTACTTTCTAAAGATGCCTTTTGGCATGGAGGAGCAAAAATTGAGTGTCTTCTTGGTCCAATAAAAGCCCTAGCTATAACGTCACATTCTCTTATATGTTTTTTTACATCAAGTCCTATTGGAATATCTACAATTATAAATGTTTTGTTAGGTAACTTAAGTATTAGTTCTTCAAGACTTTTTGAATAAAGGCAATAACATTTTTTAAAATCAAAAGGTTTAGAAAAACTTGCTAACCAGCCATTACTACATCCATCAATACCAACAGCAAACATGAATATCCTCAAACTTGTTTATAAAAATAGGGTTAGAAAAACATTCCTATACAAGAAATTTATTTAAAACATATTATCAGAATAAAAATTATAAAGACCTTTAATTTAGATCTATCATATTTTCTAATTTTTTTAAAACTTCCTCACTATTATCCTCTAAAGGATACTCTGTTAATATAGCTTGTTTAATAGTATTTCGAGTAAATTCCAAATCAAATCTTTTTCCAGACTTGTCCATGCCTGTATTTACCAAAAAAACATTACAATTATGTTTTTTGATTTTTTTCATTAACATATCACTATATTCTTTTACTTTTCTGGGCATAAACGGAGATCCATAACATGGTGAAAATGTTCTCTTAATTTCATCAGATCCTGCTTCTGTTCCAGGCATTTGACTAGTATAACCTGTTTCAAAGAAACGTCTTACTGTACTTCCGCTAATTCTACTGATTGCTGGAAAAATACCTTCTGCATCCATTGTTAAAAAAAATATATTATCAGCGTGATCAAAGTTACTTCGTTTGTGATATGCATTTTCCACACAAGTTATTGGATAACTTAATCTAGCATTTAATGCTTCTGGATTTTCTTCTACTAGAGTATTCCTTTTCTTTGCAGTAGCTACAGCATCAAAAATTGTTCTATGAGTGTCTGGAGTAAGCCCTTCACTTTTGGCATAGCATCCAGTTTCTATCATTCTTATACCCATATTAGTCCATGCAACTTCATCATCACTTATAAGTTTATAATCTGGATCGCTACTTAGGGTCGTTTTCCCAGTACCACTCAAACCAAACATTAAATTTGTGGTACCACCATATGTAAATGCCCCACAATGCATTGGCAGTATTTTATATTTAGGTAATTCAAAACTTACAATGCCAAAAACACCCTTTTTTATTTCACCAAGAAATGTAGTACCACCTATCAGCAATACTTTTTCGTCCAAGTGTATATATATTTTTGGTTCCATTTTGATCTCAGTATTATGATAAATAGTCCAATCACCTACTTGATCTTCAGCTGTAACTTTAAACATATTCCAAACAAATTGCTTATGGCGTTCATCATTAGTATGTAATGTAAAATTAGTCCCAACTGTTTCAAAATTAGTGGGTGATAAATAATTCTGATTTTTGAGTAATTTTAAAAAATCTCTGTAATCTTTTTCTTTGCCAATTTTATTATATTTTGGTCTAGTTAAGTCTAAACTTTTTGTCTGTCGTCCAAAGAAAAACTTTTTATCTGGACTACGTCCAGTTGGATTTGTGTTTATACTAATA
>CACOBR010000004.1 GCA_902625475.1 uncultured Alphaproteobacteria bacterium
TTAATTTTATTTTTGAAATTAGTTAAAAGATGATTTTATCAAGTTTAATGATTAGAGGTAAATTATGAAATTTAAAAAGACATTTTTATTTACTGTTTTATTTTATATCTGCAGTGTGCCCGTATTATTTTCTAGTGAAATAAATATTTATTCACATAGACAACCTTTTTTGATCAATCCTTTCTTAGAAGCATTTACTAAAGAAACTGGGATAAAAACTAATGTTGTTTATGCAACAAAGGGGCTGGCTCAAAGGTTGAAAGCAGAAGGTAAAAATAGTCCTGCTGATGTTATTTTGACTGTTGATATCGGTAGATTATATATTTATGAAGACATGGATTTATTAGCTGAAATTAGCTCTAATATTTTAGATCAAAATATACCATTACACTTAAAAAGTAAAAATAGTTCATGGTTTGGACTTTCAAAAAGATCTAGAATCATCGCAACTTCAAAAGAAAGAGTCAAAGAAAATGCTATACTTCGGATTGAAGATTTAGCCAATCCAAAATGGAAAGGAAAGATTTGTAGTAGGCCTGGTAGTCATGTCTATAACAGAGCTTTAATGGCCTCTGTCATAGCAGAATATGGTCTAGAAAAAGCCGAAGAATGGGCTACTGGTTTGGTATCAAATCTTGCCAGAAGACCACAAGGAAATGATAGAGCACAAGTAAAAGGTATTTATGAAGGACTTTGTGATATTGCAATCATTAATAATTATTATTTTGGTAAGCTAAAATATTCAGAAGATCCAATTCAAAGGGAATGGGCTAAATCCATGCGATTAACTTTTCCTAACCAAGGAAAAGGAGATAGGGGAGCTCACATTAACATATCTGGTGGAGGAGTGGCAAAACATTCGAAGAATAAAGAATCAGCTGTAAAACTACTAGAATTTCTTTCCAATAGTAAATCTCAAAAAATGTATAGTGAGATAAATTTTGAATATCCTGTGAATGTTAATGTAGAACCATCGGAAGAGTTAGTTAGCTGGGGAAATTTTAGAGAAGACAAAATTTCAATTGAAAAAATTGCTCAGTTGTCTATTGATGCGCAAAAAATAATTGATAGAGTTGGATGGTAAATCTTTGACATGAAAATGCCATCCTTTAATGGCGAGAGTATATTTTTCTCAAGTACATTAATTTTCTCTTTTTTATTTTTATCTCCTATCATTGCTTTGTTTATCATAAGTGCAAATAATAGTGACGGTATATGGGAGCACCTTTTAGAAACTGTTTTATTTAAATATGTTTATAATACTGTATTTCTGATGTTTGGGGTAATATTTTTATCTCTTTTTATTTCAATCATACCTGCATGGCTAGTATCAAATTATGATTTTAAATTTGCAAAATTTTTTGATTGGATTTTAGTTTTACCAATTGCATGTCCTTCGTATTTGGTTGCCTATGCCTATACAGATTTTTTAGAATATGCTGGTCCTGTTCAAAAATTTGTTAGGTTTCTTTTTAATTATAATTCTGCAAATGAATATTTTTTTCCAGAAATAAGATCCCTGTGGGGTGCAATTTTTGTAATGTCATTTGTTTTATATCCTTATATCTATGTTCTTGCACGAACAGCTTTTAGGAAAGCGCCATTAAGTCTTTATGAAACCTCCAGGTTATACAATAAATCAACTTTTTTTTCTGTTGGTTTGCCATTAGCAAGACCTGCAATTTTTGCTGGCTTAGCATTGGTTTGTATGGAGGTAGTATCAGATTTTGGCACAGTAGAGTATTTTTCTTTAGAAACTCTTACTTTAGGCATATTTAATGTGTGGATAGGGATGAATAGTATTACTTCTGCGGCTCAATTATCAATAATTACGTTCATATTTGTTATTTCTTTACTATTAATAGAAATTAAATCGAGAGCTGCTAGTAAATTTCATGATACAAGTAAAAGAAAAACTTGTATTTCTTTAAAGAAATTGAATAATAAAAAATCGTTTTCCTGTATTTTGATTTGTCTTTTTCCTCCATTTATCGGTTTCATTATTCCTGTATTAATTTTAATTGCTAACAGTTTATATGCTTTTGATTATGAACCTATAAAGGTGTTCATAAAGCCCTTCCTAAATTCTGTTTTGGTTTCTTTTTTATCTTCAGCTTTTGTAGTTTTATTTTCGTTTCTAATTGTTTCATATAGCAATGAAACTAAATCGAAATTTGTAAAAACGCTGGCAGGTATCTCATCTACAGGTTATGCCTTTCCTGGTACCATGTTAGCTATTGGTGTTGTGATTTTTATTGGTTTTTTAGATAATATAATCAATTTAATTGATAATTACATTTTTATTATTCCAAATAATTTTTATTTTGGAGGTACTTTTTTTGTTCTTATGTTTGCTTACATTGTCAGGTTTCAAGCTATAGGATTTGGTTCATTATCCTCAGGTTTTCAAAAAATTCCTCAAAATTTATTTTCTGCAAGCAGATGTCTGGGTAAAACTTTCTTGGGGACTACGATAAAAGTTACTTTTCCTTTGTTATTTCCATTTTTAATAGCTGGTGGTTTGTTGGTATTTGTAGATGTTATGAAAGAATTACCAATGACGCTTCTTCTCAGGCCTTTTAATTTTGAAACTCTAGCAACACAAACCTATCAATATGCCCATAGCGAATTAATGGCTGAAGCTTCAATACCTGCATTGATGATTGTTTCTTCCGGGTTAATTCCAGTTTTTTTTATGAATAAATTACTTAGAGATATTTAATCTTTATTTACTTAAATTTTTATACAGGCTCTCTTCTTAAACTTTGGCACATACAGTGTACTCCTCCCCCACCTTGAGTAATCATGGAAAGGTTTGGATCAAAGATTTCGAAACCTTCCGCTTTTAAATTAGCCTTTAAGGTTTTAGAAGCTTCAGGAAGAAGCACTCTATCTTTTCCCAGTGCAACCACATTACAACCAAGCTCTATTGTTTCTTGGAAAGGCACTGGAATAATTTTTATTTTTTTATTTTTTAACCAATTTACTATATTAGGGTCTGTACAATCTAAACAAACAGCAGCTAGTTTTTCAGCTAACATAACAACCATTAAATCAATATGAACGTAATAAGGATCAATATCGGTTATAAATACTTCCCATTTTTCTTTTTCAAACCATTTTTTTAGTTGCTGAGCTGCTCTAAAATGAGATCTACCTTCTTCTCCTTCCCAACCAATTAAAACGCATCCAGGTTCAATTACGTTGAAATCACCACCTTCAAAATGACCAGCTGTTATAAAATCATAAATCGGTATACCTAACTTATTGTATGTTTCAATAGCTCTGTAGTTTTCACCTCTTCTCCACCATTGTGCCATATTAGTTATTATTGCCCCAAAAGGCGTCATAATTGAACTATCTCTAGCAAAAATTTGATAAGGCAATTCAGGGTCGGGTTCATGTTTGTGAACTTTTACACCTGCTGAAGAGTATGCAGATATCATTTCTTTATATTGTTTTTTTGCAGTATCAAGATTGTATTCTACATTTCTACGAATAGTTTTTTTTGATACTGAGCTAGTTTTTAACCATTTATAATTTTCAACTGGCCCTAATAAAACGTCTTTTAGAACGCCATACTCAGAATTTGCACCCCAATAGTTTAAAATAGGGGTATTTCCATTATCATTTCTATTTTTTAAAGTAAAATCATTAATTATATCTTTCACAGATTTACTCCATTATTTTTAATTAAAAATTACAAAATTATTTTTGTGTTTCTTTAAAAATCTTATCTAGTGCTCCAGGTTTCATAAATGGGTTTTTATAGAGGGTATCATGGCTTTCTACACCAACATCAATTATACAATTTGTCTGAGGCCTAGCTACACATAAAAGTATATAGCCTTCTTGAGACTGTCGTTTGTTTAAAGCCGTTGCATTTGGTTGTTTTACTTTGCCATCAATGAGTTTGGCAGCACATGTAATACACCCACCATACCTACATGCTATAGGTAAAAGGTGGCCCAGGTTTTCAACTGCATCTATTATGGCCTCATCATCACCTACCATTACTTTGAGGTTATTCCTGTTTCTTAAGGTAACGGTATGTTTTTTCATAGATGAGGCCAATTAATATTAATTCAACATATTAAGTCCAAATGTCAGAGGAACAATCTCCCCCTGGATATCTGGTTTCATGTGCTCTTGAAGGACCATCGGGTTCTTTCCCAAAATCAACAATGAATTTATCATTAATTTTCATTCCACCATTTTCAGTATCGCAATCAACGACTACCATTGCGCCTCCTTCATCCTTCATTCCTGGATAAAACTGATTATCCCACGTAGAAAAAAGAGAAGTGGTAACATATAGGCGTTTACCATCCAAAGATAATTGTATCATTTGAGGTCCACCTTCTATTTTTTTTCCATTAATCTCAGGAGCTTTCCCTAAAAGACCACCTATCCATACTTGACCGGTTAATTTTGGATTACTTGGTTCAGTCACGTCGTATTGTCTCACATCCCCATGAAGCCAATTTGCAAAATAAAGATATTTATCATCCATTGACACTAATATATCGGTTATTAATCCAGGAAGTGGAACTGGAAAGAAATCCACTTCTATTGATGCTACATCAATTACTTTTTTAACTTCTGGGTCTGCTCTTTCTTTGTGATAATGAAATATGTTGGATGAAAGAGTTGCCCCAACGAAACCATGACTTGAATCAGGATTATGTAGCATTCTTGTCTCCAACGGAATTAGACCTTCTTCACCGAGATCAAAGGTTTTTTTTACTTCTTTTTTATCTAAATCCCAAAAATGTAATTTACTTCCATATTTTCCTTTAGCAACATCATCTAATTCAAAACCAGGTTGAAATGTTTTTGGAGCAGCCCATTCAGTTGAAACCATCATATTTTTTCTTGGCTGATACCAAAAATCATAACTATAATCGATATCCATATCTTTTAATGGCTTTGTCCAAGGTCCAACTATTTCAAAATCTTGATTTAAATGAAGGTATCCACCTGGAGATCCACCTTCTGCATCTCCAAGCATGGAAACTATTATGTCTTTGCCCATACAATGAACGGTATGTGGCGCAGAAAGATTAGTTTTTTTCTTAACCTCTTCTCCATCTACAACTTTAAAAATTGATGGGGCTCTAGGATTAGTTTTTGTATCAATAATATAAAAATTCGACGTTCTTACACCTGGTAAGATTAAATATTTTCTTTCTTTACTAGAGTCGCAATGACATGACGAGCAAGCATTCCATCCAGAATGATGGAGTTCATCACCTATATTGGGCATTGGTAATCTGTGTATAACCTGGCTGTATGTTGGACTATTTTCGTCAGCATCAATAGTAGCTAAATAGTCAGGTTTTTCTATACCTGTACCTGTATAAATACATACCGTATAAACTATTTTTTCTTTAGGTGCTTTTACTGCCTCTGCAGGTGATGCATAACCTGGACCTGTTGTTTGATCTAACATTTCTTTCCCCTTCTGATTTAAACAAAATATATCAATTTTTATTGATTTTAGGTTAATAATAAAAATACCTCCATACAAGTAAATAATTTTTGATTGATATAATACATTTTTAAGAAAACATAATTTAACCATAGTGACTTGACTTGTATCTTTATTATAATCATGATCAGTTAACTGAATTTATTGGGGAGAAGAAGATGAAGACAAAAGCTGCTTTGGCTGTTGAAGCTGGTAAACCACTAGAAATTGTAAATGTTAATTTAGAAGGTCCCAGAGATGGTGAAGTTCTGGTTGAAATTATGGCAACAGGTGTTTGTCATACTGATGAATTTACTTTGTCAGGAGCAGATCCAGAAGGAATTTTTCCAGCCATACTTGGACACGAAGGAGCAGGTATTGTCAGAGAAGTTGGTCTAAATGTAAAATCACTTAAGGTTGGAGATCATGTAATCCCTCTTTATACTCCTGAATGCAGAGAATGTGATTACTGTCTGCATCCTAAAACTAATTTATGTCAAGCCATTCGAGAAACACAGGGACAAGGTTTGATGCCAGATGGTACTAGCAGATTTACAACTGAAGATGGCGACAAAATTTTTCACTATATGGGAACCTCTACCTTTTCTAACTTTACAATCATGCCAGAGATAGCAGCAGCAAAAATTAGAGAAGATGCTCCTTTTGATAAAGTATGTTATATTGGTTGTGGAGTGACAACTGGGATTGGGGCAGTTCTAAATACTGCAAAGGTAGAGCAGGGTAGTCGTGCTATTGTTTTTGGTTTGGGAGGTATTGGTCTAAATGTTATTCAGGGACTTAGAATGGCTGGTTGTGATCAAATAGTGGGCGTTGATTTAAATCCCTCAAAAGTAGAAATGGCCAAAAAATTTGGAATGACAGATTTCGTAAATCCATCTGAAGTTAAAGACGAAATGGTGCCATTTCTTGTTAATCTTACTAAGGGTGGGGCTGATTATACTTTTGATGCAACAGGGAACGTAGACGTAATGCGAACTGCACTAGAAAGTGCCCATAAGGGTTGGGGAGAAAGTATTATAATTGGTGTAGCTCCAGCTGGAGCTGAAATTTCAACAAGACCCTTTCAACTTGTCACAGGACGTAGTTGGAGAGGCACTGCATTTGGTGGTGCTAGAGGAAGAACTGATGTACCAAAGATTGTAGATTGGTACATGGATGGAAAAATAGAAATTGATCCTATGATAACTCATAAAATGCCACTAGAAGATATTAATAAGGCTTTTGATTTAATGCATAACGGTGAAAGTATAAGATCCGTAATAGAGTACTAATTTGTTAAATAACATAATTAATAAAAAAAAGATAATTGAGATGAAAGAATTAAAACTAATTTCAAAAAGCAAATGTTATGAAGGAAATCAATTTGTATTTTCTCACCATTCAGAAGTTTGTAATTGTGATATGACATTTGGAATTTATATTCCAGTACATGAAACTAACGAAAAGCTACGTTTAATATGGTTTTTATCAGGTCTTACTTGTACGCATGAAAATGCAATGGTTAAATCAGGTATTCAAAGATGGGCTTCGGAAAAAAAAGTAGCTATTATTTTTCCTGATACTTCTCCTAGGGGTGAGGGAGTACCTAACGATGAAAGTTTTGATTTAGGTCAAGGTGCTGGGTTCTATGTTGATAGCACTCAAGATCCTTGGAGAAAAAATTTTCAAATGTGGTCATATTTAGTTGATGAATTACCTAAGGTAATATTTGGAGAATTTTCTTTAGATCAAGAAAAACAATCTATTATGGGCCATTCCATGGGTGGGCTAGGTGCTTTAAATATAGCATTTAGAAATCCAGAAATTTACAAAACAGTATCTGCTTTTGCACCTATATCCAATCCTACAAGTGGTGTTTGGGGTAAAAAACAATTTGAACAATATTTAGGTTCAAATAAAAGTAATTGGGAAAAATATGATCCCTCTGTTTTATTAAATGAATATGGCTATAAAGGAAAAATTTTAATTGACCAGGGAACTAAAGATGATTTTCTTGATAAATTAATGCCTGGTTCTCTTGAAAGGATAATTAATAAAAGAAAAAATGGTGACCATTTTAGGTATCAAGATGGATATGATCATAGTTACTTTTTTGTTTCTAGTTTCTTGAAAGATCACGTTAACTGGCATATAGATAATAACTAAATTATAAAATCAGATATAAATACAGGAGAATTCAATGAAAAAATTTGCAGCTGAAGCTTTGGGAACATTTTGCCTTATGTTTTTTGGGTGCTCATCAATTATTTTCATGCTCAATGATGTAGGACCTTTGGGAGTTTCTTTTGCTTTTGGATTTACACTTTTAGGAATTATATATGCCTTGGGTCCAATTTCTGGAGCTCATTTAAATCCAGCTGTAAGTTTAGCAGTTTTTATAAATAGGAAAATGTCTATAAATGAAATGTTAAAATATTGGATTGCACAGGTTGTTGGAGGTTTTGTAGCAGGGTGCATATTATATTTACTAGTAGATTTTATTAAGCAAGATATTAATGTGTTAGTAGATTCATCATTCGGTATAGCAAAAGCTGCTCCAAATCCAAAAATATTTGGGAATATTCCTGCACTTATTTTTGAAATCATAGGTACTTTTCTTTTAGTCATGGTTATTTTGGGAGTAACTCAAAGTGAGAGGTCTTCCGCTTTTGCAGGTTTAGTCATTGGCTCCACTTTAGTAGTTTTACACCTAGCAGGTATTTCTTTATCGGGCTCAGCAGTGAATCCTGTTAGAGCCATTTCTACAAATGTATTTGTTCCTGAGTTGTACGGGTATTTTTGGATATATTTAATTGGACCAATGATTGGAGGTGCCCTAGCTGGATTTTTACATAATATAGGAATTACTAAACAAACTGATTAATAAGTTAAATTTGGTCTAATTGAAATCATCTTTATATCTTGTGAGTTTTCCTTTCACCTGATAATACCCTTTTGTAAAGAAAGTTATTAGTTAAAATTAATCTTTACAAAATGTCGTATCAGTCGTCTCTAAAAAAATCTAACAATAATAAAGAAAATAATAAATCAGAAAGAGAAAAGGGGCGTAATATTTCTTCTCTTTTTTTATTAGCTTCTTTTTTTAAACCGTATTATTTAAATTTAATTTTAGCTTCGTTAGTTCTTATTTTAACTGCAGGTATTTCCCTGACGTTTCCAATTGCAATAAGACGAGTAGTAGATGGCTTTTTTAGTAATTCTACATCACTTATGGATTATTATTTTGCTGCGGCTTTCGGGTTAGCAAGTTTATTAGCAATTGGAACGGCATTAAGATTTTATCTTGTAACAAGACTTGGTGAAAGAGTTGTAGCTGATATTAGAAAAGCTTTATTCAATAAAGTAATATCGATGAGTCCTGGTTTTTATGAACGTCTCTTAACAGGTGAGATACTTTCAAGAATCACAACTGACACCACTCTTATCTTATCTGTTGTTTCATCCTCTGTTTCATTAGCTTTGAGAAATTTTTTATTACTAATCGGTGGTCTTTTCTTCATGTTCTTAACATCAATTAAATTGTCTATAATGGTTTTGTTATTAGTTCCAATAATGGTTGTGCCTATACTAGCCATGGGAAGACGTTTAAGAAAATTAAGTAGGGAAAGTCAAAGTAGAATAGCTGACAGTTCTGGCATGGCCTCAGAAATGCTATTAGCATCAAGCACTATTCAAGCATTTAATTATGTAAAAAATGCAAGAAATAATTTTTCAGACATTATTGATAAGTCGTTTTTCATTGCAAAAAAAAGGATCTTAGTTAGATCCATAATAACGGCTCTGATAATTTTTGTTGTATTTGTTGGGATAGTAGCAGTTCTATGGGTTGGAGCTAGAGATGTAAGACTAGGTATAATCTCTCCAGGTTATTTAGTACAATTTGTTATTTATTCTGGTTTTGTAGCTGGTGCGGTAGCAGCATTATCAGAAATTTTTGGTGAACTGCAAAGGGCTGCTGGAGCAACAGATAGAATAATTGAGATTCTTAAATCTCAAGATCCTGTTAAACAACTTCAAAATATAAAATATATTGATAGAAAAAATGAAATTCTAATTGATTTTAAAAATGTCACATTTTCTTATCCTTCCCGACCTAATGAGATTGTTTTTAATGACCTTAACTTTTTTATAGGAGAGGGTAATACCTTGGCTCTGGTTGGACCATCAGGAGCTGGGAAGTCATCAATTTTTCAAATATTACTAAGATTTTATGATTTTACAAAGGGTTCGGTTAAAATAGCTGGTCTTTCAATAAAAGAAATTGATACTCAAACACTAAGGGATTTGTTTGCATTTGTTCCACAAGAACCTGCTATTTTTGCAAATTCAGTATTAGAAAATATACGATTTGGAAGACCAGATGCAAACAACAAAGAAGTAGAAGAAGCTGCAAAAAAATCAGCAGCACATGAATTTATTATGGGTTTACCTGAAGGTTATGATACTTTTGTTGGAGAAAGGGGTGTTCTTTTATCAGTTGGAGAAAAACAAAGGATTGCAATTGCTAGAGCATTTTTGAGAAGTTCTCCAATTTTGCTTCTTGATGAACCTACAGCATCTCTTGATGCTGAAAGTGAGGGTCTTATTCAAAGAGCTTTGAAAAACTTATCCAAAAGTAAAACTGTTATAGTAATTGCTCATAGGTTATCAACAGTAAAAAAAGCAGATAAAATTCTTGTTTTAGAAAAGGGTAATATTGTTTCTGAAGGAACACATGCAGAATTAATAAAAAAGAATGGCACCTATGCAAAACTTGCTAGACTTCAGTTTTTAACAAATTAAAAAAATTAAATTTTACTACCTTTATTTCCATTAATTTTTTAGCTATCATTATATCATAACAATTTTGTTGGAGGATAAATATGTTTAAGTTTGAAAATGTAGAAGATCTGAGAAAATTAGAAAAAGAAGCAGCATTTCCTGACAGATTACATGAAAAAACGATATATAAATCTTTAAGAAGAGTAGCAACAAATTTTCCATCCAGGCCAGCAATTTCTTTTCAAATTACATCTAAACCAGGTTCAAAGTCTGAAACTTATACTTGGTCTGAATTACATGAGATTGTAGTAAAAGCCGCAAATGCATTCAGAAAAGTTGGTATTAAAAAAGATGATGTTATTGCCTTCGTTTTACCAAATTGTTCTGAAACAGCAATCACCTTTTTAGCTGGTGCTATTACTGGAATTGTTAACCCGATTAATGCTTTGTTAGAACCTAAACAAATCTCTCATATTCTGAGAGAGACAAATGCAAAAGCTATTGTAACTCTTTCTCCAATGCTAAAAACAGAAGTAGCACAAAATGTTCACAAGGCGCTTGAAACAGCTCCTAATGTTAAAACTGTCTTTGAAGTAGATTTAGTAAGATATTTAACACCCCCCAAATCATGGATTGCGTCATTGTTGAGGCCCAAAGTAACTATTAATCATAATGCAAGAGTTGTAAATTTTATGGATGCTATTTCTTCTGAAAACAATACTTTAGATTTTGAAGATCACAATGACGATGCAGTTTGTGCCTATTTTCATACAGGTGGTACGACAGGCATGCCTAAAGTTGCTCAACATAAAGCTTCTGGTATGCTTTTTAATGGTTGGTCTAGTGCTACACTTCTTTTTTCTGAAAAGGATTGTTTAATATGTCCTTTACCACTTTTTCACGTTTATGCTGCTTATCCTATATTTATGACATGTTTATTATCAGGTGCCCATATGGTTTTACCAACTCCACAAGGGTATAGAGGCGATGGTGTTTTCCCTAATTTTTGGAAACTTGTTGAACACTGGGGTGTCACTTTTATGGTTACAGTTCCCACAGCTATCACACAATTATTACAAGTAAAAGTAGATGCAAATATTGATACACTTCGATTTGCTCTATGTGGTTCGTCACCTCTTTCAACTGCACAATTTAAGCAATTTCAAGAGCAAACAGGTCTTAAGATTTTAGAAGGTTATGGAATGACAGAGGCAACTTGCATGATTTCTGTTAATCCACCTGATGGTGACCGTAGAGTTGGCTCAGTTGGTATTCCATATCCTTATACAGAAGTAAAAATTCTGAATTGTGATAAAAATGGGAAAATTTTAAAAAATTGTAAAGTAGGAGAGGTAGGCGAAATTTGTGTATCTAATCCAGGAGTTATATCAGGAAAAACATATACAGATCCAGACAGGAATAAGGGTTTATTTGTAAATAAGAAATTCATGAGAACTGGAGATTTGGGCCGTTTTGATAAAGATGGATATTTATGGATAACTGGTAGATCTAAAGATCTAATAATAAGAGGAGGCCACAATATTGATCCAAGCATAATTGAAGAAACTATATCAAGTCATCCTAGTGTTGCCATGGTTGGAGCTATTGGGCAGCCAGATGCTGAAAAAGGTGAATTACCTTGTGCTTATGTTCAATTAAATGATGGAGAAAATAGTACTCCTATTGAATTAATTTCATTTTGTGAAAATAAAATTACTGAGATGGCTGCCTTACCCAAATATATTGAGATTATAGAGGAAATGCCGCTAACTGCGGTTGGTAAAATTTTTAAGCCTGATTTGAGAAAGAAAGCTATAACTAGGGTTTTTGATGAGGCATTGTCAAAAGCAAGTATAAAAGCTCAAGTTAATTCAGTTGTGGAGCATCCAAAAGAAGGTTTGAAAGCTCATATTGTGACTGAAGATAATCCAGAAAATATTTCTAAAGTTCTAAGTCCTTACACAGTTGGGTGGGAATTGATGAAATAGCAATCTTTAGATTAAAGATCTTCTTCGTCTTTTTTTCTTATTCTTTCAAGAGCCATTATAAACGCTATAATCCCAATACATATAAGAAATATAAATATGTATATTGCAGTTAATGATCCCATAATACACCTTTAATTTGAAATATATAATAATTCTTAATACTCATTAAATAAAAAGAAAAGAATAAACTGTTTAAAAGCCCTTTTTTTTGGCATAAAATTTGCTTTGATATTTCCATAAAGGATTGAAATGAAAAAACAAAAAAAACAAATTAAAGCTAGTCTGTCTTTAGATGAGCAGTCAGAGTTAATAGTAAAAGTTTTTCGGGTTTCACTTGATACTTTAGTAACTTCTGGTTTAGAGGAAAAAGACGCTTTAAATGGTTTACTAAGCCAAATTGCAGTTTTGGTTGATAGTTCTGCATTAGAACATGCATTAACCATCAATAGTCAGTTTAGATCCTCATACTTAAGCGAATAATTAGAGAAAATCATTTAATTTTTTTACTGATTATAAGTTTTAATTTTTTAGAAAAACGCATTTTCAAATTGGTGCTGCCGGAGAGATTTGAACTCTCGGCCTCTCCCTTACCAAGGGAGTGCTCTACCCCTGAGCTACGGCAGCTTACAAAACTTTATTTAATTTATTATTAAATTTTCAAACTAATGCAATTTAAATATTTTTATTTTAAGGCAAATTAATGAGTTTATTTATTTTAAAATCAAAATTAATCCTTTTAAATTTTTACTTGGTTCTTTAATGATTTAAAAAACTAAAGTTTATAATCTAAAAATCTTTATCATAAAATTAAAAGTAATTTAATTATGAAAATAAATCTAAGTATTTCTGAAAAAAGAAAAAAAGAAAGAGAACTAAAATTAAAACTTCAAATGAGAGATAATTTAATAAAGAGAAAGAAACAAAAGAGAATAAAAAAATCTTTAAATTTAAAAAGCAACAACTAATCAAGTCAGTTAAAATGGATAAAATTTCAATAAAAGGTCAAAGACAATTAAGTGGAGAAGTTAAAATTTCTGGTGCAAAAAATGCATGCTTAACCCTAATGCCTCTTTCAATATTGTTACAGGAAACTTTGGAATTGACAAACGTCCCAAATCTTTCTGACATAATTACAATGCAAACCTTATTAAGATCTCTGGGTTCGTATATTAAATATAATCCTGAAAAAAATTCATTAAAATTAACAACTAAAAATATAACAAATTCTACAGCAGACTACGATATTGTTAGAAAAATGAGAGCCTCTATTTTAGTTTTGGGGCCACTTTTAGCTAGAATGGGTAAGGCTAGTGTTTCACTTCCAGGTGGTTGTGCAATTGGTGCCAGACCAGTTGATCTACATCTTTTTGGTTTGGAAAAGTTAGGTGCAAAACTCAAGTTAAAAGACGGTTATATAATAGGTAATGTTCGTGGTCGATTAAAAGGAGCAAAAATTAAATTTCCTTTTGTATCAGTTGGGGCTACAGAAAATATAATAATGGCCGCATCTCTAGCAAAAGGTACCACAATAATAAAAAATGCAGCAAGAGAACCTGAAGTTGTTGATCTATGTAACTGTATAATTTCGATGGGTGGTAAGATTGATGGTGTTGGATCATCAACAATTATAATTGATGGTGTCGATCATCTTAAACATACGACCCATAATGTAATGGGTGACCGTATTGAAATGGGTACATTTATGCTAGCACCGGCAATAGCGGGAGGAAAAATTAAAATTAAAGGTTGTAATACAGATTATTTAAACTCATTTATTGAAAAATTAGTCGAAACTGGTGTTGATATCAAAAAAAATAAAAATGAAATAATTGTGGAAAAAAATATAGATGTTTTAAACCCAATTAATGTCATTACAGCTCCTTATCCAGGATTTCCAACCGATTTACAGGCACAATTAATGACATTAACTTGTTTTTCAAAAGGAATTTCAAAATTTGAAGAAAAAATTTTTGAAAATAGATTTATGCATGTACCGGAATTAATTAGGATGGGGGCGAATATTGAAGTACAAGGTGGTATAGCAAAGGTTACTGGTGTAAGCAAACTAAAAGGAGCTCCAGTAATGGCAACAGATTTAAGAGCTTCGGTAAGCTTAATACTAGCTGGGCTTGCTTCTTCAGGTGAAACAGTGATTAGTCGCGTTTACCATCTTGACAGAGGCTATGAAAATATAGAAAAAAAACTTTCAAATTGTGGTGCTAACATTAGAAGATTTAAGTGACTAAATAATGATGAGTAAAAAAGAAGAAAATTACAAAAAGCTTAGTCTTGCAGCCCAAAATGAGCAAGACTTGGTAGTAATTTCTACTTTATGTCAAGATAGTATTGTTAAAGTAACAAATATTAAATGGGCAAAGAAATCAAAGCGATTTTATTTATTGATAAATAGGTATTGTTGGGAATTTAATGATTTATCAAAAAAAAAATCTTCAAATATGCTTAGAATTAATTCAGTAATGAGGTTTAACAGTGTATTGTCAGTAAAGTCAGTTGGTATCCAGCAAAACAACAATAGTGACATTACTTCACTATTAACTTTAAATTATAACTTTTTTACTTTCGAGAAACAGGCTATTGATTTAATATTTTCTGGTAATTCTCAAATTACCTTAAATATAGAATGTATTGACGCATTTCTAAAAGATGTTTCAGAACCATTTGAAAGTACTATATCAAAAATACCAAAGCATTAGAAAAATGACAAAAATCTACACTTTTTTAAATTTATACATTTAAGGTTGAGTTTAAAATGTCCAGTTTAATTATTGATTCAAAGAAAGAGATTGAAAAATGGTTGGTTGACTTTATTTCTTCTTCTAGTAAATACCTTGATAATTATGATCGTTTAGTTGAAGACATAATCAGTAACGTTAAAGAAAATGGGGATAAAGCTTTAATTAGTTTAACTCTCAAATTCGATAAGGTTAAATTAGGAAAAGACACACTTTTTTTTTCAGAAGATGAAATAAGATCTTCCTTAAAAAAAATTTTAGCAAAAGAAAAAAAAGCTTTAAAACTAGCAGCTTCCCGCATAAAAAAGTATCACATTAAACAATTGCCAAAAAATAAATTTTGGAAAGACGAAAAAGGAGTTAATTTAGGCTTTAGATGGACTCCTATTGATTCAATTGGTATTTATGTTCCTGGTGGTTTAGCTTCATATCCATCTAGTGTTTTAATGAACGCAATACCAGCAAAAGTGGCTGGTGTTAGAAATATTACAATGGTTACCCCAACTCCATTGGGAAAAATAAATCCGCTTGTTTTATATGCCGCAAAAATTGCTGGAGTTGATAAAATTGTAAAAATTGGCGGCGCTCAAGCAATTGCTGCACTAGCCTATGGAACAGAGTCCATTGACGCCGTGGACAAAATAGTTGGTCCTGGTAATTCTTTTGTTGCAGCTGCTAAAAGAAAAGTATTTGGCCAAGTTGGCATAGATTCTGTTGCAGGACCTTCCGAAGTCTTAATTATTTCTGATAGTAATCAAAATCCATCGTGGATTGCAGCGGATCTTTTGGCTCAAGCTGAGCATGATGAAAAGGCAAAATCAATTCTTATCACTGATAATATTACTTTTGCACAGGCTGTTGAATTAGAGGTTTGGAAATTATTAAGTAATTTGAAGGATAATACCGTTGCTTCAAAAAGTTGGAGTGAAAATGGTAAAATCATTGTAGTAAATCAATTAAAAGATTCTATCAATTTGGCAAACACAATAGCAGCAGAACATTTACAAATTTGTATTAAAGAACCAGAATTTTTATTAGATAAAATTGTAAATGCTGGTGCAATTTTTATAGGTGAAAATACGCCTGAGGTATTTGGTGATTATATTTTGGGTTCAAATCACGTTTTACCAACTTGCAGGGCTGCTAGGTTTTCTTCTCCTTTATCTACAATTGACTTCATGAAGAGAACCTCAATATCAAAAATATCATTAAGCGCTTTAAAAGATCTGGGATATGCCGCAAAGATACTTGCGACTTCTGAAACTCTTGATGCGCATGCTTTTTCAGCAAGCCTTCGTATTTCGGAAAAAAATGGGTAAACAAAAAGATGAATATAACAAGATTATTTCTGTCAATATAGATGAGTCAAATTTACCATTACCAAGTCATGAGGCTCTTCAGGAGAGAAAAGTTGCAATCTTTGATCTTCTAACTGAGAATTTTTTTAGACCAATTATTCCTGAAGACTATCCTAATAATATTGGTCCCTATAAGTTGCTTATATATATAAAAGATCAACTTTTAGTTTTTAAAATTTCAAATAAAGAAGACATCTTGATAAGAGAAATTATCCTTTCAATTTCACCAATTAGAAAAGTACTTAAAGAATATAAAGAGATTTGTGCTAGTTATTACAATGCGGTTAAGCGTTTAGCTCCTAGTCAGATTGAAACAATTGATATGGGTAGAAAGGCTATTCATGATGAAGGAGGAAAGATATTAATTGATAGATTTACTCGTAAAGCAGAAATGGATCTTCAAACAGCTAGAAGACTTTTTACATTAATTACTGCCATTTACTTAGAAAGTAAAAAATAAAGATGTCCTCAGATAAAATACAATCTGTATTATTTTGTTGTGATTTAAATTCTGTAAGATCACCTATGGCTGAAGGTATATGTAAATTACACTATGGATATTCTATTTTTGTTCAATCAGCGGGAGTTTTGTCAAATACTGAAATAGATCCATTCGCAGTAGATGTATGTGAAGAAATCGGGGTTACATTAAAAAAACATAAATCAAGAACTTTTAAAGAAATGGAAGCTTGGGGTGACGATATTTCAAGTTTTGACCTAATTATTGCACTTTCTCCAGCATCTCAAAGACATGCCTTAGAATATACAAGATTTTTTTCTTTGAAAATTGAATATTGGAGTATTTTAGATCCTGTTGATATTGGTGATACAAGAAATGCTAAGCTCAATGCTTATAGAACTACACGTGATCAAATTTTAAAAAATATCAAAAAAAGATTTTAATTATTGTTGCTAAATAGTTATACTCATCAATGAGTTTATATTCATTTAGTTTAGAAAAGTTGTGTTTACAAACTTATTATTTTAAGTATTTTTTCAATTATAAATACTTTTTTTTAATATATGCTTTAATTGGAGAGTAAATGGCTAAAGAAGAACTTTTAGAATTTCCTGGAGTGGTAAAAGAACTTTTACCTAATGCTACTTTTCGGGTTGAATTAGAGAATGGACATGAAATTATTGCTCATACAGCTGGTAAGATGAGAAAAAATCGGATTAGAGTTTTAGCTGGTGATCGTGTTCAGGTTGAGATGACACCTTATGATCTATCCAAGGGTCGAATAAATTATCGGCATAAATAGTTGTTAATTTTAGCTTCAGCAAGCAAAGCAAGATTAGAATTATTAAAATCTGTTGGGATTTCTCCAGATAAAATAATATCTACAGATATAAACGAAAAACCTAAAAAAGATGAAAAACCTTTAGATTATGTTTTTAGAATTGCACTTGAAAAAAATAAAGCAGTAAAAAAAAATAGTTCAGAAATAGTATTATCTGCAGATACAATAGTATCTGTAGGCACAAGAATATTACTAAAACCTAAAAATATTGATGAAGCTTCTAGTTTTTTGAGCTTACTTTCAGGTCGAAGGCATAGGGTACATACAAGTATTTGTATATTCTGTAACCATAAATTTTATCAAAAAAACATAACAACTATTTTAAAAATGAAGAGATTATCAGAAGAAGAAAAAAAATCTTATCTGAAGTCAGAAGAATGGAGAGGAAAAGCTGGTGGTTACAGCATTCAAGGTGCAGCTTCTTATTTTTTCCCCTTTATTTCAGGATCCTATTCAAATGTAGTAGGACTGCCATTAACAGAAACTATAGGTTTATTAAATGGTCTTGGCTTCAAATCCAATAGCTTTTTACATAGGTCCAAAAATTGAGTACTGAAATTGTAATGTCAGAACCATTTTTAAATGGGAATGTATTAGCGTTAGTTAAAAATGGAATCGTTCAAGATTTTTTTGCAGATTTTAATAGTTTGGAAAATGATCTAGTTGGCTCTATTTTTATTGGAGAAGTTGACAGAATATTTAAAGATTTAAATTCAAGTTTTATCAAATTACCCTTTAATAAAATGGGTTTTTTAAAAGGTATAAGGAACTTATATTCAGGTGACAAAATTATATTACAGGCAACAAATTACACACCAAATGATAAAGCATTAGTTGTTACACAAAATATTTCATTTAAAGGAAGATATGTTGTTATAACTTCTAAAAATAAGCGAATAAGCTTTTCAAAAAATATAAAAGAAAAAAAAAGAAGGCTAGAATTATTAAATATTCTAAATGATTTTGAAGATGTTAGAATAAAAAAAGTTGGAATTATATTCAGAAGTCTGTGTATAAGTTCTCATTCTGAGATGATTATCAATGATTTAAAAAAACAATTATTAAGGTATAGTGATGTATTTGGAAATGAAGTAAATTCTATATGCCAATTAGTTAAAGCACCAAATGCGCTCGAAAAATCTTATTTAGAATGGAATCAATTTAGCAATCAAAATATAATTAAAGAAAAAGGATGCTTTGATCACTATAGTATTTGGGAACAGATTTTGTCACTTAGAAATAAAATTGTAGATCTTGCTTCAGGTGGTAACCTTATTATAGAAAGAACACAGGCTTTTGTAGCAGTTGATATTAATACATCAAAAAATAACTCGTTGTCTTCTGCGTTAAAAGTGAATATTGAGGCAATCAGAGAATTACCCAGACAACTAAGACTTAGAGGTTTAGGTGGCAAGATTATTATAGAAACAGGACCCCTATTAAAAAAACACAGAAAAAAAATTGAAGAGGTACTGTCAAAGTCAGCATTATACTCTGATAAATTAAAAATTGTAGGTTGGAGTAAATTGGGTAATTTGGAGTTGGAAATGCCAAGATCCAGATTCCCTCTTAATAACAGTGAATTAGATCAAATTGAAAAAAATCTGCACTATTAAAATGTATTATAGACAACTATTCAATCTTACCTTAAAAATACATATCCAAGATTGTCTTGGAATCAAGTGGCCCGGGTAGCTCAGGGGTAGAGCAGAGGACTGAAAATCCTCGTGTCGGTGGTTCAAATCCGCCCCCGGGCACCACTTGAAAATCCCTATATAATTGGCCTTTTCCTTGCCACACTCGGTTAAAATTATATTTTAAACCTGCCGTAAATCTTTATGAAAATCAAGAAATATTGAAATTATTGTGACAGGTTTGTGACAATGAAATTTTAAGCGAGTTGGAAGTGATAGTGGAGATTTTACTTTTGTCCAAAGTGAATAAAACTCGTGCATTCTGGGTAAAAGCAGTTTATTATCAGCATTGGATATGACATATTAAAATCAATAAATCTCCACCAAGCTAAGAACCAAGGTACAAGTTTCTTTACCCTCCCCATTAATTAGGGGAACCAGAATTGATATAGTATCTTGAAACAATTTACACACTTACAGTAACCTCGGTCCTAAAACTAGGATACTTGCATATAATTTATGGGTAAGGTTGCAGGTAAGGTTTTGATAATTGATCCAAAATTGTTTATGTTAGTCTTTAGACAAAGTAATTATAGTTACTGTTTTCTATATGACTTATATTAAATTTAGGAGTATTGGGTATGTCTGAAAAACACGAAGGTGGTTGTTTCTGTAGCTCTGTTCGTTATTCAACAATGGGGCAACCTTTCCGGACTGCTGTATGTCACTGCAGATATTGCCAGCTAAGGACAGGAACTGCTTTTGGTATCTCTGTTTATTTTAAAGAAGACAAGTTAATATTTAATGATGGAACTTGTAATACTTTCTCTTATGAAACCGAAAGTGGAAGTAAGGCGACTTTATCTAGATGTGCAAATTGTGGAACTACAGTTTCATGGCGCATTTCTTTAGATGCTCTAAAGGATCTTGTTGGTATAGCGGGCGGTACTTTTGACCCTCCAACATTCTGGTATGAACTTGGACGTGAAGTTTTTACAAGATCTAGAGCTAATTTCTGTCAGATTACATCGCCAGTGTCCTATGAAGAAAGCCCAATATATAAACCTATAAAAAGAGACGGTGGCCACCTTAAGGGCGGTGTTTAGAAAGGATTACATTTTGAAGAAAGTGGACTTAAAATGTTTGAAGTAGTAGATTTTTCTAATTTATATAAAAACTAAAAAATATTAAACTGTAATAAAGGATTCTAGTATGCAAGAAACTTGGAGATGGTTTGGGCCCGATGATCCAGTAAGTCTTCAAGATATTGCGCAAGCTGGTGCTTCAGGAATTGTCACAGCTCTTCATCACCTTTCTGCTGGTGTTATTTGGTCAGAAAAAGAAATTTCTATTAGGCAGATGGAAATTTTTAAATCTAAGCAAAATATAGAAGTTGATTTAAAATGGACTGTAGTTGAAAGTTTGCCAGTAAGTGAGGATATAAAACGTCAATCAGGTGATTGGCGAAATCATATAAAAAATTATTGTATAAGTATGGAGAATTTAGCTGCCGCTGGTATTTCAACTATATGTTATAATTTTATGCCAATTTTAGACTGGACTCGTACTGAGCTAGCCTCAAAGTTACCAAATGGGGCTACTTGTATGCGTTTTGATTTAATTGATTTTATTGTTTTTGATGTCTTTATTCTGAAGAGAAAGAGTGCTGTTGAAAACTATTCTAAAGAACTTCAGTATTTAGCAAGTAAAAGATTTGAAAATTTGAATAAAAAAATGAAAGAAAATTTGACATCGAATATAATTTGTGGGTTACCAGGTGCTACAGATAAATTTTCACTAGAAGACGTAAAAAATCATTTAAAAAAATATGAGCATATTACAGAAAAGATTCTTAGAAGAAATTTAATCGATTTCTTGAGAGAAGTTTCTCCTGTTGCTCAAGATCTAGGTATTAAATTATGTTGTCATCCTGATGATCCACCCTTTTCTTTACTAGGATTACCACGAATTATGTCTACTGAAAAAGACTATAAAATAATTATGGATGAGATGCCAATTCAAGCTAATGGTATAACACTTTGCTCTGGCTCCTTAGGTGTTAGAGTAGATAATGATTTGGCAGGTATGATGTCACGGTTGGGGGATCGTGTCCATTTTTTACATTTAAGAAATGTAACTAGAGAAACAGACGATATTCCCAATTCTTTCTATGAGTCTGAGCATCTTTATGGTGACACGGATATGGTATCTCTTATCAGTTCTATTTTGGTAGAAGAAAGGCGTCGACGAAATAATGGACGTGAAGACTGGTCAATTCCATTTCGTCCAGATCATGGACAGAATATACTTGATGATCTTAAAAAAGATTCAAATCCTGGATATCCCGCTATTGGTCGTCTAAAAGGATTAGCTGAGC
The DNA here is from genome assembly GCA_902625475.1 of uncultured Alphaproteobacteria bacterium. Taxonomy (GTDB): domain Bacteria; phylum Pseudomonadota; class Alphaproteobacteria; order Rhodobacterales; family Rhodobacteraceae; genus CACIIZ01. The sequence continues at coordinate 21,664 of CACOBR010000004.1, forward strand.
TCAGAGGTATATCAACAGCATTATCGAAGTATTTTGAGGAAAAGCATGACTAGGCGTCTTGCAAATTTAAATGAACTATCTGCTAGTAATAGACCAAAATATAATCCAAATGCTTATGGGACTGGAATAGTTCATTTAGGTGTTGGTTCTTTTCATAAAGCTCATCAAGCTTATTACACAGACAAAATTTTGGAAAAATCTGGTGGGGATTGGAGAATAATGGGTGTGTCTCTGCGTTCAAATGATGCTCAAAACCAATTAAGGCCTCAAAATGGACTATATACCCTTCTTATAAAGGGTGGAATGAGAACAACTTCTCGGGTAATAGGTTCTATAGTTAATGTTCTAAGTGCTTCGAAAAATTCTGAACCTGCTATCCAAGCCATGGTAAACAAAAATATTAAGATTGTTTCTTTAACAGTTACAGAAAAAGCTTATGGTTTAAATCTTTCAAATTTAGGATGTAATATTAATCATGCTGACATTGCATATGATTTAAAAAATTTTCATTCACCACGTGGAGTTTTAGGTATAGTAACTAGAGCATTAGCAATTCGTAGGTTAAAAAAAACCCCTCCTTTCACAGTATTATGCTGTTATAATTTACCCAATAATGGCAAGTTGCTTCGTTCTGCTGTTATAGATTTTTCACAACGTATTAATATAAACCTTAGTCAATGGATAGAAGATGAGGTAGCTTTCCCTTCAACAATGGTAGATAGAATTACGCCAACCCCCACTCAAAATACATACCAAGAGGCAAAACGAGTAATTAATTTAAAAGATTTTGCTGCTGTTGAAACTGAAGAGTTTAGTCAATGGGTTATTGAAGATAATTTCCCATTAGGTCGTCCAGATTGGCATTGTGCAGGCGCAATTTTATAAATAATGTTGGTCCATTCGAAAAAATGAAACTTCGTATGCTTAACGGTACTCACTCAATGCTCGCCTATGTTAGCTTTCATTGTGGTCATAGGTATGTCCGAGATGTCATGAATGACAAAATCCTATCTAGCCTCGTTATCCGGCAACTTCAAATAGCAGCTCAAACTCTTAAACCAATCAAAGGAATTGATTACAATAATTATGCCAAATCTTTGATCTTAAGGTTTTCAAACCCTGAAATTGCTCATGAAACATTTCAAATTGCTATGGATGGTTCAGAAAAAATGCAACAGCGTATTTTTTTTCCTCTTAAAGATGCAATAAGCTTAAATTTGAATATAAGACCATTTGTTTTTGCAATAGCCGCATGGTTAAGACATATATCTCAATCTAAGCATGATTGCGCACCTTATGAGCTACGTGACCCTATAGCTGACCAATTAACTCCCTTACCAAAAGAGAGGAGTGCTCACTCTATTTTAGATTATTTATCAAGAATAGGGGTCTTAATTGACGATTTAAAAGAAGATAAGGTGTTTTGGGGTCAAGTCTCTGATATTTTAAATGACATGTTGTGTAAGCCAATGAAAAGCGTAGTTGAACAGGAAATCATATGAAAAAACTCATAGCAATTGGCGAGTGTATGTTAGAATTATCTTCAGTGAAAGATGATATTTGGAAAATGGGTATTGCAGGTGATACTTTAAATACTTCGTGGTATGCAAGAGCATGTTTGTCAAAAAATTGGAGTGTTTTATACGCAACTAAAATCGGTAAGGACATAATGTCATCAAAAGTTATAAACTTTTTAAATCAAAATGACATTGGTACTGACAGAATTTATTATCATCCTTTACGTACCATTGGTCTTTATGCAATCCAACTAAATAAAGGTGAACGAAATTTTGCATATTGGCGTGAAAATTCTGCTGCTAGGTTAATAGCTGACGATCAAAAAATTTTAAAACATATGCTGAGAGGTGCAGATATAATTCACTTTTCAGGAATCACTCTAGCTATCTTACCTCCAGAAGGACGTGAAAATTTATTTTTTATTTTGCAGGAATTACGATCAAAGGGTGCTTTTATTTCTTTTGACCCTAATATTCGACCTAAACTCTGGGATTCATTAGATGTAGCTGCTAGTATAATTTCAAAAGCCGCGAGTTTTTGTGACTTAATATTGCCTAGTTTTGAAGAAGAATCTAATTGTTTTGGTGATAATACACCAGTGGAAACTATTAATAGATATAGCCAATTAGGGGTTTCAATTATAGTTGTTAAAGATGCTGGGTCTACCATTTACGGAAAACTAGGGAATAATCCAGTTGTTTGTTTTGAAATTCAAAAAAAACCCCTTTTGGATAGTACAGGAGCAGGGGACAGTTTTAATGGAGTTTTTCTATCTTCTTATACTGAAGGTTATAGTTTCAAAGAATCTATTAGAAAAGCTCACAACATTTCTTCTTATGTTATCGGATTTAAAGGTGCATTAGTGCCTATGCATGATGTTAAAAAAATTTATACAAGTGACTTAAATTAGGAGATTTATTTTGAACAGTTTAAATTTATATTTTATTATTTAAGACCTTTTACTATAATCTTTAAAACAAGTAGGTTTGCTCTTAATGGAAAATATATCAAATTTGCATAACAAAAATAATTTATTTTCGATAAATGAAGTAGGACTTGCTAAAGTTTATATTTATAATAACCAAAAAAATATGGCTAGACATTATGGGTTGATTACTAGAGAAGTAATCCCAAATAAAATATTCTATCGGCGCAATCATTTACGCCTACGCTATTATCAAGTTGTGGCAAGTGAATTCGCAATAAAACTTCCGATTAAATGCCAAAATTAGATCACGAAAAGGCAATGAATTCCTTTTTGAGGCGAGATTCCTAACATCTACAGCGAAGGGTCGCAAACCAACTCGTTCAAAAAAATTATATTTTTCGTAATTATTCTTGTTTAGAATTTTCCTTAGCTTCTGCAATTGAGAAGCCTGAGTAATTGACACTCTTCAACTCAGTATATTCGTGTAAGCCAGAGATCCCAAGTTCTCGTCCAACCCCTGAGCAACCGAAACCACCTCGTGAAACAGCAGGATGCTCTGCTAAAAGTCCTTCACCTGTAGAGGTAGCAAAAACAGCTCCTGCACGTATGCGGTTGGCAACTCTCATTGCCTTTGCGGGGTCAGAAGACATAACAGTCGAGGCTAAACCAAAAGCTGTCGAATTTGCTTCTGTTACGGCCTCTGCTTCACTAGAAAAAGAGCGTACTGAAAGCACTGGTCCAAAAATTTCCTTTTGCCAAGCATTTGAGTTGCGTGGCACATTTGTCAAAATAGTTGGTTGGATAAAATAGCCGCCAGATTTTTTTACATCTGCGAGATCAGGAACTCCACCACCAGTGTAAATTTCAATACCGGCAGCTTTGACCTCATTAAGGAAACCCAGGATTTTTTCGTGTTGAGAAGCAGAAACCACTGGTTGGATTACATCTGTCACTCCGGTTTCCCATGCTCTATCACCGCGTTCCCTTTCCGTAATAGGGTCCCTACAGTAAGGTATCTTCTCCAACACGTTTTTCATTTTTGTCAACAATTCGTCTTTTATTCCTTCCTGTACGATTAGCCGGGTATGTGCAGTGCAAATTTGGCCGCCATTAGTTAGGCATCCCTTAATAGTGGCTTCAACCGCTCGTTCTATGTCCGTATCTTCAAATATCACCATAGCCGACTTACCACCCAATTCTAATGCTACCTGCGAAAGTTTTGGGGCAGAAGCTTCCATAATCTTGCTGCCTGTCAGTGACGATCCCGTGAAAGAAACCATTGAAACTGAGGGCGAGGCAACAAGAGCTGCACCAGTTTCACGATCGCCAGTTACAACGCTAAATACGCCTTTAGGAATACCTACATCCTGTGCCAGCTTGCCTAAGAACATGCAGGAAAGACCTGCTATTTCTGAGGGTTTTAGGATTGCGCAATTTCCGGCTACCAACGCTGGAGCTACCTTTCGAAAAGCAACATTTAGTGGGTAATTCCATGCTGAAATTAAACCAACTATACCTATCGGGTCCCGTCGGTAAACAACATCCCATTCAGCGGGGGGAAGTCCGCCCATACCTCCACCAGAGTTAACCGGTTTATCCTGTTCTGAGTCCAGAACTGCACCGAGTGACGCCCAGTATTTACCTTCACTAGCAGCGCCACCAAGTACCATTGCAGCTTGACGAAAGGGCTTGCCAACATCTGCAGCTTCAATTGCAGCTAAAACCTCGATGTTTTCCTCAATACCTTGTGCCATTCGAGAAACTAAATCACCCCGTGCTGAAGCAGGCATATTTGCCCAAGCACCATCTGACCAAGCAGATTCGGCTTCGCGGATGGCTGACCCTATGTCATTGGCATTACCTTTTGGCAGTTCATGAAACACTTCACCTGTCGCAGGATAATGGGTTAGCATCTTTTGACCATCGATTGGGTCAACAAATTGACCCCCGATAAACAACTTATTAAAGCACTCGGCAGTTAGTAGTTTCTGTACTTGCTCTATTGAATTTGTTTTAGAGATTTTAGTCATTTCATTATTCTCCTAGTGTGTATCATCAATATCACCCAGCAATAAATCTATTACTCGAGTTCATTTCTCAAAGGTGGATTTGCCCCCGCTTGACCAACCGTTATAGCCGCCGTTCGGACACCAAAATTAAAAGCTGCAACAATATCGCTCTCTGAAATCACGCTGATAGCAGTTTTTTTCAAAAGGCCTGCTTCGGCGAGACTCTTAAGAAATCCAGCCTTGAAGCTGTCACCCGCGCCAACCTTGTCGACAATATCTACTTTCAGACTGTCAACGAAGATTGGATTTCCCTCGGGCTTCCAAGCCCTTACGCCAGTACCACCGCACGTTAAAATAACAAGGGCAGGTCCAAGTTTCTGCAACTTAGCAACTTTTGTTTCAGTGGATTCTAATCCGGGAAAGAACCAATTAAAATCTTGGTAAGAAACATTTACTATGTCAGCTAATCTGAACATCCGTTTCATATGATCACGAAAGAGTGGTTCATTTGAAACAAAGCTTGGACAAATATTGGGATCAACCATGACGAACGAGACATTAGCATGTGTCCCAGCAAATTGTACATAGGTCTCTGCTCCAGGGTCACAGTGAAGACTGACACCAGCGAATAAAAAAGCAGTAATATTGTCCAATCGGTGTGGCATATCCTCGACTGTTATCATTCGACCCGCTGAGTTTTCGTCATAAAATAGATAAGATGCCAGACTATCAGTCAATTGAACAAAAGCCAACGTTGTTGGGCGATCTGAGAGTATGGCATTACTGGTATTTACATTACTTGCACTCAATTCAGCCATGAGCTGTTGATCAAAAATATCGGTAGAAATGCAACTCATTAATTCCACACGACATTTTAGCCTACCTATGCCAATGGCATTATTGAAAATAGCATCCACTGGGTAAGGTACATAACCATTCTTATCCTTGACTGTCTGCTCTGGGATCATGTCAATTAGAGATTCTCCGCAACAAAGGATCATGTTAGTTTCCTAAAATTTATGACTGCATTTGTCAGTTTTACATAAGTGGATCAACTTAGACTCCTAAGTAGATTTCAATCGCTTTGTCTAGCCCTTGGTTCCATATTATACCCAGCCAAGTCTCAAAGCTGTTAGCAAATCGCGGTTCCTTAGCTAGGTTTCCATATATTTGACTCATTTCTAGCCATACGCATGCATTACTGCGCGCGGCCTTGGCGTTGGCTTGAAGTTCGTCCCAAAAAGGATCATTTGGTTCAATTAGTGTACCATCTTCGCGCGTCCCTTCACACATGCGGGCCCAAGAAGCTTGGATTAAAGCCAATCCGTCTATAGGTGTCGCGTTAGCTAATCCATCACGAATTGAAGGAATTAAGAATCCTGGCTGTCGAGATGATCCATCAAAGGTCACTCGACGGGTCGTATCAATTATTTTTGGGTTTGAAAAACGTTTGTGAACTAAATCAACATAATTCTCAGGTGTTATACTAGGCACTGCTTTTACGTGGGGTACCACTTCGCTAAGAATTACTTTTTTAAACAAAGGGCCTAACAATGAATTTTTCATGCATTGTTCAATGGTTTCAATAGACAGTAACTCCCCGGGTACAGCTATCACCTGATGACCACCGTTAAGAATACGAATTTTCATCATCTCAAAATCATGTACGTCATTTGTAAAAGTAGCCCCAGTTATGTCCCAATTTGGACGGCCCGCACAAAAATTATCTTCAATCACCCATTGGCGAAAGTCTTCATGAGTGACAGGCACTTCGTCTGAAATGCCAAGATCTTGGACTAAGGCAATCTCTTTGGCGGTGGTGGCTGGTACGATGCAATCGACCATTGAATTAGGAAAACTACAATTTGCTTCAATCCATTCAGAAAGCTTCGGGTCAGATAGTCTAGCGAGCCCTACTATTACCTGGCGCAAAGCTGCTCCATTGCCCTGCAGATTGTCGCAGCTTTGGCATGTAAAAGGTCCCACCCCGCTGTCACGCCTCAACCGCAGGGAGGCGACCATGGCCCCAAAGGCAGTTTTTGGCGCCTCTGGATGGGTGGCATCATAGACGATATCTGGGTGGCTAGAGTCAAAGCTTTTGTTGACAGGATCAATATAATAACCGCCCTCAGTGACAGTCAGAGTTACAATTTTAATCTCTGGCTTCGTCATCTGGGCGATCAGTGCTCCATTATCGGCTTCGATTGGGACATAATCAATCATAGAGCCCACTACTTCCACCGTGTGGCCCATCGGGGATAATTCAAGAAGGGTAGTCAGGAAATCTTGCGCAAGCAGTTTTAGGCGCTGTGCTTTGTCAAATTCTTTTATACCCGCACCAATTATAGCCCAGTCATGGGCTTGTCCCTGCTGCATCAAGCGATGCAGATACCAAGACTGATGGGCGCGGTGGAAATTACCCAGACCAATGTGAACAATTCCTGGGGTCAAATTGTTACGGTCATAATTAGGGATTTTCACATCTTTTGGAAGTTTGGTCAGTGTTGAATTCGACAGGCTAGGGATGGCTGAAATCTGCATTTTTCTCTCATCAAGTTGTCTAGGTCCGTCCATCAACTGTACAATCCTAAAAAGTGCATCCTAATATCTTGCATCAATATCGGAGCCATTTTTCATAATCACATACTAATAAATGACGTGGCGGCTCGTCTTCTTCGATTTGTGCAAAACGGCCAATTTCTTCCCGGAAGACGTTGTCGGTATTATCGTCATTAACCGTTGACACCTCACCGATCAAAACGTCACCACCTTCACCCCAAAAGGCGTGCCAGTCCCCGGGCAAGAGGGTCACGCTTTGTCCAGGAGCGAGTCGGAGTTTTTCCCCAGGGGCAAATTCTCGGCGAATACCATCACAGAACACTACTCCTCCCTTATCGTTGGCAAACTCACCATTGGTTTTAGATCCAAATAACTCCACCACTAATGTGGCGCCACCACGATTAATAATATCTTCTGCTTTGATTACATGAGTGTGCATTGGAGATAGCTGGTCTTGCTTGGAGATCAGCAACTTTTCAGCATAGCACATACCACCACCACGCTGTAAATCTGCCAATCGGCCATTGCGCAGGGTGAACAAAAATAGTCCCATGGAGTCAAAATTTCCCGAGCCGAAGTCAGTGATGTCCCAGCCACATTGTGTATCGATAATATGCTCTGCGATGGTTTTATTGTCGTAGAACTCTTTGGGAGTCCAGTAGGCGAATGGTGGTAATTGGAACCCAAAGCTGCGGATCATCTCATCCGCATTTGCCATAATACCATTAACTCTTGAACGTTTCATGCTGTGTCCATATCCAAATTTTAAAAACTGATGCCGGGCAGTCAGATACCACGCCTTCGCCTGCGTTCTTTCATTTTTTCATGTGCTTCGGGCGTACCATCGTGGAAAGACCCAAACCATTTATCCAACGGAACCATTCCGTCGGCGTAATTAACTTCGAAATATTTGTGATGGAGATAATGTGCGTAATAAGACCTATCAATAGATGTTTCCTCGCCAGTCACAATCCGGTCGAATCCCGTATGTCCCTCTGCAGGAGCAACCCCAAGCCTAGATAGGAGGTTGATCATATGCACGGGGTGTGCAGGTATAACAAAGAATATTAGGACAGTGGAAAAATAGATCATATGTTCGATTGGATGCATTGAAAGTCCAGACCAAGGTCCTGGATTTGTATTTCGATGATGAACCTGGTGTGCAATTCGGTAGAGTGGCGGCCAGTGTAGGAAACGGTGTGCAAAATAAAACCCCACTTCATGCACGAACGGCACAAGGAGGAAAATTAAAGTGAATGTGATTGGGTTCTCGACCGGACTGATTATCGTCGCATAGCCATTCGAATAGGCCCAAAGCAATAGCATTTCATAGCATGTCCAGATAGGTACCCCACTTGCCAATGTCCAGAACATGTTGTCATAGGTCTGATTATTAAATGTAAAGCGCTTTGAATTTTTATCTGGCCATTTTCGGTTATATTTAAATTCTGTACCCTGTTTTCTAAATACATAGAGCCATAAATGCCAAGCACCATAAACAATCAGCGCCAGAACAAGGTTGCGTATCAGAAGCATCCCAAAACAAAATACCGAAATTGTCTGGAAATAATCCAGTGATGGGGTCAGAAAAAACCAGATACCGATCGCAGCAATAGCGTACGCCACATTCCAGGGGAACAAGTATCCAGGAATGCCAAAGAACCAGGTCAAGAGGGCTCTAGGCTTTGTAGGCCAAGAAAAGAGGGGGCCGTAACTAATCGGCTTGTCTGGTGACCAGTCTCCTCGCGTATCCTCGCGACCAAAATTGGACTCCCCCATCAAAATCTCCTTAAAAAAAATTTATTTGGTTATCCAAACAATAAAAAAGATTGATTACTTGCCTGTCAAGAGTTAAATAAACTTTACGTCTCTTCAAACCTATGCGTGTCTATGCTAATTGCTGAGGTCTTTGATATACTTGAACTACGTTTTAAAGTTAAATTTTCTAAATAGAACTTTCTTTGGTTGCGGTTATCCACTAAAAAGAGAAGCTTGGGGAGTATAAGGTTGGTTTACAAAAATGGATACATTAACGCATTAATTAGAACGATGCTGTTTTGTCGAAAACTATATGGTGCAAGGTCAAATTTTGACAAAATTGCTACGAACCCAAACAATGTTTCAAAAACTCAGATGCCTAGTCATGTGCGCCTTTTTTTTGAAGCTTCGGTTTGTCCAATCATTAAACGGGGCGGTAAGTGTGGCACTAATGTTTGAGCCTGAAATTCACGGTATTACAGGTTTGGTTACTTCTATTTTAAATGCCCCGCGACAAGGTCAGCGCCGTGTAGTTGCGATTGTAGGCCCACCCGGCAGTGGCAAATCAACAATTGCAAAGGCTCTAGTCCCGCTAATAGCTCAAGCTGGTGGTCTTGCGCAAGTTGTTCCAATGGACGGCTTCCACTTAGATAATAGTATCTTGCTTGAACGTAATTTGATTGATGTCAAAGGCTCACCTTGCACCTTTGACGTGGGAGGTTTTGCAAAGCTAATTTCGCGTCTTAGTAACGAACCGGAAATTATATTTCCTAAATTTGATAGAGATAAAGACCTTGCTATTGCGGGTGCGGGCTTCGTATCAGAAGACTGTGATTTGGTTTTGGTAGAAGGAAATTACCTTTTACTAGATGCTCCGTTTTGGTGTGATCTTTCCAAATACTGGGATTTTTCAGTGTTTTTAGACGTTGAACCTAAATTATTACGCGAAAGGTTAATGCAAAGATGGCTAGACCAAGGGTTATCCTCGAAACAAGCAAAAAAACGTGTAAAAGATAACGATCTTGTAAATGTAGAGACTGTTGTCTCTGGCTCAAAGGTTGCTGATCTCATATTTGCTAATTCAAGTTTGGCATAAGTTTTAAACCTTAACAAAGTTTCAACTTACAAATTCTTAAAGAAGCTTGAAATAGATAGCTTTGGACTTGGTGGTGCGCCACTCGGTGGAAATTTTGCAGAACTTGGATATGCTCAGGCTGAAGAGTTGATTCAAGCCGCAAAAAATAAAGGCATCGGCTATTTTGATACGGCGCCTTGGTATGGCTTTGGTCGTTCAAAACGTGTAATAGGGGACGTTCTGCGCGGCAGTGAATAAATCCTATCTGATAAAGTTTGGCGCTTGCTTGCGCCTGGTCCAGTCAAAAATCAAGCGGATTTCGGTATGGTTGACCCTCTACCTTTCAATGTTACTTACTATTATATTTATGACGGGATCATGCGTGCATATGAAGATAATCTGAAGAGGCTAGGTCTGGATGGAATTGATATTTTATTGGTGCATGACATTGGGGAATTTTAGTAAGGCCAAGATCATGTGAAACATTTTAAAAGTCTAGAAAGTGGTGGTTACCGAGCAATGGACAAGTTGCGCACTGCAGGTTTGATAAAAGCAATTGGATAAGGGTTAATGAAAACAAGGTATCCATGGATGCTTTGGCAATAAGGGATTGGGACGTTTTTCTGCTTGCAGGCCGGTATACTCTCCTTGAACAAACAGCAGTTGACAAATTATTTCCAGCCTGTCGCAAAGTTGGCAAGTCAATAATCTTTAGAGGCCCATTTAATTTGGGTGTTCTCGTCGGGCGTGATACTTGGAATTATACAAAGTTCCCAAAAGAAATAATAGACAAAGTACGCGCGTTGGGTGTTGTTGCAGATGAATTTGGCATTCCTCTTCCTACAACTGCGCTTCAATTTCTCTTAGGTGATGAGATCATCTACCCCGTCATTCCAAGCCCAAGAGACGAGGGAGAATTTGAGCAGATTGTTACTTGTTTCAAGACAACTGTACCAAAAGAATTTTGGCCTACTCTGAAAGAAAAAAAATGATGGAACTGTCAGCCACCGTTCCTAGCTAAACGGCCGTAAAGCCGCCATCAATCGGAAGACATACGCCTGAAATCATTGCTGATGCATCCGATAGAAGGAAGACAATAGGTGCTGCACAATCCTCTTCAGTTGCCCAACGAGTAAGTGGCATAGCCTCCAAAAGTGGGCCGCCAATGTCCTCCCGTCCCCAATACCATTTTGACATCGGTGTCATCACAACAGTTGGATTTACAGCATTGACGCGAATGTCATACTTTCCCAGTTCTAATGCGGAAACTCGTGTCATTGCATCAACGGCACCTTTAGAGGATGCGTACGAAATATGTCCAGCCAGCCCAACAAGCGACGCCTGACTGGAAACATTTACAATCGAGCCGCCAAGCCCAGCTTTGATCATCCCCTGAGAGGCATACTTTGTCACAAGAAGTGTGCCGCGCGCATTCACACTAGTGACCTTGTCGAACACCTCCAAATCGGTTTCCATCGGCGATGCAATCTCACCGCCCCAGCCACCGCAGTTTACGATGCCAAAAACCTCAATGCCTGATAAGGCGTCTTTCACGGAAAGCTCTGATTCTAGATCGAAAGGCAGCACATCACATCCTGTATCCATTGCCAAATTTGCCAGTTTATCTTCGTCCCGGCCTGAAGCGATAACCTTTGCTTCTTCCTTAACTAACATACGTACTGTTGCAGCGCCGATACCACCAGATGCACCAGTAACAAGGATTACACGATCTTTTAAGCCTGTATTCACAGTATTCCTCCAATAGGTATTGTCCTCAGAGTTTAAACAACATTCATAAGTTGTCCAGAAAGATTTAGGTGAACTAAATTATAGATGCTCACTTGATTGATACTTACTTGCAAGTCACGGAATAAAGGAATTTTTTTGTTGTAAGATAGAAAATTGCAAACTAATATGTTCGAATGAGTGTCCGTAAGGGCTCAAAAACAACTATTAATTGGGAGGGAATTTATGTTTTTAAAAAAATTGTCGACGTTGACTTTTGGCGTCGCCGCTATGGGCCTAACCGCTATTCCAGCGGTGGCTCAAGACTTTAAGGGCGTTACAGTCGATATTTTAACGCGGCCTGGCTATGTGATTGCAGGTCCTTTGGCTGAACGCGGAAAAGACTTTGAAGCAATGACAGGGGCAAAAATTGTGGTGACGGAAGTACCGTTTGCTGAGATTTTCCCAAAAATTCAAGCTGATTGGTCAACTGGCACCAATTCAATTGACGTGGGCGTTTTTGCTGCCGGTTGGGGCGTAGAACTTGATGCCGCCGGTCTCTTAGAGGACCTCGATCCTTATATTGCAGCCGACAGTAAGATTGATCTTGATGACATCGCACCTTATTTCCGCGAATTTGGCCAAAAAGTTGGCGGAAAGACAAAACTTCTGATGGTCGATGGTGACTTTCAAATGGTCTATTACCGAACTGATGTTTTAAGCAGTAAAGGATTACAGCCACCCAAAACTTGGGAAGAGTATTTGGACGTTGCTTCCAAAATCCACGGTGAAGACATGAATGGAGACGGTGAAGGCGATTTTGGTTCCTGCATCTTCAAAAAGAGAAATGCCCAATCGTATTTCGCGATCCAGACCTTTGCTGCCCCAATTGTTCAAACACAAGGTACTGCTCAAGGCTTCCATTTTGATAATGCGACAATGAAACCGATTATCAATAATGAAGGCTGGAAAAAAGCGTTTGAGCTCTACAAAGCTACGGGTAAATACGGTCCACCAGACGAGTTGAATATGGATATTGGCGATACTCGCGCGTTGTTCAAAGCAGGTCGGTGTGGCTTGATTGTAGAATGGGGAGATCCAGGTACTTTGCAACTTGACGATGATGCAAAATCAATCCGAGGCAAGATGTACGCTATTTCAGCAGTTGGTTCAACCGAAGTGTTAGACCGAGCAACTGGAAAATTGGTTCCTGTTTCTGCTGCGACGGCTCCCTATGCTGTTGACGGCATCAACTATGCGCCATTTGCAGCCTTTGGTGGATGGGCAGGAGCAGTCAATAAAGGAGCTGACGCAAAGACTAAAGCTGCAGCTTACGCATTCTTGTCTTACATGAACCAAGCAGCACAATCTGGTGTTGATGTAACGATTGGCGCAACTGGCTACAATCCATACCGTACCTCGCAGTTGGCGAGTACTGATCTTTGGGTAAAAGCGGGCATGCCAAAAGCATTGGCTGATAACTACCTTGGTGCAATTAACGGTGCTATCAATAACCTCAACATGGCATCTGACATGAAAATCCCAGGTGCTCAGAAATATACTTCTGTCGTTCTCGATACCGAGCTTGCGCGCTATCTGGCAGGAGAAATTACGGTTGATGAGGCTCTGGCCAATATTGAAGAAGGTTGGGAAGAGGTCACTGAAGACTTTGGACGAGACGAACAGGTCGCATCCCAAGCCTTGGCACTTGGTCTCTAAATTAGCCAATTAATTAATGGCTTCGTATAAAACTTCGCTCCAGCCGACTGACATGTCGGCTGGCGTAACCCTAAGAAACCGGTTGGGGGAATGGGTGGACCGACATTCCGGTACATTTTTTATCGCACCTTGTACGACTTTAATTTTAATTTTCGCAATTTTTCCAACAGTTTATTCGATTTTTTTCGCGGTTAGCCGTGTACGTTTTACAGGTGATGGGCTTAAGTTTCGTTATGTAGGTCTTCGTAACTTTAAAAAACTGTTTTTTGGCAGTAGTGAGGTACAATTTCTGGGACGAACTGATCCTGTCAGCATTTTTGGATATGTAATATTTATAATAATTGTCATTGCAGTCTTAGTGTGGCTCTGGCGGTCTAGAAAACTTACAACTTGGGTAGGCATGATAGGGCGGACGATTTCCGCAGCTATGGCGATTTTCCTGTCTTGGCTTTTGTGCGCGTCGCTCTTGTCCGGAAATGCTATAGGCACTCTTTATACAACACTTTTCTATGTTATCGTGGGCTGTGCTCTTCAATTTGTGATCGGAACTGGATTAGCCTTTCTGTGTTCACAGCCAATTTCTGGCAAAAACTTTTTTCGAGTAGTTTTTTTCATTCCTCTTATGATTACCCCTTTGGGTGTTGGATATGCAATGCGGATGTTAGCCGACGTCACTAAGGGTCCTTTTGAGCCTCTTCTGGCTTTTCTTGGATTATCAGATTGGGTCTGGTCTGCCGACGCATGGTCAGCACGATTTATAATGATGATTGGCGAATCTTGGCAGTGGATACCGTTTATTTTTATCTGCATGTTAGCGGCATTAGAAAACGTGCCTAACGATCATGTTGAGGCAGCACAAGTTGACGGGGCTTCAAGCCCTCAAATTTTCAGAGAGATTATTTGGCCACAGGTCCTACCTGTTGCTGTGACCGTATTGTTGATACGAATGATAGAGGCGTTCAAGATCGTCGATCTGCCTAACATTATGACAGGCGGTGGACCTGGAACGGCAACAGAATCGATGACTTTGCAGTCAATGTTTGTCTGGCGGGCCAATGACATGGGTTCCTCGGCAGCAATAGCCTATATGCTCTTAATTCTTACAGTTGTGGTCTGTGCGTCGTTTTTTAACTATGTGGTTCTTGGTCAGGTTAAAAAGGCTAACGCATGAGTAACAGCTCCTATAAATTTCAAAAATCTCAACGTACCTTGATGCAGCGTTTGTTTGAAGCACCTGCAATTGGGAAGATGTCACCGATGGCCAAGATATTCGCCTACACTCTATTAGGGGTTTGGTCGTTTTTCGTCCTATTTCCAATTTACTGGGTCGTCATTACTTCATTCAAGGATATGACTGCCGTCAATCAAGGACCTTTCTATATCCCTTTTGTAGATTTTCAGCCCACGCTCGATGCTTGGCGCGTTCAATTTAGTGAAGATCCATACTGTACAGTGAGTGCAATCGGAAGACAGCTATGGTTGTTAGTTTACAATTCTGCGGTTTTTGTAGTCTCGCCGGTGATTGAACTTAATCCAATGGAACCGCAAATCTGCAAAATTTATCTAGCGTTTACCAATTCATTCGTGATTAGCATCTTTGCAACAGGTTTATGCGTGCTAGTTGGCTCAATGGCTGCTTTTGCCTTGGCACGTATTCAGTACGCACCGCGTTTTGGCAATATCATGATTTTTGTTTTGCTGTTAGTTGTCGTTATTTTTACGGTCACGTATTACGGCGTGCCTTGGTGGGTGTCATCAAGTGTTGCGTTGGCACTTTTCTTTTTCTTACTTCGCGCTCTTCGTGGATACTTCAAGATGTCGCTGAGGAATGGTGATATATTGTTTTGGATTATATCGCAGAGAATCTTACCGCCAATAGTGGTTGTAATCCCACTTTATGTGATGTTTCAAGCCGTTGGAATGCTGGACACACACTTAGCAATAATTTTGCTTTATGCCGTGGCTAATATGCCAATTGTGGTCTGGCTCATGTATGACTTTTTTAGGAATCTGCCAATTGAGCTAGAAGAATCTGCACAACTTGACGGTGCCACGCGACTACGCATTTTCCGGGAAATTGTCTTGCCCTTAACCCGTCCCGGTCTTGCAGCAACGACATTGTTGACACTTGTGCTTTGCTGGAACGAATACCTATTTGCTGTGTTCTTGGCCACGGTCAAGGTTCAGACAATGCCAATTATGGTGTCAGCAAAAAATACAGGTGAGAAAGGCATTTTGTGGTGGGAGATGTGTGCAATAATCGTCGTTATGATCATACCTGTAATCATAATGGCAATATTGTTGACAAGGTTCATATCTAAGGGCGTCCTCATGGGCGCAATGAAAGGCTAAAAAATGCAAGGTTTTGATCGTCAGGCAGCCGTCCGATTTGAGAATGTGGAAAAAAATTTCGGCGACGTTAAGGTGCTTAGAAACTTTGACTTGGAAGTACAACCAGGCGAGTTTGTCGTTCTGTTGGGCGCGTCAGGTTCTGGAAAAACAACAGCCCTGCGCATCTTATCAGGTTTAGAAAAGCCATCCGGTGGTCAGGTCTACATAGACGAAGAAAATGTTACAGATGTTTTGCCAAAGTACCGTGATATATCAATGGTTTTTCAGTCTTATGCGCTCTATCCACACAAAACGGTGGCGGAGAATATTAGTTTTCCATTGAAAGTGCGTGGTATGGCCAAGGATGATATGGATGTAGCAACTCTGGATGCCGCAAAACAAGTGCAGATAGAAGATCTTTTAGATCGCTACCCTCGAGAACTTTCCGGTGGCCAGCGTCAGCGTGTGGCACTCGCCCGTGCCATCATTCGGCAGCCATCAGTATTCCTCATGGACGAACCGCTGTCGAACCTTGATGCTAAACTTCGCGGACACATGCGCGCGCATCTTAAACACATGCAAAAATCTATGGGAATTACAACGATTTATGTCACCCATGACCAGATCGAAGCAATGACATTAGCACACCGAGTCGCCATCCTAGAAAAAGGTGTTTTGCAACAGCTTGCTACACCGGCAGAGATTTATAACAACCCTGCAAACTTATTCGTGGCCCAGTTTATTGGCTCACCACCAATGAACGTAGTACATGGAAGTCTTAGCGGAGGTCAATTCACAACCAATGGTGTTGCAATCCAAACCGCTGTTACGGGACAGGTGGATAAAGCTATCATGGGCGTCCGGCCAGAGGATTGCTCCATTGCATCCTCCGGCGAAGGGACTTTATTTGGAAAAATTTACACTAACGAATTAATTGGCGATCATGCTCTTGTAACATTGGACTGGGGTGATGACAAAATTTCAGTGAAAGCCCCAAAAGACTTTGCTGGTGAACAGGGCGATGAAGTTGGTGTTATAATTCATCCCGATTGTATCTTCATTTTTGACGAAAGCACCGGTCAGCGTATACGGTAATGTAGCATGCGAATAGAACTCTACGATCAAATGTTTGATGAAAAAGAGCGCCCACTTTGTCAATTTGACGCTTTTTCCATCACTACATTCCGATACGCAAGCGGGGTGGTCGCCCTGCGCATAGTAAACGCCCGAGGCGAGATTATTGTCTTGCCCTTTCAAGGTCAGCAGATATGGCGCGCCAATTTCGATGGGCGCGACCTGACAATGCGATCTATGTTTGATGAGCCTGTTTTCACGCGTAATTATTTGGAAAATTATGGCGCTTTTATGATCCACTGCGGCATAACTGGTCTCGGAGCACCTGGCCCCAATGATAACCATCAATTGCATGGCGAACTACCAAACGCTCCACTTAATTCTGCCTGGCTGGAGTTTGATCTAGATAAACGGAGCACAAAAGTTGGGGGATCTTATCAGCACATAGTTGCATTTTCAACAAATTATCTTGCGACAATCGAGACTACAATGAAGGCAGAATCTGCACTACTGGATGTCTCAGTGAGTGTAGAGAATCTGAAGCAGACGCCTATGGACTTAATGTATCTGGGTCATGCAAATTTCCGTCCTGTCGATGAAGGAGAGCTACACTACAGCGCCTTTTATAACTCAAAATCGGTTCGGGTACGGCAATCGATCCCGTCGCACGTAAACCCAAAGCCTGGATATAAAGAGTTTTTGTCCAGGCTCGCTGATAGTCCAGAAATACATCACATACTTCAGCCCGGACTAGCCTTCGACCCAGAAGTTGTTTTTGAGATTGACATGATTAACGATGCAGATGGGTTTGCACACGCATTGCAAAAACATCCTAATGGTACAGCGGACTATGTTCGATGTCGCCCTGATCAAGCGCCGATCTGTACCCGTTGGATTTGTCGGACCCCGGATCAAGATGGTCTGGGAATTGCCTTTCCGTCCACATCGGGAGTTGAGGGATATACGGTGGAAAAAGAAAAAGGTAGAATTAAAACAGTCCAAAGTGGCGATACCTGGCGCATTGAGATAAAACTAGGCTTGCTTACAGCAAGCGAGACAGAGAAGACGATTAAGATGATCGCAGCCCTAAAGGAGCTATAATGTGTGCTATAAAACTCCATGCAACTGGCGACATTAGGACGGTAGATGTAGACGTACCGAGCCCAGCCAAAAATGAAATTTTGATCAAGGTTGAGGCGGCTGGAATCTGTGGCACTGATCGGCATCTTTATCATGGCGAGTTTCCCTCAGTCCCTTACAAAATTTTAGGCCATGAGTTTTGAGGTATTGTAGTGGATAGTGGTGAGGCAGACATCGACATCGCAGTAGGTGCGCGGGTCACGTGCGACCCTAATACTTGGTGTGGCGCCTGCAGTCAGTGCCAGCGCGGTTGGGTTAATCTATGCCTTAACAATATTCCTACAAGTGTTAACAGAGATGGTGAATTTGCCGAGTTTTGTGGTTTTTCTGCGTCAAGGGCAATTGTACTTCCCAACGAAATAAATCCGTTTACTCACGAGCGTTCTGCTAAAATAATTCCAGATGGTACAATAAACGTTTCACCCTTGGTAAGCAGGATTATCTCTCTAGAGGAGGATGCACTGGCAATTGCATCTCCCCCACCAAAGGGTGAAGTGCGCGTAATTGTTATTCCTAACCATGACTGAAACTGAACAAAGAACATTTAATTTTTAAAATGGATGAAAAACACATTTTAGCGAGGAGGCAAGAAAAAAATAAGGATGAATAATTAGTAAATTTTCGAATTAATAAAATATCGGATTGACAGATTTATCTTTTAAACAGAGCAACTATGTGCTTTAAATTAGGATAATAAAAGGAGTATTTCAAATGAAGTCGGCACGATTGAAACGACTATTTGGCACATCAGGAAAATGCTTTGATGTAGCAATCGACCACGGCATGTTCAACGAACCGGGCTTTCTTAATGGAATAGAGAATATGCACAACGCTATCAGCATCATAGCTGCTGCTGCACCTGATGCAATTCAACTTACACCGGGTACAGCGCCAATCCTACAAGCAATACCTGGCAAAGCACGACCCGCCTTAGTGTTGCGGACAGACATTGCCAATGTTTACGGGAACCCTCTGCCACACAAGCTTTTTTCTGTTATTATTGGGGATGCAGTTGAACAAGCTATTATGCTAGACGCTGCTTGTGTTGTGGTCAACCTCTTGATGTTGCCCAATCAGCCTGAGTTGCACGAGTCCTGCATCAAAAATATTAGCATATTAAAGCGAGCGTGCGAAAAGGTTGGAATGCCACTTATGGTCGAACCCCTTGTCATGCAAGACAATGCAAAGACAGGGGGAGGCTACGTGGTCGATGGCAACATCACCAAAATACTAGCTTTGGTGCGTCAAGCCGTGGAACTTGGAGCCGATATAATAAAGGCTGATCCTTGCGATGAGGTTAAAGATTATCACCAAGTCATCGAGATTGCTCAAGGCATCCCTGTCTTGGTTAGGGGCGGTGGCAAAGTTTCTGATGAAGAGATTTTAAACAGAACTTCTGCTTTGATTGAGCAAGGAGCGAAGGGCATCGTATATGGGCGTAACGTAATCCATCACGCCAACCCGGCCGGTATGACAAAAGCACTGATGGCCGTCGTTCATGAAGGCTTATCAGGGCCCAATGCATTTAGTTTGATTTCGTGACGCGCGTTATCAAATTTGGTGTGATTGGTTGCGGTCTGATGGGAAAAGAATTTGCTTCAGCTGCCGCTCGGTGGTTTCATCTTACAGACACGAAAGCACGCCCTGAAATCGTTGCAGTTTGTGACCTGAACCCCGTGCTTACCAATTGGTTTTCGGCTAATCTACCATCAGTTAAACAGATCACTGCAGACTATCGTGAACTTCTGGCTAATGAAACTGTTGAAGCTGTATATTGCGCTGTACCACATAATCTTCACCATAGCATTTATCCAGAAATCTTGGCTGCTGGAAAGCACCTTTTTGGTGAGAAGCCATTCGGTATAGACGCAGACGCTAACCGCAAAATCCAAGATTCAATATTGGCGCATCCCAATTCCTTGGTTAGGTGCTCTTCAGAAATGCCATTCTTTCCCGGAGCGCAGAAGTTAATTAATTTCTTGAGGGCAGGTGATTTGGGTGACATCATCGAAGTCGAAGCCGCTTTCCTTCATTCTTCTGATCTGAACCCCGACAAACCAATCAACTGGAAAAGAATAGTTGACATGAATGGTGCTTATGGCTGCATGGGAGATTTGGGAATGCACGTGCTTCATTTGCCCTTACGTCTGGGCTGGAAGCCTAGCAGAGTTTCAGCAACGCTGGTCAACCGTTTCGCAACTCGTCCTGATGGTCAAGGCAATACTGTGCCGTGCGAAACATGGGACAATGCAACGATTTTAGGGCATGTAGACGACGATAGAGGTGGGTTTCCAATAGTTCTAAAAACCTGGAGGATTGCACCTGGCCATTCGAATACTTGGAGTGTCCGCGTTCTGGGTACAAAGAAAAGTGCCTACTTCTCCACCAAGAACCCGTGTCGGTGGCAGTTTATGACATATGCGGGAGGTGCTGGAGTTTGGAGTGTAGAAGACTTAGGCTTCGAAAGCTTATTTCCAGCAATTACTGGAGGAATCTTTGAATTTGGCTTTGCAGACGCGATTCAGCAAATGTGGGCGGCATTTATGGACGAGTTGGCAGGCGGTAATGCCAATGGCTTTGGGTGCGTGACACCTCAGGAGGCTGCCGACCATCACGCTATTCTAAATGCAGCACTGATAGCGGGAACCACGAACTCAGTTCAACACGTGTCGTATTTTGAATGAAAAACTGTTGGTTAAATAATGCGCGAAAAAAATGCGTTCTTAAACATGTAAATGTACAATGATAGATCGCTCTGGAATAATTTGTGCGGGTAATTGGATCGTTGATTTAATACATGACCTAGATCGTTGGCCAAACGAAAGTGAATTGGTACGTATAGGAACTCAGGCCCGCGGTGTAGGAGGTGGACCCGCCAACGTTATCACAACGCTTGCAAAGCTTGAAACTGGTTTGCCACTCTATCCCATGGGAGCTATTGGAGAAGATGAATATGGTGCGTTCATTCTAAAAGAATGCAGCCGTCTTGGTCTCCCAACTTCCGGACTAATAACTAAGACTGAAGTTGCAACAGCCCATACTCACGTAATGTCGGTGGCAGGACAAAGCAGAACATTTTTTTATCAAGGCGGTGCTAACGATACACTAAACATTAACGATTTTCCTGAAGAAACATTTAAAGGTACATCTGCCCGCATCTTCTATCTCGGTTATCTTACATTGTTACGCAACCTCGACCAAATAATAGACGATAATTCGACGAAAGCTGCACAGGTTCTAAAAAGGGCTCAAAATGCAGGCTTAGTAACTTGCGTAGACCTAGTCTCAATCCACCATCCAGAGTTTTCACGAATTGTTGAAATTGCTGCCCCTTTCGTGGATTTCCTTATATCAAATGAAATTGAAGCTGCACAAGCAACGGGTAGTAGGGTAGATGAAGAAACCTTAACCAGCGTCGAGGCGCTTACCCAAATGGCGCACAGAATGCTAGACTTGGGTGTAAGAAAGGCTGTTATCATTCACTGCGTTGAACGAGTTGTCTGGATGGATGCCAACAGAGATGTGTTAGTCATCGAGGTAGAATTAGTTCGACCAGAAGAAATTGCGAGTAATCTTGGCGCTGGTGATGCATTCTGCGCGGGCTTACTTTACGGTATACATGAAAGAAGGGGGCCCGAACGTGCGATCCAACTGGGAAACGCTGCAGCTCAAGCATCTCTTAAAGGGCTTACAGCAACTTCCGCAATTTCGGCAGAAGCAATTATATCACTTCGTTAGTCATAATGGTCACCTGCCACCACTACCCAAAAAGTGCCACGCTCCAAAATCAAACCATTATATTTTTTAATTTGCATCATTTTGATTATGTAAAAATTATCAGTTGTACTTAAATACGTCTGGACAATTAAAACATCTGATGTTTTAATCCTCTTAATGAATGAACTTCTTTATTATGATTTAAAAAATGTTTCAGGGTTAACACCTGGCTTAGCAACACAAGTTTGTAGAGAAATTGGAAGGAGAATTGTTGCAGGTCTTTTCCCAGAAGGTCAATTTATAGATGATGAAAGTAAATTATGTAAGAGATATAATGTAAGTAAATCAGTAGTCCGTGAAGCTGTAAAAATTTTAGTAGCAAAGGGACTTTTAGAAGTTCGTAGAGGTAACGGCACAAGAGTCCGTCAACGAGCCAGCTGGAATCTTTTAGACGATGATGTACTTGCCTGGCATCAAGGTGTTGAACCAGAGACAGACTTCTTAAGAAAACTTATTGATGTGCGTTTAATGGTTGAGCCAAATGCAGCTTTTTGGGCAGCAGGGGCAGCTACTAATGAGCAAATAAAAGAAATCAGTAAATCCCATAATGATATGGAAAATGCAAAATCTATTCAAGAATTTGTACTAGCTGATGCAAAATTTCACAGAGCTGTTTTAAGAGGAGCAAATAACGAGTTGCTTACAGCTATGGAAGGAGTAATTTTTTCTGCATTATTAAGTTCTATAAAAATTACTAATAATGACCCTATAGATAATAGGGAGCGTTCTTTGCCTCTTCACTATAAAATATTAAAAGCAATTGAAACTCAAAACAAAGTAAGAGCAGAATTTGCAATGCGAAAACACATGGCTGATACATATGAACGTCTTTCAAAGTTACTTCCTGAACTAAAATCGGGGGTCAAAAAAATGTAGTTTTACAAGTTCCACAAACGCTCAAATTGGTGGTAGAGCCAGTGGTTGTAGCGCAAAAATTATATAAATATTTGTGCTTTTTATTCCCTTTTAATTTTGGGAAAACCACCAACAAGACTGGTGTATTTTGCGCCAAATAACATCAATAAAAAGGAGGAGATGATGTTTTCAAAAATTAAAAAAAACATATTGACTGGTTCGGTTGCTATTGCAACTACGGCAATGGCTGGTACTGTGTCAGCAGGTGCAATGGTAGCATTGTTATTACCTGAAAATGTGAATCCTAGATGGGAAACTCAAGATGCAGCGGCTTTTGTTCGTACAATGGGGGAGCTAGCACCAGATGTAAAAGTTGAAGTTTTTAATGCCAATAATGATACTTCAACCCAACAACGCCAGGCAGAACAGGCTCTTACGCAAGGTGCTAAAGTTCTGGTAGTAATCCCAATTGATGGTGAAAGTTCAGCAATTATTGCTGATAATGCTGCTGAAGAAGGTGTTCCAACAATAGCATATGACCGTATGATCAATTCTATGAATACAACATTTTGGGTTCAGGCTGATTTAGAGGGTATGGGATTTGATCAAGCAACTCATGTAATCAATAACACTAAATCTGGTGATACCTTGGTAATGCTTAAAGGATCACCTACTGACCCTAATGCAGCAGTTATTCATAATGGACAGCTAAGAGCCCTTACTCCACTATTCGAAAGTGGGGAAAGAATTATGGGTTATGAGAATTGGACTCAAGGATGGGATCCTGCCATAGCACGTCGCTCTATGGATCAAGCCCTTACTCAATTAAATAATAATGTGCAAGGAGTTGTTTCTTCAAATGATGGAAATGCAGGAGCAGCAATAGCGTCAATGGAAGAACAAGGGATGGCTGGAACTGTACCTGTATCAGGCCTAGACTGTACTGTGCAAGCTCAACAATTAATTCTGTTAGGTAAACAAACTCAGTGTGGATGGCGTCCTTTAGAAGATATGGCAGCAGCAGCAGCAGCAGTTACAGTTCGTTTGGTAAATGGTGAAGATTTTTCTGATTTAGCTCCACAAAAAGTTAAAAATGGTGTTGGAGCTGAAGTAGCATATGTTCCTGTCGGATCATACTCAGCAGTTGGTGTTGATGGTGTGGCTTATGTTATTGCAAATGACAAATCAATTACCAAAGATATGATTTGCCAAGGTGAAGCAGCAGAAACCACATTCTGTAAGTGATAGAGGTTCAATGACTTCTAAGAAAGATTTGGTGGGGCAAGAAGCCCCACCAGCTCACCTTATCGTAAGGGGTATCGATAAAAGTTTTGGGGGATTACAAGCTCTTCGTGAAGCTGATTTTGAGGTGGCTCGTGGTGAAGTTATGGCACTAGTTGGTGATAACGGTGCTGGTAAATCCACTTTAATGAAAGTTTTAGCAGGCGCATATTCTGCTGATGCAGGGTCTTTTTTTCTTGATGGGAATAGTGTTAGCATCAAATCACCAAATGATGCCAGTGATCTTGGCATACAAATTGTTTATCAAGATCTAGCACTTTGTGAAAATCTTGACGTTGCTGCAAATCTCTCACTTGGAGCAGAACCGGTTAAAGCTGGTTGGAGTTTTTTACCTCATTTTCTTCGTCCAATTGATAATTTAGAAATGGAAAGTAAGGCTAATAAAGCTATTAAAAGGTTACAAGTTCGTACTTTACATTCTGTTCGTGCAAAAGTAAGCGGATTATCTGGTGGACAGCGTCAAGCCATAGCGATAGCTCGCGCAGTTGGCACTGAGAGTTCAGTTGTAATGTTAGATGAACCTACTGCTGCTTTAGGAGTTGCGCAAACCTATCAAGTGTTACAAGTAGTAAAGCGATTAAGAGATACAAATCATGCAGTTGTTTACATATCTCATAATATGCAAGATATTTTTGATGTATCTGATCGAATTACAGTGCTACGACATGGTCAAAATGTTGCAACCTACATTACTTCAAAAACAACTCCTGACGAAGTTGTTATGGCAATGACTAAAGGCATAGATAAAAACTCTTCAGGAAGTATTCAGAATGCAATCTGAAAAAAAAATTACTTTTTTAGATCGTCTACGCACCATGCGGGAAACCGAGTTTGGTGCCTTTTTACCAGTTCTTTTTGCTCTTGCAGCAATTTGGGGGTACTTTGGGTTTATATTACCTCTTCATGATCTAATTACTGGAGAGGCAGAAAGTTTTCGCGCAATCTTTTTAAGCCCCAGAAATATATATAATCTTTTTATGCAGTCAGCAGTAATAGCTGCTCTTGCTGTAGGTATAACAGTAGTCCTGTTATTAGGAGAAATAGATCTTTCTGCAGCCGCAACTGCAGGAGTTTGTGCCGCTCTTTTAGGTGTTCTCGTACTTTCAGGCGTACCAGGTTTTTTCGCATGCTTAATTGTTATATTTGTAGGGATAATTATGGGTGCTGCTCAGGGATTACTTGTTGCTTATGTTGGAATACCTTCTTTTGTTGTTACTTTAGCAGGTCTGCTGGGATATCAAGGTCTTATGCAAAAAATTCTTCCTACAGGAAATTTGAATGTAGGTGATCCATTTGTTCGAAGCATCGCACGGCTTCTAATTCCAGATATGTGGGGTTTATTTCTTGCTTTAGTTGTATTTATATTGTTTGCTTTGACAACTGTTCGTAAACAATTACAAAGAAAAGAAAAAGGATTAGAATTAGATAACAAATTAACTGTTTGGTTTCAAATTATAGTTTTTGGAATAATTTTAATTTCAGCAGTATTGACACTAAATGCTTATAGATCACTACCTTTGTTATTAGTTTTACTTATCGCATTTACTGCTCTTTTAGATTGGATAACAAAGTCTACACCTTACGGAAGATCTCTTTTTGCAGTTGGTGGAAACTCAGAAAGCGCAAGACGCGTTGGTATGAAAATAAAAAGGATTAGAGTTTCAGCATTTGCAATAGTTGGTTTAATGGCCGCCATAGGAGGTATTTTTGGTGCCTCTAGATATGGTTCTGTGTCGTATACTGCATTTGCTGGTGGTTCTCTTCTTCTTGAGGCTATTGGTGCTGCTGTTATAGGTGGTACGTCATTATTTGGGGGACGTGGCTCTGTTTGGAATGCCATTTTAGGAGCATTAGTAATTGGTTCACTTGGAAATGGTCTAGATCTTTCAGGTGCATCTGCTGCAGATAAATTAATGGTATCAGGAGCAATATTGTTATTAGCAGTAGCAATAGATGCTCTTTCGCGTAA
This sequence comes from uncultured Alphaproteobacteria bacterium, assembly GCA_902625475.1. GTDB lineage: Bacteria > Pseudomonadota > Alphaproteobacteria > Rhodobacterales > Rhodobacteraceae > CACIIZ01. The sequence continues at coordinate 47,403 of CACOBR010000004.1, forward strand.
TTCAGCAGGAGGTCGCTGATATGTGGTCAGAAATTGAAAAAAAAATCCTTACTGAAATTCTTGACGAATTAATTCCTGCAAATCCAGCTAAAAAAATACCAAGTGCAGGCCAACTTGGGGTTGCCTCTTTTATATTTGAAGTAGCAAGTAATTCACCTAAGTTGCAAGAAAATATCAAGTTAGTCTTAACATGGGTTATTTCCAAAGCGGACAAGATTTCTCCCCATCTTGTCCGCGAAATTGAACTAATTCATCCAAATGCATTTGGTTCATTAATAACAGAAACCTACAAAGGCTATTATAGTCGCCCTGATATTAGAAAAAAACTTTATCTTAGTGAAAAGGCTGTTCATCCATTTGGATATGAAGTTAAATCAGAAAGTGACGAATATTTGAAAGAACTAACAGATGCTGTAAGATCTCGTGGTACTGTTTACAGAGACCCAACAGGAGGTCGTAGATGAATAACGAACCAGTCGATGTACTTATAATTGGTGCAGGAGCCTCTGGTGCAGCTATAGCTTGGTCTTTACTTGAAACCAAAATGAGAATTTTATGTCTTGAGCAAGGTACACATCTGTCGGATAAAGATTTCCCGTCGCGTCGTAACGATTACGAATTATCGCGTTATGCTGAATTTTCTTGTGATCCTAATGTAAGGAAGCTGAAGCAGGATTATCCAATAAACTCAAATAATAGTTCTATAACACCAGTTAATTGGAATGGTGTAGGTGGGTCTACTATCAACTTTCTTGCTCACTGGCCCAGAATGAGGCCCAGTGATTTTAGAACTAAAACACTTGATGGTGTTGGTGATGATTGGCCGGTAGATTATTATGACCTTGAACCTTTTTATGAAATGAATGATAGAAATGTTGGGGTTTCTGGCCTAAATGGGAACCCAGCCTATCCTGAATATACAGTACCTTATCCTCCCATACCTATTGGAATATTAGGTCAAACACTAGCGAAAGGTTTTAATAAACTTGGATGGCATTGGTGGCCTTCAGATGTTGCTATTGTAAGTAAAGATGACAATGGTCGGCAGAAGTGTGTCAATGCAGGTACATGTGATCTTGGTTGTGCAGCAGGCGCAAAGGGTGGTGCAAACTTCACTTACTGGCCTATTTTAGAAAATGCTGGTGTGGAATTACGAACTGATTCAAGAGTTCGCGAAATCCAAGTTGATAAAGTTTCTGGCTTAGCAAAAGGTGTTTTATATCATGGATCTGATGGGCAACTTCATCATCAAAAGGCTGAATTGATAATAATGGCATGTAATGGTGTTGGTACTCCACGCTTACTGTTAAATTCTAAGTCTGATTTGTTTCCTGATGGATTAGCTAATAATTCAGGGTTGGTAGGCAAGAACCTTATGTTTCATCCCTTAACTGGTGTCGCTGGTGTTTTTGATAAACCTATGAGAGGCCATGAAGGACCTATGGCCTGCTCTATTTTGTCTCAAGAGTTCTATGAGAGTGATAGTTCTCGTGGATTTATACGTGGTTATGGACTACATTCTGGCCGATCAACCACACCCATGACCTATGCTCTTGGTGGATATGGTATTGACAATCCTATACCATGGGGTGACGAGCACCGTGAAATTATGGATAATATTTATCCTTATCTTGCTGGTCTTACAATAGTTACTGAAGATCTTCCAGAAGAACATAACTGTGTTACTTTAGATGATGAATTGAAAGATAGTGATGGTATTCCTGCTCCTAAAATAACTTATAAGGTAAGTGAAAATACTAAAGCCATGATAAAGCATGGTGAGGATCGTGCTGCAGAAGTTTTATTAGCTGCAGGAGCTAAAAAAATATTAAGCAAAAATGATGATAAGGTCTGGTGGCGTGCTGGTTGGCATCAAATGGGAACTTGTCGAATGGGACATGATCCAACTAAATCTGTTGTCAATGGTTGGGGTCGTAGTCATGATGTTAAGAACTTATTCATAGTTGATGGTTCTATTTTTGTAACTGCTGGTGCAGTTAACCCTACATCTACAATACAAGCGCTTGCACTTTATATAGGTGACCAAATTAAAAAAAACATTGGAACCTTATTTGATTGAGAACGATATGAAATTTCCAACAAAAATGTACATAAATGGGAAGCTAACATCAAGTAGTATAAATAAACCTGTTTTTAACCCAGCCACTGAAAAAAAAGTTTCTTTAGTTTCGACCGCTGGTTTATCTGATGTAGAAAGGGCACTTCAAGCTGCCAAGAATGCTTTTCCACACTGGTCTACAGCCCCTATTGCAGTCCGTCAGATGTGGATGAAAAGATTGTGTGATCAAGTTATCAAAAATGAAGATTTTTTACGAGAATGTATACATTATGAAATGGGGAAACCTTGGTCTCAAACACATGAAGATTGGGACCGATTAGTAGTTTCACTTGAATTTTATTCAGAAGAGATTTCACGAATACAAAATTATGGAATTGCTGATCGAGCAGGCACGCACAGCCATCGAATGGTATATGAGTCTGCAGGTGTTGTAGTTGCATTTCTGGCATGGAATTTTCCTTTATTAAATCTAGCTTTTAAAATCGGTCCAGCTATGGCATCAGGTTGTCCAATTATTATTAGACCCTCAGAGATGACACCAATATCTGCATATGCTGTAGGAATGCTTTGTGAGAAAATTAAACTTCCAGATGGTGTAGTTCAAATCTTATGTACTGAAAGTCATGAAGTAGCTGATGTATTAACTTCTTCAAATATTCCACAAGTTATAACTTTAATTGGATCTACTCAAACGGGTCAGCATATTATGCGTACTGGTGCATCATCAATCAAACGCTATTCTATGGAATTAGGAGGAAATGCACCTGTTTTGGTATTTGATGACGCTGACTTAGATTTAGCAGCTGATATAGTCACAGGTGTTAAATTCTCTAATGCTGGTCAAATTTGTGTAGCTCCAAATAGGGTATTTGTTGCAAAGAATGTTAAAGAAAAATTTACCAAAAAAGTTGTTTCTCGTGCTAAGGCCGCAGTAGTTGGTTTTGGTAAGGATAAAGATATAACGACTGGCCCAGTAATTGATAAAAGAGCATTTGAAAAAATTAAGGGATTAATAAAAGATGCAGTTATGAATGGGGCCAAACTTTTAGCTGGAGGGAATCGCCCCAAATATTTAAGCAAAGGATATTATATTTCACCTACAGTTCTTAGTGATGTGACAGAAAAAATGCAAGTATACCAACAAGAAACATTTGGTCCTATTGTTAGTTTAATATCTTTTTCAGATGAAACTAATCTTTTAAATATGGCAAATGATTGTGATGAAGGTGGACTTACTGCTTATATTTTTACTACCAATCAAACACGTGCTGAATTTTATGCATCTAAATTAAGATATGGGGAAATTCAAATAAATGGTGTTAAATATGATATTGATTTACCACATGGTGGTATCGGTCAGTCAGGAATAGGCCATGATTGTTCTTCACTCGCTTTACAAGATTATCTTATACAAAAACGTATTACTTGTTCTAATAATTCTTACGAATTTGGAAAGGCAATATCATGAAAATAACCAAAATTACAAGTCATGTATTAGGTTATGATCTTCCTGAAACTTTAGGTTATTCTCAACAATATTATAAAAAAAGAACATCCCATATTGTAGAGATTGAAACTGATGAAGGTATAAGTGGATGGGGTGAATGCTTTGGTCCTGGGAATATTGCATTTGCCAACAAAGGTATAGTTGAAAAAGTAATTCAGCCAATGGTTTTAGGAATGCAAGCATTAGATCGTGATGTAATTTGGCACAAGGTATATAATTTAATGAGAGACCATGGCCAAAAAGGTATGCCTTTACAAGCTTTATCAGGTGTTGACATCGCATTATGGGATTTAGCAGGAAAGGCTGCTAACCTTCCACTTTATAAAATGATAGGTGGCGCACATCGTGACAAAGTTGAAGTTTATGGATATGGTATGATGCTTCGTCCTGAAAATATCAACAGTTTAATATCTCGGTTTAAGGAAGAGTCTGCTGAAATCAAAGAAATGGGCTTTAAGGCTTTAAAAATGAAAGTGGGAGTAGGTCCAAAAGATGATATTAAATTAATAGAAGCAGTGCGAGGAGGGATTGGAGATAACTTTCGCTTTATGATAGATGCAAATCATGGATATACAACCCATGATGCTCTTTATGTAGGTCGAGCTATGGAGGAATTTTCCCCATACTGGTTTGAAGAACCAGTGGCACCAGAAGATCTAGATGGTTATAGAGAATTGCGTGCCGCCCTTAAAGTAAATATATCTGGTGGAGAGGCAGAATTTAATCGTTGGGGTTGGAGAAAACTTTTAGAAAGTAGAGGTTTGGATATTGCCCAGCCAGAGGTATGTGCCCTTGGTGGTATTTCAGAATATTTAAGAGTGCTTGCTCTTTGTCACTCACATTTCACACCTGTTGTTAATCATGTATGGGGTTCGGCCATAGCTGTAGCAGTCAATTTACATTTATTAGCTGCTATGCCTCCACTCCCAGGAGGGCTTTTTCCATGGGAACCAATGTTAGAGTTTGATACTACTCACAACCGATTTATTGACGACCTTCTTACCGTTTCCTTAGATATTAAAAAGCAAGTAAAAATTAATAATGGTACCGTTAGTTTACCTAATGGCCCTGGATTGGGTGTAACTCCAAAAAGAGATTTTCTAGATAAATTTAGAATTGATTCTTAAATCATTTTTCACCAAATTTTATTTTTTAGGAAAGTAGATACATATCTTCATGGCATTCTTGTTGCATAATCACATTTGAAAATTAAATAAAATAATTATTAGAATTCAGGGATCTAAGTTTGTTTGATGGTATTTACAAAAATAGACGTGTTTTGGTTAGTGGTCATACAGGATTTAAGGGGAGCTGGCTATGTAAATGGCTAAACAATTTGGGTGCTGAAGTTTATGGTTACTCTCTTTTACCAAATACTGAACCTAATCACTTTGATTTATCTAATCCTTCTGTGAATTCATGTATAAATAACATTATAGATTTTAATTCTGTAAAGAAATTTGTGACAAAAAGTGAACCAGAAATTATTTTCCATTTAGCTGCTCAACCTTCTGTCCTTAAAAGTTACGAAGATCCTATTGAAACTTTTAACACAAATATAATTGGGACTACTAATTTTTTGGAAGTGGCTAGATATAGTCCAAGTGTAAAAGCTATTATTATAGTTACTACTGATAAGTGTTACAAAAATAAAGAATGGGTTTATGGATATAGAGAAAATGATGAATTAGGTGGTCATGATCCGTATAGTGCATCAAAGGCTTGTGCTGAACTTGTTACTGATAGTTTTAGAAAATCATTTACTAATAAAAAAAATAATAAACTTCTTATTGCATCAGCAAGAGCTGGAAATGTTTTAGGAGGGGGCGATTGGACAAATGATAGAATTTTTAAAGACATTGCAATCGCAATATCAAAAAATAAAAAATTATCACTAAGAAATCCTAATAGTGTTAGGCCATGGCAACATGTTTTAGAACCTCTTTCTGGATATTTATTATTAGGACAATTATTATATCAAGATAAAAAAGAATATGCAAAACCTTGGAATTTTGGTCCCTCATTATCCTCTAATATTACAGTAAGAGAATTAGTTGATATTGTAAAAAACAGATGGAATCATATTGAAGTTGAATATGACAGTCCTAAAAATGAAGAAACTAAAAATCTCGTATTAGATAGTTCCAAAGCTTATAATAAACTTAAATGGAAACCAGTATGGGGAATAGATTACACAATCAATTATACCATTGATTGGTATAAAAACTACTACGAAAAAAATATCGTAAAGACTGAAGAACAAATTAATAAATTTACTGAAGATGCAGTTAAAAGTAAAATCATTTGGACATAACATGTTAATAAAAGAAAATCAGTTAAAAGATGTTTTTGAAATAAATTCAATTCCCAAAACGGACAATAGAGGATCGTTTAGCAGGTTTTTTTGTAAAAAAACTTTATCAGAATTAAATAAGAATATTAATATAGTACAAATTAATTCTTCATATTCAAAAACTGCTGGGACAGTAAGAGGTTTACATTTTCAATCTTTTCCAAGTCAAGAAAGTAAGTTTGTAAGATGTATTAAAGGTAAGATCTTCGATGTAATTGTTGATATTAGAAAAGAGTCTAAAACATTTGGAAAATGGCAATCAATAATTCTAGACTCTAAAACAAAGAATATGGTTTTTATTCCTAGTGGTTTCGCTCATGGCTTTCAAACTCTTTTACCAGATTGTGAAATTTTATATTTGCATACAGATTATCATGACCCAGAATTAGAGTGTGGCTTTCACTATAATAGTAAAGACTTAAAAATTAATTGGCCATTAGATGTTACCCAAATATCTGATAGGGATAAAAAACTAGAAATTTTTGAAGATATAGGAAAAGACATATATTATGAAGTGTAGGCATTGCAATAAGGAACTGATACACCAATTCATTGATCTAGGGGTATCTGCACCTTCAAATTCGTTTATTAAAATTAAAAATTTAAGGGATTCTGAAAAATCTTATCCCTTGAGAGTTTTAGTTTGTGATTCATGTTGGTTGGTACAAACTGAAGATTTTGTAAATGCTTCAGAAATGTTTTCACCTGATTATGCATATTTTAGTTCATATTCTTCATCATTTTTAAACCATGCCAGAAAATACGTAGAAAAAATGGTATCTAGATTTTCCCTTGATAAGAATAGTAATGTTTTAGAGGTGGCTTCAAATGATGGTTATCTACTTAATTTTGTTAAAAATCTAAATATTGAATGCTATGGAATTGAACCCACTAAAAGTACAGCTAAAGTGGCAAGGTCCAAAGGTTTAAATATCATAGAAGATTTTTTTTCCGCAGATTTAGCAAAAAAACTAGCAAACAACCAAAAATGTGTAGATCTAGCTGTCGCTAACAATGTCTTGGCCCATGTTCCAGATATTAATGATTTTGTAAAAGGTTTTACTGAAATCCTGAAGAAAGATGGTGTTGCTACTTTTGAAAACCCACATCTACTTGAATTAACTAATGGTAAACAATTTGATACAATTTACCATGAGCATTTCTCATATCTTTCGTTGACATCAGTAAATAAAATTTTCAAAAATAATGGATTGACTGTATTTGACGTTGAAAAAATTCCAGTGCATGGTGGGAGTCTTAGGTATTTTGCTCAGAGAAGTGATACGGGGCAAAAGCCAATCACTAAGAGAGTTCGTGCTTTGATTAAAGAAGAAACTGATGCTGGATTAAATAGTTTAGGATTTTACAGTAATTTTCAAAAAGTAGCTGAAGGAATACGGAATGAATTTAAAAACTTTCTTGAAGAACAAAGAAATAAAGGCAAAATTGTAATCGGATATGGTGCTGCTGCTAAAGGAAATACTTTATTAAATTTTGGAAATATATCTAAGAAATTAATCCGTTTTATTTCTGACAAAAATCCAATTAAGCAAGGATTATATTGTCCGGGGAGTAAAATTCCAATATTTAGTGAAAAGAAAATTAGGGATCATAAACCAGATTTTATAGTTATTTTTCCATGGAATATAAAAGATGAGATTAAGGACCAACTAGAATTCACTAGGGAATGGGGTTGTAAATTAGTAGTTGCAATTCCAAAGCTGTCAATCTTTTGAATTTTTAAACAAAGAGTTTATTTTTTTTCCAAATATCAAATTCTTCTATTGTATCAAGGTCAGTAAGGGCAACCATCTTGGGAAGCTCTACGAAATGTATCAAATTGTTATAATCTTTAAGAACCTTTTTTGCTCCAACGCCATCTTACTGGTTCAAAATTATTCATAAAACTGGCAATTTGATAAAAAATATCATTATAGATCCTTGTTTTCAAAGCTGTTCCATGACCGCATTCATGCCAAATGGCATCTGCTCCGCCCCAAAGAGTACAATAACAAAGATAAAATAAAATAAACCAACAGGAATCATAGAAATTAATGCATAAAATACCTGATAAAATTAAAAAAGAAAAAAATATAAAAACGTGTTTAAAACCTGCTAGATCACTTCTTTTATATAATTTCTTCAATTCTTTTCTATCAGCTTGGATTTTATACCAATCATTTGATATCTCGTTTTCTTTTCTTCCAATTTAGTACCTCAAATTCATAATGATAAAATGATAAATACTCTTAGACTTTAATCGAAATATTTATATTTTAAATTAATTCAATATTCCTAATAAATGGTTAATATCCTTTTGGTTATTAAAATGTGCTATTGATAATCTAAGTCTATTATCTCTTAAACTACAAATAACATTTTTTTTCTTTAGTTTTTTAAAAACTTTAATTGGTTCAAGGTGCTTTGATTTGGGTTTAATAGCAATAATATGAAAAGATTTATTTATGTTTTTTTCATTATGATAAATTTGCCATTTTTTTTTATTAATGTTTTTCATAAGATATGTTGATATTTTTTTTGAATGATTTTCAATTTTTGAAGGGTTCAACTTTATTATTTCTTTAATGGATTTATCTAAACCAACAATTGATACATATGACATAGTTGATTGTGTATAACTTTTAGCATTTCTAAAATATTCACATTTAGCTGGTTCCATTTTAAAAGGGTTTGGAGCCCCCATCCATCCTGCATTTAGAGGATTTTTATTAAGAATATCTTTGCTAAGGTATGCTAAACTTACTCCACCATGACCACCTAACCATTTATATCCACTTGATACTAAAAAATCAGCGTTCCATTTTTCAGCAAATATTGGAACTGCACCTAAGGCTTGTGTAATATCAATGACAAGCTTAATACCTTTTGCCTTAGCTATTTTACTTATAATATCAGCATCCAATTTTGTTCCAGTTGAATACTGTATGAAGCTTAATGCAATAATTGATGTGTCAGTAGATATATTGCTTATTACTTTATCAGTTAAATCCTCTTCAGGATTTTCTTTTATAAACTTCACTGAACAATTATGATTTTTACAATATTGTAACCAAGGTCTCGTAACTGCAGGAAAATCAGTTTCAATCAATAGTATTTCAGACTTTTTAGATGGTTTTAATATATAAGGAATTTGACTTAACAGTTCACTTGCGGATGATAATACTGCTGTTTGTTCTGTTTGTCCCCCTAGTAGTATTGAAGCATTTTTTCTAAGTTTGTCTACTAAATGTAACTCATCCTCATCAGATATGTAGATATTTCCAAATCTAGCAATATTATTTATAAAATCAGTCATTTTTTTAGTAGAGGCATCACTTATTAATCCTAATGATGCTTGATTAAAATATGTAAATTTTTTCAAGCAACCATAGGATTTTCGATTTGAAAGAGAGCAAATCATTATTTATGAAATTTAAATTGAGTTATAATATCCAACTTTATCTCCTTTAGTTGTAACTCCAAGTCCATTTATGGTTCTATTTACATAGTTAAAATAACAAATTATTTGGTTTGCTTCTAATATTTCTCCATCTTGTAACCCCAAATTTTTTAGATTATCAACATCTGATTTCACCATTTTTTTTGGGTATAATGTCAGTTTTTCTGCATAATTAAGCAAAGCAAGTTCCTTTCCTGAAAAAAAACTTTCTATTTTTTTTTTCTTTAAAGCTTTTAAAATTAAATCACTCTTATTTTTATCATTAATTAGATACTCTGCATTTTTCCAATGATTAGCAAAGGAGTATTCACAATCATTTAATATAGATACATAACTACTGATAGTTTCTTGAAGCCAAGTTGGTATGCAATTTTCTTCATCATGCAAAACTGATTTATAAAGTGTATAATGACCTTTCATGGTGTTAGGTCTAAGTGAATGAATTCTCATTACATTATCAATTGTGCCATGTGGTGTTTTTACAAGGTCAAATAAATTAGTTAAATTTTCAGATGCTTCTTGGTTGGATAACATCTTAATCCAAGCGGACATTTTAAACTCCTCATTTTTTAAGCAAAGCGATTATTACGCTTTGCTTAATCTTAAAGACCCCATTTTTCAGCTGTAGATTTAAAGAAACCTTTAGCTGTTTTAATTTTAATCCAATGATTAACATAATTAATCCAAACTTGATCAGCTTGAGGAAGTAGCATTGCCAGAGGGGTAGGATTTCTAGGCGAGTCTACTTCAATTTCTTTTACGTTAGGATATTTTGCTTTTAATGTTGAGCCTTCTAAGTTTGAGGTAACAAATACATCAGCTCTTCCTGATAATACTTCTTGATAACCCCGGGCAGGTGCTTCGACACTTTTTATATTAGCATTAGGAAACCACTCTTTTACCATAGGTTCCATTGCAGTACCTAAAGTTGTTGCAACTCTAACCCCATCTTTATTTATAGATTCCCATCCACTAAATTTATCTAATTTATCAGTAGTAGTGAAAGGTTTAAAGACCACCGCCAAATAACTTTCTGAAAAACCAGCTGCTTTCATTCTAGATGCTTTGATTGAAGCAGATCCAGTTATGTGATATTTGCCAGCTACAACCCCATTTACAATAGTTTTCCAGTCAGTGGCGACAAATTCAATATCAACACCCATATCTTTGGCTAACTCACTCATTACATCGATATCATACCCTTGGTATTTGTTAGTGGCAGGGTCCCTTGTTGAGAAAGGGTTAAAATCACCAGTTGTTCCTGCTTTTAATTTTCCAGAACTTAGTATTTCGTTTAAAACTGAATTAGCTGAAACGTTAAAAGTAAATGTGATTGAGGTAATAATTACCAAAATTGCAATTTTTATAAACTTCATTTCAAATCTCCCTATTAGAAATTATGATAGTAGTTGGGTATAAGAAAGATTCAATAGAATTTATTGAAACCTGATTAATTTTAAGTCTATAATCTTATTTAAATTTTAAAATATTTGCATTTTACTGACTAATCATAAATGAAAGAAGTCATAGATATTAATAATGTTTCCAAATATTTTGGGAAGTTTAAGGCACTTGACAGTGTTAACCTTAGAGTAATGCGAGGACAGAAAGTTGTTATATGTGGTCCTTCAGGATCCGGAAAGTCAACTTTAGTCAGGTGCATAAACAGGCTTGAAGAACATGATGAAGGAGATATTAAGGTACTTGGTAATTTTTTAACCAATGATAGACTTTGCCTTGATTCAATTAAATCAAAAGTAAGTATGGTTTTTCAACAGTTTAATTTATTTCCTCATTTATCAGTAATTGAAAACCTTACTTTAGGACCTATTAAGGCTTTGGGTATTTCAAAAAAAGAAGCTATGAAAAGAGCATTATATTTTTTAGAAAGAGTAAAAATTCCTGAACAGGCTTTCAAAAAACCAAATTTACTTTCAGGAGGACAACAACAAAGAGTAGCTATTGCTAGAGCACTATGTTTAGAACCAGAAATTATGTTATTCGATGAACCAACATCAGCTCTTGATCCCGAAATGATTGCAGAAGTACTGGAAGTTATTTTGGATTTGGCTAATGATGGTATTACAATGGTAGTGGTAACTCATGAAATGGGCTTTGCAAAAAAAGCTGCTGATAAAATAATTTTTATGGATGAAGGTAAAATACTTGAAGAAAACATACCTTCTAATTTTTTTAAGAACCCCAAAACTCATCGATCAAAAAAATTTTTAGATCAAGTATTAAATCATTGATATAAAATGATAAAATTAAAATATATTCTGGCACTATTTTTTATATTTTCTTTTGTTGGTTGTTCTGGAAATTCTGGGAATTGGGGTTGGTATGTTATCGATCCCACTACAAAATCAGGTCTAGCCAATATTAAATTTCTAGTTGGTGGATTTGGAGCTACGATCTTATTGTCGCTTATTGCTGCATTAATCTCAATTATTTTAGGATTAATAGTAGCCTTACCAAGTTTTTCAAATAATGTTTTTTTTAGATCCTTAAACAGAATTTATGTTGAATTTATAAGAGCTATTCCATTATTACCAATGTTATTTTGGGTATTTTATGGATTGCCTGTAATTTTTCAATCTTTAGGGTTAAAAATACAAATTGATGCGTTTTGGGGTGCTGTGATTACACTAGCTATCTCTGACAGTGCTTTTACTGCAGAAATTTACAGAGCAGGGATACAATCAATATCTAAGGGTCAAAGAGAGGCAGCGCAAACAATTGGATTAACTCAATATCAAGCAATGAGGTATGTCATCCTACCACAAGCAATAAGAAGAATTCTACCACCATTAGCAAATCAATTTATTTATATAGTAAAGATGTCAGCTTTTGCATCAGTTATAGGAATGCAGGAATTGACAAGACGAGCAAATGAGATTGTAGTAACTGAGTATAGGCCTCTTGAGATTTATACTCTTCTTATATTAGAGTATTTAATTTTAGTTTTGGTAATAAGTTTTGGAGTTAGATGGTTGGAAAGAAAATTAGGCTCTGATGAAAGTAATTCAAATTAAGTAAATTTCTATTGTAGTGAAGTGTTAGGTTTGAAAAAAGGTAAAAAATGGATTGGAAATTATTTTTAAATAATGCAAGAAAGAGTTTTAGTGAGTTTAATAATGTTTCACCAGAAACATTTGAAGGTTTTTCTAAAATGGGAAAACCAGTTAAAAGAAACGGTGAACTTACAGAAAAAACAAAAGAATTTATTGCTTTAGGTATTGCAATCTCAACTAGGTGCGAGAGTTGTATTGGATTACACATGGATCACTTAATTCGATTAGGGGCAACAAGAAAAGAAATAGTTGAGGTATTAAGTGTGTGCTCTTATATGGGTGGAGGTCCATCAATAATGTTTAGTGCCAAAGCTTTGGAAGCCTTTGACCAATTAGTTAAAAAATAAGGTATTAGGTAATTATAAATGAATGATATAACTATAAAATCAATAGATAAGGATAGAGTTCCAGTTATTGATATTAACAAAATAAATTCTAATTCAGATAAGATCAAAATTTCTAAACAACTTTATAAAGCAAGTACAGATCTTGGTTTTATTTACATAAAAAATCACAACATCTCAGATAAGCTTATAAATGATCTTAGAAATGATGGATTAACCTTCTTTAGAAGTTCATTTGATGAAAAAGAGAAAGTCAAAATTTCAAAAAAACATAGAGGTTGGCTAGGTTTTGGTGGTGCAAAAATGGGAGATAAAGCAAAACCTGACTTGAAAGAGAGTTTTATATGGGGATATCAATATGATGATGGATCACTTCCAGACAATCATCAGCTAAGAGGGTTAAACAAATGGCCCGATTTTAGACCATCCTTGCAAAAAAATGCTATGAATTATTTTAATCAGATTAATGAATTGGCAAAAAGTTTATTAACTTGTTTTGCATTGGGTCTGAATTTAAGGGAAGATTTTTTTATAAGGAATTGTACCGCTCCATTAAGTAGAGCATCTCTTGTTTATTATCCTAATCAACCAAAAGAAATGGGGAATGAACAATTTGGTGTAAGCGAACATACTGATTTTGGATTACTTACAATATTATGTCAGGATAGTGTTGGTGGGTTACAAATTAAAGGATTAGATGGAGAATGGTTTCATGCTCCTCCTATTGAAGGTACACTCATCATCAATGTTGCTGATTTACTGTCAAGATGGACTGCGGGAATTTATAAATCGACACCCCACAGGGTTGTTAATTCTTCAGGAAAAGAAAGATTATCTATTGTACTGGCATTTGACCCTGACCCAGATACATTGATAAATCCTGCTGAAATAGCAGGGATTGATACAAATAACATTGATGATCCAATTACTTGTGGTGACTATTTAATTTGGCGTTTTAATAAAGCATTTTCTTATAGGAAAAAATAAAATAGTAAATTTTGAGAAAAATTTAGAAAAAGGTTTCTTTAATCTAATTTTTAATTGTGCTGAACTATCTGCAAAACAGAATGTGCTTATAGTTGCAGAGAATGCCAAATTTGGTTGGTACGATAATTTAATTGCAAAAAAAGTTAAAAAATACTGTACAAAATTGCAAATTAATACTGATCTTATGGTTGTTGAGGAGCCAACTGGAGAAATTTTAACCCAAATTCGAAATTTATCTAGGGATTATGACTGTATTATTTATTTTTCTAGATTGGGGGACCTCCAAAGATTTGAAAATATTCATTTATGTAAAGTTGTTATGTCATATGCAAAAAATGTAGAAATGTTGGCATCTGAATTTGGAACTACTAACTTCCAAATGCATTTAGATTTGAAGAAAAGCTTTGATGAATTGTTCTCTAGGTCAAAAAAAATAAAAATAAACTGTCCATTGGGAACCAATCTTTTAGGGGAATGCTCTGAAATATTTTCCAATAAAGATGATGTGTCTGTTAGAAGATTTCCAATGGTAGTTCATTCTCCAATTAGTGCTTCCACACTAAGTGGAACTATTGTAGTAAAAAATTTTATAACCTCATCTGGTTCGAGTTTTTATTCACCCTCTTATATAAAATTAATTGAAGCTGTAAAATTCAAAATTGAGAATGGGATAGTCAAGTCGATCAGTGGAAATGAAGAAGATGTCAAAAAAATTGATAATCATTATAATTATGTTTCAAAAAAATATAAAATAGATAAAGACGTCATTCACTCATGGCATTGTGGTATTCATGGTGGTTTACTTACTGATACCATAAATAAAAAAGATCCAGACTATTGGTCTAACACTGTTTTTGGTAATCCTAAATATTTACATTTTCATACTTGTGGAAATTATGCTCCTGGAGAGATATGCTTGATGGTTGAAAACCAAACAATAGTTTTAGACACAAAAAAATTATGGGATAGTGGAAAAATACTTTACAGTAACTTTCCAATTTTTTTTCCAAATATAGATAAATGGCCAACTCTTTTATCGTTATAATTTTTTTAATTATTATTAAATTTACAAAATGATAAATTAACCTAAAACTGACATACTACTTTCTTTATTAATGGTTCTATTTCTAGAATAAAATCCTACATTTATCTCTCTATTTATATTTTGAAGTTTAAGCTTTATAGGATCTTTGTCATGGTCATGTCCATTTTCACATTTTTGAATAAGATTAGCCATCATTACACCAGCTATTGGTGCGTTTTTATATTGATTACCACTAGAACCAATCGCCATGTAATATCCTGGTAAACTTGATTTATCATATATTGGTATCCAATCATCTGATACATCATATAAGGCAACTACGCCTTTCATGTTTGTTGTAATAGGCATATCAGGGAATCTTTGAGCTTGTCTAAAAAGTTGGGTTTTCCATTGGTCTGTGAAATTCTGATCCCAATTATCAGGATCAACAAAAATTCTATCATCACAAACAGGGTCTTCACTTCCTATTAAAATATGATTTCCTATTTCAGGTCTACTATAGCAACCAATATCACTATCAGAAATCACGAAGGCATTATTTTCATAGTCAAAACCCTTGGGTGGTTTTACATGAGCTACTTCTACTTTTAGAGCTTTAGTTTTAATGTTCATATCATTTTCTACACCGGCCATTTGATTTATTTTCATTGAGTGAGGTCCGGCTACATTAACAACTACAGGTGCATAAATTGATTCCCCATTATCCAGTAAAATACCTGATACTCTATCTTTATCAGTAAGAATTTCCTCAACTGAGCTATTGAACAAATAATCAGCTCCTTTTTTTTCAGAGGCTCTTTGTAGATTATGGGCAGATAGTTGTGGATCACTTATATATCCCGCTGTTGGAAAGAAAATAGCTCCCTTTAAATTTTCACCATTATTTTTACCAAATTCTTTATCTGAAGTAAGTTTGACGGGACCAAATTTTCCTGTTTCCACTATGGGAAGTTTGTTTTTGATCATTTCTGAGTTCCAACTTTCAAAAGGTATATCTAGTTCTTGGGCTCTAGCAATAACATTTTTTAAGTAATCATTTTCTTTTGTTTGATAGATCATGCAACCGCATTCAATAAATTTTGCAAGTCCTTTTTCATCTTTGTATTCTAAATATTCTTCCCACTTTTTCCAATAGTGATAACCTTCATAAGCTAAAGCACAACCGTCAAAAGTTGAATAATGTACTCGAATAATTGCGCAAGAGGCAGATGTTGAACCATAACCTGACGTTGGATTACGATCGATGTTCAATGTTTTAAAACCTTTTTTTGATAATTCAAAAGAGACTGCAGCACCTATCACTCCAGCACCAATAATAATAGCATCATATTTGATTTTCAATTTTTTGCTCCTCATGGAAACTAATATTAAATATTAAATCTTAAACTTATTTTAACAGATAGTAATTTAATTGATATTTTTTTACCAATTTATTTTCGTTTGATTTGTATTCATTAAAAAATTATTTGCTTTTGAAAATGGTCTTGATCCAAAAAAGCCGTAATTAGCTGAGTATGGTGATGGGTGAGCACTCTTTATAATCTTATTATTTGTACTATTTATAATCTTAGCTTTCTCTTGAGCATGTTTACCCCATAAAAGATATACTATATTTTTTTTGTTCTCATTTAATTTACTAAGAACATAATCTGTAAATCGTTCCCATCCTATATTCCTATGGGAACCAGGTTTTCCTCTTTCTACTGTAAGATAAGTATTTAAAAGAAGTACCCCCTGATTACTCCAACGTTCCAAACAACCAGAATTTGAAGGTTGTATTCCTAGGTCGTCAAACAATTCTCTAAAAATATTCTTTAAGGAGGGTGGTATTGGAAAAGATTTATTTACTGAAAAACTTAAACCATTGGCTTGATTAGGTCCATGATAAGGGTCTTGTCCCAAAATCACAACTTTAACTTCTGAAAAAGGAGTTAAATTAAATGCATTAAATATTTTACTACCCAAAGGATATATTGTTTTAGTTTTTTTTTCTTCTTTTAAGAAAAGACTCAATTTTTTCATGTAATCTTTTTCAAATTCTGATGAAAGTTGAGTAAGCCAACTTTTTTCAATTTGTACATTGATCATAAATTATACCAAAATTTTTTATTAGAATAATTATTAAAATGGTAATATGAATTATCTTAAATAATTTTTAAAGAGAAAGTTAATTTTATGATTGATGAAATTCCTATACCATCTGAACAAGTGAAATTATTTTTTATGAATTTACCTTTTTCAAAATTTTTAGGTTTAAAATTAAATAGGCTTGGGAATGGAAAAGCAGAAATGATTTTGAATTATAGGAAAGATTTGGTAGGAGATCCAAAAACGGGTGTTTTACATGGAGGTGTCATTACAACATTATTAGATAGTTGTTGTGGCGCTGCAGTGATGACAGCAGGGGATCCAAAAACATCGACTGCCACCATTGATTTAAGAATAGATTATATGCGTCCAGCTAAACCAGATACTACCATAACTGCAGAAGCAATGTGTTATAAAGTTACAAAAAGCGTTGTTTTTGTAAAAGCTAGTGCTCAGGATGGTACCAAAAAAACACCTGTTGCAACGGCTACTGGCGCATTTACAAGTCCTTTTTAATTTAAGTGGTAATTTAACATTGCTTAAAAATCATGAATTAGATCAGTTTAAAAAAGAAATCTTAGAAACCTTTGCTAAGCAAATACCATTTTGTAATACTCTGGGAATTGGATTTAACTGTTTAGGAAACGAAATAACAACACATTTACCATTTAAAAAAGAATTCATTGGTAATCCAGCTATTCCTGCTTTACATGGGGGGGTAATTGGATCTTTTCTAGAAATTTCAGCAATTATTCAATTATCTTGGTCAATATTTTTAGAAAAAAAAAATAATGGAAATAATTTTAGTATTGCAAAATTAAGAGAAGAAAGTTTAATCCTTCAACGACTACCAAAAACCATTGATTTAACCATAGATTATTTAAATGCGGGTCGTTCTATTGAGTCCTTTGCAAGAGCAAAAGTAAATAAAATTGGTCGTCGTTATGCTTCAGTTTCTGTTAAAACTTGGCAAGATGATCCAAATAAACCATTTGCTTTAGCTTCAGCACATTTTCTAGTTACTAATTCAATTAAGCTCTGATTAATATTAGATTTTAAAATTAATTTGGCATTGATTTTGCTTCTGTCATGTAATTGACAATTTAATGGAGAAAAAAATGTTCAAATATCTTACTCATGAATTAGATAAAGATAATAGAGATTACAGGAGATTTTTTCAGAGTAGAAATGTATCACTTTCTTCCTTTTCTAAATTTAGAAATTTAAATAATGATAAAAGGGTAAGCGGTAGAAAAAATAAAATCAATGAAAACTCATTCTTTCCAATTATAGCAAAAAAAATGTTAAAGATATAAGTTATTAATAATTTAATTACTTTTTTTTAATACAGAGAAAACTATTCCTACAACCCATTTGTTTTTTTCTTTTCTTATTTTAGTATTTTCGGAAAACTCAATTATAAGATTGTTTTGTTGTGTGAGTTTTTTAATGTAATTATAATTATGACTGTATCTTCCAGTTAATTTAGCTGAATAGTTTTTTGTTTTTTCCACTTCTATTGAAAAAATAAACCGTGCATTTTCCATCATAACATTGGAGCATAATCTGAAGACTTCACTTAGGTCACCGATATAAATTAAAACATCTCCAGCTATTATTAGCTCATATTTTTCATTTGTTTTTGTTAAAAAGTAAACTATATCGCAACATTGTAATTTTGAGTATATTGATTTTTCCTTTGCTTTTTTTAACATATCCATTGATATGTCTATTCCAGTCAAACTCTGATATTTATTTTTAATTTGATTTCCACAAAGTCCGGTTCCACATCCCAAATCGAGTATTCTTTTGAAAGAGTAATTAATACCGTATTTATCATTAATGATGTTTGAAAAAACTTTTGGAAGAGAATAATGAAGGTCATTTATTAAATGTTTTTCAAAAGTCTCTGCATAATCATTAAAGTAATTTTTTAAATAATTTTTGGGAAACTCCCCTTTAAATTTTCCATTTAACAAATCTTTTTTAAAATTAGCTGCTACATGATTTGGCTCAAGTTTGATTGTTTTACAAAAAAATTTATTAGAATTCTTAATGTCCCTGACTGACAAAAACATTTCTGCTAAATTGAAATAAATTGTTGATGAATCTTTTTCAATTTTGATTGCTTGAAGTAGATTATTAATAGCTTCTTTATTATTCCCCATCCCTTTATATGAATTTGCTAGGTTATTAAACGTAAAAGGGTTTTTTTTGATCAGTAGTGATTTTACAAGATATTTTCTAGCCTCTTCATAATTCCCTATTTTATTATAAGTATTTCCTAAATTATTCATGAATTTAGACAATAAAAAACTTGGGGAAGAAAATTGAACGGCTGTTAAAAATTCTTGCCTAAGTGATACATTTTTTTTTAATGAGTTTTGAGCAAGATTATCTATTTTTCTGGAATATTCTTCTATAGTTTGAATACCTGTTAAAAAAAGTTCAATTGCTTTTTTATAATTTTTTGATTTAAGCATAATATTGCCTAACAATAGTAATTCTTCTGGAGTAAAACTATTGAAATATTTGAGGCACTTGGAAGCATAAATACGACCTTTTTGATATTTTTTTTGATCATATAAACAAAAAGAGAATCTAATATAAGTATCCCTGCTATTTTTGAATTCTTCATTTGATAAACAAAATTCATAATGGCGCATTGCTTGTAAATAATTATTTTCTTTATAAAAAATATCTGCAAGCCTCTTTTTTACGATCTCAGAACCTTTGATATTTCTATTAAATTCTGAGTACAATTGTTTTAAAAGGTTTATTTTTTGAAGTTTTTCAAGACAATTACCCAGTCCTACTGTTAAATCTAAATTATTTTTATTAAACTTTAGTTTATTTTTGAAATAATACACTAAATTCTCAAGATCATCCTTATTTTTTGATAAATTTTGATGAATAATTGATTGTTTTATCTTATTTAGAGTTTCTTTTGCCTTAGCCTGTAAATACTCAGTGCTATCCAAACATTTACTAGCATTCTCAAATTTAGAAGAATACCTGTTTGTTTGTTTTTTATTTGAATCCGTTATACTTTTAAATGGTTTTTTTATTGTTTTTAGCATATTTATAAAATTTTAATCTAACTTTAATATAACGACTATAATTTCCAGATTTTTAGATATTGAAACACCTTTAGTTAAATTTTAATTTCACAAATAGGCATTTTATTTGTATTAATAATTATGAATATTAAGATCGTACTTATTCAATTTTTATTGTTAACATTTTTTTCTTTTTCCACAGTATTTGCTTATGAGGAAATGATTGATAATTTTGATAATAACCCTGAAAAAAGGTGGATATTTTTTGCTGATACCGTAATGGGTGGAAAATCTTCTGGTAGTGTAACTTTTTCTAATAACACCAATGATAATTTCGCACGTTTGGTAGGTAACGTCACCACACAAAATAATGGTGGTTTTATACAAATAAGAAGAAAAGTTTCTGGATTAGATAATTCAATTGAATTTATAAATCTAAAAGTCAAAGGTAATAATCAAATCTATCATGTTTTTTTGAGGACTACTGGAACAATACTCCCATGGCAATATTACAAGGCAGAATTTAAAGCAGTAAATACTTGGAAAACTGTGAGCATTCCGATTTCATCTTTCCAAAGATCAAGTAGTTTTTTATCAAAAAAAATTAAACCAGCAAATATTAGGAGTATTGGTTTGGTAGCTTTTGGCAGGGATTTCAAGGCTGATTTATATGTCTCTGAGATAGGCTTTAGATGATATACTCTTATTTTAAAAAATTAAGATGCCGAAAAGTGAAATTTTAATAAAAACGGTAGGCTGTCATGCTGCTGGAGAAGTTGGTGAGGTAATAGTTTCAGGTGTAGAAAATCCAAAAGGAAAAACTATTGCTGAAAAATCACAATTCTTATTACAAAATCCTAAATTAAGAAATTTATTATTTTCTGAACCAAGAGGTGGAGTGTTCAAACATTATAATTTGCTCTTAGCTCCCATAAATAAATCTGCAGATTTTGGCTGGATAATTATGGAGCCTATATTTAATCCGCCAATGTCAGGATCTAATGCAATTTGTGTAACTACTGTAATATTTGAAACAGGTATGAAAAAGATGAAGGAACCATTTTCTGATTTAATTTTGGAAGCACCAGGTGGTTTAATTAAAACAAGAGCTTATTGTTCAAATGGCAAAGTCACTAAAGTTGAATTACAGAATTTACCTAGTTTTGTTTATAAAACAGATTGCAAATTAGAAGTTCCAGATTTAGGCACTTTTAAAGTGGATATTGCTTTTGGTGGTGATAGCTTTGTCATAATTGATGCAGAACAACTTGGATTTTCTTTAATCAAGGGTGAAGCTTCTGATCTAGTGAAATTAGGAAATATAATAACTGATTTAGCAAATGAACAAATTGGTTTTAAACATCCTGAGATAAAAGAATGGCAACATATATCTTTTTGTCAGTTCACACTTCCAATTTATAGAGATAAGAATAATTGGATTATAGGGAAAAATACTGTAGTAGTAAAACCTGGTAAACTCGATCGATCCCCAACTGGTACTGGTTGTTCTGCAAGAATGGCATTACTTTTTGAAAAGGGTACTTTAAAAAAAATAGACAAATTTGTTGGCCAATCAATTTTGGAAACAGAATTCGAATGCTGTATAAAAGATAGCTACCAAGAGGGAGGATATAACTATATAATTCCTGTAATAACTGGAAGCGCTTGGATTACCGGTCACCACTCCTATTTATTAGATAAAACAGACCCATTTAAAGAAGGGTTTAAATTATCTGATACTTGGCCAAAATAGTGACTTTATCATACTGATTTTTTCTTATTTTTTCGTTAAATCAAAATTACCTTTGAAATTTAGTAGAGCAAATCCGTAGAGTTGACCACTCATAAGCATATTTAAATTGTGCTTTTGAGCATTAATATTATTAATAATTAAAGTTTTTGTGTCCATTTTTCTAATTTTTTCTGCAGTTTTTAAACCCATTTCTGTAAATTCTTCTTTGGTATATCTGGATTTACCCTTATCACTATTTATATCTACGCCCAACCCATCTGTTTTTTCTTCAGCCAAAATATTATTATCAAATTTATTTAAAGCCTCTTCTACATCTGTCAAAGCGTGGCCATATCTTACTGTTAATTCTTGATCATCAACTTCATGATCGCTACTAAAATTACTAAGCTGAACTTCACTTTGGTTAGTATTTTTTTGAAACATGGTTGAACCATCTTCTATAAGATATGCTCTTCTTGCAATAGATTGAGTTACAGTTGTAATTGAGTTTGGTGGGACATTTCCTATTGCATTTGTTATTTTAAAAATGCCGTCTGCATTACTTTCAGTAAATTTCAAACCATCAGCTGAACCGTCACTTTCGATTTTAAATAAATCTACACCATTTCTATCTTTAACCTGTAAAATACCAGCTGATACAGTATTGATGATTTCACTATTTGATCCCTGAAATTCTCCAGATCCTGGGTTTGTTAATAATCTGTCTCTTGCTTGTGCCGCTGTTTCACTACCGTCGGCTCTATAAGTGAATGTACTTCCTTCCAGTGTAAATGAAGCTGTTTCATCATCTTTAAAATTACTTGCCATTTTTAGAGTGGCAATACCAACTGTTCCAGTATTTGTTCTAGCTCCATTTATCATTAAACTTCCTGCTGCATTACTCCTTTGTGACTGGGAGATTATATCTGGGTCAAGTACAGTTCCAATTTCGACATTACCTACTGTATCTCCATCAACACTTATACTATGAACAGATGCAAATTTTTTATTTCCTAATACGGTAGAACCTGTCGCATTTGTAATTGTTTCGGTAATCTGACTACCAAACTCGTCTTCTCCAGTAATTGTAAAGTTAACTGAAGCTGAGCTACCATCACTTGTAATTTGAATTTCTTTAAGTTCTTCAGAGGCATCTTCTTGAGTAATTGTAAAATTTTTATTTGAGCTTACAAAAAGTTCTCCAGTTGATATTACTTCATGGTTACTGTTTGTACTTACTTTTAAACCTGCTGTAGTATCTCTTGGGATTGGTGTAGTAAAAACAACAGGATCCAAATCATCACCTGTATTTTGTAAAGAATAATAATTACTACTCGAGGTAATAGTAAATTTTTGATTTGAAGTTGCTTGTAAAGCACCTACACCAACAACAGAATCATTTTGAAAATTTGCACCTGTTAACACTAAATTTCCACCAGAAGTTGGAATTTGAGAATTAGCAATTCTTGTTAATATATCTGATGCATATACTTCCACACGACCAGTATTCACACCAGACCCAGATATAGAGATTGAGCTTATGGTACTAAATCTGTTAGTTGTTGTTGCATCAGCATTATTAATGACACTTACAGTTTCATTAATATTATTTCCTTCACTATCAGTTCCAACAATCGCAAGGTCATAATCTGAAGTGTTAAGAACAGCTTTCGTTCCGTCATCAAATGAACCATTGATATCTAAATTATTTGTATTGTTAGTGTAAGCTCTTGAAGTAGAAATTCCATCATCATCAATATCAGTTCCTATTTTTATGCTAGCTGGACTTATACTATCTATTGAAACATTTGTAACGGTCATAAAACGAGTAGATCCAGTTGTAACAGTATTTCCTGGTGTGCCATTTAGGGTTGAGGTAATACTATTTCCTAATTTATCTTTTCCAGATATGGTGTATTGACCTGTTATTCCATTATTTTGAGTTGAAAGAAGTACTTCTTTACCAGTTACTAATTCAACAGTTCCACTAGTAAGTGTGAGATCTCCAGGACCACTTACTGTTTGGTTAGAACTAATTGTATCAGATTGTGCCACAGATATGCCTACTTTTGCTAAGCGGCTTCCAGGTGTTGATAAATTGCTTGTTAGACTAAGATTACCTGCACCAGAAATAGTTTGGGTATTAGCAATTTGATTATCATCTGTGTCAATACCTACTTTTACCGTACCATTTAGATCTCCATCAACTGAAATTTGGCTTATGGACATAAATCTATTTGAGGTTGTTACGGTTCCACCATTTGAGATACTATTAATCTGTTCTGAAATAGATGCACCACTTGAATTAGTTCCTTGTATGGTAAATTGCCTTTGAAAAGTGCCGCTTCCTGTCTCAATTTCTATGCGTTCACCTCCTGCAATATCTCCAGCAGCTGTAACTTTTGTAACTGTCGTAAATCTATTTGAAGTAGAAACTGCACTGCTAGGATTACTAGTTATCGTTTCGGTAATTGCTGTTCCCAGAGAATTGTTACCGTGAATTGTAAAATTAGTAGCTTTCGTATCATTACTTACTTCTAATCTTATTAATTCACCAGGATCTATTAACGCCGTTCCAGATGAAACATCCGTTCCATTTAAATTGAAATTCGAACGATTAACTGGTGCTTGATTTTTACTAATGGCTTCAGTAGATCCAGAATAACCAATATCTACCTGTCCAGTTCTGGAGGGAGCTTGTTGTAGATCTATTCGAGTAACAGTTGCAAAACTATTAGTACTTCTTTTTGTTTCACCTTGGTTTACAACAACTAATTCAGTCTGACCTGCTCCTGCTAGATTAGTACCTACTATTCTAAATCTGGCACTAAGAGAATTATTTTCAGCATTAAATAATACCTGTTGATCGCTTGTAATAGGATTTACAATAAGGTTTCTTGCTGCCTGAAGTGATACTTCATTTGCTTCATCTTCATAAGTCGTATTATCAAAATTAGCAATTCTCACATTTAAAGCAACTCCTGTTAATTCAGAAATTACAATATCTTCTCCAGAAGAGTGAGTTAATAAAAGACTGTCATTACCAAGTGTCCAAATAGGATTAGCTACCTCATTATCTGCAGTAATCCCAGTAATTGTTGTTTTTTCATTAATTGCTCGTTTTAGATCACCCAAATCATCAGTGGTAATATTTGCTGAAATTAACGCTGTACCACCATTATTATTTGATAATTTAAAGGTAATTTCATTGTCATTATCCGCATCTGAAATAACAACACCTGTTTTAGCAGTAAAACCAACGTTTGTATGTATGACTTGTTCATTTAATTTTTCACTTATCAATTTTGCTGAAGCATTAGCGGCAATTGTGACAGTTCTTGTATCTATACTTTCTCCCACCGTATCATAAATACCTGCCACAGAAATGGTATGAGTTGAATTTAATCCTCCCGCTGAATTGGCTAATGAAGTGGTGACGTTATCTAATACAGCTTTTGTTTTCAAAGATGCTCCAGTAGGTGCAATAGCTGCTTCAACTCGTGGGTTAAGATCTTGACTTTCAAGATCCATATTAACATTATTTAATGTTATCTTATCTGCAATTTTTTGAAGAACAGAATTATTAATAGATAAAAGAGGACCAGGAGTAATAGCTATATTATCTAAATAAAGATTAGCACCCATTTTCCTACCTCCGGTTTCGTCGTAGGTGCCTGAAATGAAGACAAATTTATAATTACCTGAAGTGGTAATATCTGTTTTTGAATTTGCCCAATTGGTTTCTGTTGGATTCACAACTCCGCCACCGTTGTCCCCCCCAGTTTCATTTAAGAGAGTAACGAAATCATTGGTGTCTGTGTTTACTAAGTAACCATATACATCATAAGCATCATCTCCATCTTTAGCTCTCCAATCAAAAGAAACCTCTTCCCCTGATCTTAAGAATATTGGATTATTGCTTACGATATAAGGCCCCCTTACAATTTGATTTCCAGGACCACCTCTAACCCCAGAACTACCCATGTATCCCTCAACAGTACTCCATAGGTCTGAACTTCTCATTTTGAGGGCATTACCATGTTCTGCTCCTTGGGTTGAAGCTTCTAGTCTAGACTCAAATGTTTGTTGTCCAGCGTAAGTAGGATCCTGAATGTTGCCAGCGTCTAATTGCCCTTTATTGTTCTCTGGATATGCATCGTCTAAAGGAGTATTCAGACCTCCTATCTGACCAGCTCCTAATACAACCTGCTCATTTCTTATAGTCCAACCGTTTACGCTTGTGTCTCCAACATTTCCAGCCTCAAAATCTCCATTTGGAAATATTGATTCATAAAATTTAATACGAAGTCTTGCGCCATCTTCACCGTCTATTGTCGAGTGTATATATCCTATAGGCGATGAATCACTTCCCGTACCTATACTTATTTGATCTCCAACTATTGATATTTCACCTGGAACAATGGATGCAGAGTCTCTCTTCTCTATTTGTATATCCTCTGGACGCAGTCTATCATAACCAAAAAACTCTACATAACCACCAGAACGCTCGGTATCACTTCCAAAGTCCATAGCCAAATCTTTTAGTGCTGCATCTCTAGAGCTTTTTCTATATTCTGAAAATACATTGAATGTTTTAGTTCCACTAGCTTCATTCATAGATGTTAGGCTTATATTGAAACCTTTCTCGTCAATTAAACTTACTGATGATCCATCTCTGCTGATTTCTGCTGTAATTCCTGTATCTGCTGTCGCATTATTTATAGGACCCACAAATGGAGTTAAGTCATTTTTATCAGTGATATTTATTCCGGAAATAGTTTTTCCGCTACTTCCTGTTTTGATATTGTTTATCTTAAAACTAAATGTCCCAGTGTCACTAACATCAGTAATAGTTAGGGTATTACGAGCATCTACTATAACACCACTTTTTTCAGCATTAGCTGTAATTTCTGATGCTAATGTTTTCACAGCTTCACCGGTAAATTGTACAAAATTCAAAGGATCTCCTCTTGAACCTTTGATGGTTACGTTTTTTCCATTTATGATTTCATTAGTGGAAATGTTGGAATCAATATCACCTAATAGTCTTGATTTAGACTGAACTTCATGGTCACTTAAAAGGGAATTTATATTTGATAAATCTATTGATGTTAATTTATCAATATACTCGACCATTCTCTTAGAAAAATTGGCATTATGAGTATTATCAGTAATTTTATTAATTTCATTGATATAGCCATCTAACTTAACTTTTAATTCAGCAACTTCATTACTTTCCATATCTTTTTGATTAAGATTCTTTAAGTAATTAAAAGCTTCATCCAAAATATCATATATTTCATTAAAAGTATCTTTGGCTTTATTTAGAAATTGCACTTCATCTTTAATTATTCCTATGGCGTCTCTTACATCGTCTAGAGTAGATGTGTCTGAAGACTGTTTCTGAGTTTCTTTTGAAAGTTCTTTTTTTATTTCATTTTCAGTTAACTGAGACTGTGTTAATTTATAATAAGCCTCCATTGCTGAAGAAACAGAAGAAATTCTAGCCATTTATGTACCCCTAAGTGCTATTGGAAAGATTTCAAACCAGATAGCAAATTTTTAATTTTATATCTGTAACGACAGGATTTTAAAAAAGTTTAAAAAAAAGTTTAAAAAAAATTAACTTTTCTTTAAGTGATTGAATTAATTATACTTTTTAATACAAATTTAATAAATTTATTTTTAATTTCAAAATTTTTGCTACTAGATCCAAAGTTTTAGTGGGAGTATTTGTTAATTGCCCCAATTCTTGAACAGCAGAAACGATAGCATTAAATTCCGTTTTTTTATTGGTTTCAAAATCTTGAAGCATGGATGTTTTATGATCACCAACTGCCTCAGCTCCATTTATTCTCTTTTCAATCGATATTGGAAAATTAGCGCCTAATTTCTCACCTATAGATTTTGTTTCAATCATAATTTCTTCTACAATCGATCTAGTTTCTGTATTTTTACACATCTCTTTTAGAGTTCCCCCTGTAAGTACAGATAAAGGATTAAAAGCTACATTACCAAGAAGTTTTATCCAGATTTCATCACGTATATTCGTTTTTACCGGCGCTCTAAATCCTGACTTATTTAGAGATTCTGACAAGATATTAATTCTTTCGCTTTTTAATCCGTTTGGTTCACCAAGTGTAATTTTATTGCCACTGGAATGTTCTATTACTCCTGGTTCTAAAAGTTTAGCAGCAGGATAAATAACAGAACCAATTATTTTTTCAGGTGGTAAACTATTAGAGATAATACCTTCAGGATCTACCGCCTCAATCACTGTTTTTTTGAATTCAGAATTTAAGCCACTAAAATACCAATGTGGAATACCATTCATACCAGTTATGATAGTTGTTTTTTTTGAAATATGTTTTTTCAAATCTTCAGCAATAGATGGTAAAGAATTTGCCTTCACTGTTATAAATAGATAGTCAATCTGAGGTATTTTTTCATTTATTTTATATACTACAGGTTTAGATTGTATTGTTTCAGAAGAAGACAATATTTTAATCCCATTTACTAAAAGCTTTTCATAAGAATTTCCTCTTGCTATACAGGAAACATTATAACCATGATATTTTAATTTAGCTGCTATTAAACCGCCAATTGCACCTGCTCCGAAAATGCAGAAATGTTTATTAATCATATAGTTGCTCATCATCTAATCCCAGTGTTTTAGACAAACCAATTCTTTGAAGTTTACCAGTAGGACCTTTTGGAATCTCATTACAAAAAATAAATTTGTCTGGTATTTTAAATTTAGCTAGATTTTGAGAGGCATATTCAATTAATTCTTTTTCTGAAATACTCATTTTCTCTTTTAAAACAATTGCACACCCTATTTCTTCGCCATATTTTTTGCTTTTAAATGGAAAACAAACTACTTGCTCTATAACATCAATTTCTTGTAAAACATCATCGATTTCCTTTGGTGAGATCTTTTCCCCGCCTTTATTTATGATTTCTTTTATTCTTCCTGTTATTTTTATATAGCCATCTTTATCTATAAGACCCAAATCACCAGTTTTAAACCAACTATCAAAAAAAGAAGATAAATTTGCCGTTTCATTATTTGCATATTTTTTTATAACTGTTTCGCCTTTGATTACAATTTCTCCAATTTTATTTCTTTGCAAAATATTTCCTGTTTCATCCATTATTTCAACTTCTGGACCCGCCTTTAACCCTACGGTTCCATTTTTTCTTATTTTTGGAGGAAGTGGATTAGATGCAATTTGATGAGAAGCTTCGGTCATTCCATAGGCTTCTATCACAGGACAATTAAATGTTTTTTCAATTTCTAATAATACAGGTTTTGGCATTGGAGCAGATGAGGATCTAATAAATCTAAGAGGATTATTTTTAATAATATCCTGATTATTTTTCGAACGCTGAAGAATTGCCTGATGCATAGTTGGTACACCGCTATACCAACTGGGTTTGAAATCTTGCAAAAACTTATAAAAGTTTAAGGCATTAAATCCAGACGTACAAACAAGTTTGATATTGTATACAAGAGATGTCAGTAATACTGCGACAAGACCATGAATATGAAACAACGGCATAATATTTAAGCAGGAATCTTCTTCATTTAAATACAAAGTTTTTCCTATGTTTCTGGATGATTTAATAAGATTATTAGAACTTAGTTGGACTAATTTAGGTTTTGAAGTTGTTCCAGAAGTATGAAGTAATAGTGAAGTATCTTTCTCATAATTGCTAATAGTCGTTATAGGGCTACTCTCATTATTTTTTGTAAGTTTCAAACTTCCAATATTTTGCTCAAAAGAAAGATTAATGACTGTTATTCCAAGTTCAAAAGCTGCTTTTGATGCTTCTGTTTTTAAATCTGGATCCACTATTAGAAATTTAGCTTTTAAATCAGATAAATAAAATTTAAACTCATTTTTACTATAATTTGGATTGAGAGGTGCAGAAATAGCAAAACATGAGCAGGCTATAAATAAAAATCCTAAATCTGGTCCATTTGGTAGAACGATAGCTACTGGATCTGACCTGTTTATAGATAAGTTATCAAAATTATTTCTAACTTTTTCTAATTTTTGATGTAATTCATTAAAACTTAAAGGGATTCTATTTGGTGCATCAAGAAAAATCTTATCAGAAGTTTCGACATTATTTTTTATAAATTCGTACATTTTTATCTTTATAATTTCTAGGATTAAAGTATTTAATGAGTAATAAATACCTACTTACTATTACATATTATATAAATGGTTAAATTTTTTTTTATACTTTTAGTCTCATTTTTTATAACCTGCAAAGTTTTTGCGATTGATTATATATGTGAACCTTGGACAAACACTTTAACTCTTGAAAAAGAAGAAGCTACTTTTACTGCCAAAATTGAAAATGGAACACTTAATCTAAGAAGCAGTAATTCATTACCACAAGATATTCCTAAATTTTCTCAATTATCAATTACATTACCAAATTATGATTTATTTTTGTCGCCCAACGGAACAATAATTACCGCTTTTCCTATTTCAGATAGATCATTCAGGATATATGTTTATTTCCCCAATATTGAAAGAAGATGGTTTTGGTTTAGTCAATGTAGATTAATAAAATGATTTTTATAAAAAAAATAAATTTCATCAACCAACTAGTTTCAATGTTATTTAAAATTAAGTCGATAAAAACTATTTCCTTCCTTATTTTATTAAGTTTTACACCTGAAATGTCTACAGCTAATAGTGAAAATTCTGAAAATAAATTATTAAATAGAAAAAAAATAATTAAAGCCGATTTAAAAAATAAAATTCTTGAAAATAAAAATGTTAATTTTAGTGAATTTATGAAACTTAAATTTGATCTGGAAAATACCAGCATTAATTGTTTTTGGATATCAAGACGGTAATAGAATAGTTTTATGCTATTGAGTTAGTTTTTCTAATTTAATGAAATTGACAATTTGTTTGCACTAAATATAGTATTAAATAAACAATAAAGTCTCAAATGTTGTATATTTCGAAAATTCATGAATTCTAAGCCAAAACAGATTTCTTTTTTAGAATATTTAATTAATGAAAATGAATCCCAAGACGATTCATTAGGCGAGGTTATTTTTCCAAAAGGTTTTGAGGTAAGAGATTTGGAAAATTTAAGGAAAGAATTTGAGATCCTTGCTAACAGATATGGGCTTTCTTTACCTGCAAAATTAAAAAAAGGAAACCTTGTTCTCGAATGGAAGCCTTTACCAGGAGAAATCCAAAACAATAATGAAAAGAAATTTGATAAAGTTAAATTAAAGCCCAAGGTTTCAAATTTAACAACTGAAGAGTTAATTGCTTTTTCCGAGAGTTTCGTAAATATACAAAAAAATTAGACCACATTTTATTTCTAAACAATATTATTACAATTGATTATTACACTTGACCGATCCTATCCTTTTAAATAGTTAATATCGATAATTTAACTTTTAACGATATTTATTTTTAAAGAACTTGAAAGGCTATAACATGTTTGCATCACCTGCATTTGCACAAGCAACTGGGTCTGGCGGTTTCGGAGCTACTTTTGGTTCGCTTGTTCCACTTCTTCTTATTTTTTTGATTATGTATTTTATTATTATAAGGCCTCAACAAAAAAAAGCTAAAGAACACAAATTAATGGTTGATGCTTTGAAAAGAGGAGACCAGGTTTTAACTCAAGGAGGTATAATTGGTAAAGTATCTAAAATAAAAGATGATAATGAAATTGAGGTAGAAATATCGGCTAATACCAAAGTTCGAATAGTACGATCCACCGTGGTCAATGTTATCAATAAATCATAAGTTTATAGTTTAAATTATTTTTAAAAAATTCTAACCAATGTTGAGATTTCCAATTTGGAAAATTATAATTATTTTGTTTCCCTGTCTTTGGGGAGTATATAGTTTTTCCCCACATTTCTTTTATTCGCAAGTTGAAAAATATAATGACTTCAAGAAAACTGAAAATTTAAAAACTGAAAACCAACCCCCAGAAAAGTTATTATGGTATGATTGGGCACCTTCTAACCTAGTAAATTTAGGCCTTGATTTGAGGGGTGGAGCCCACGTACTTGTAGAAGTAAATTTGGAAGATGTATATTCAGAAAGGCTATTAAATTTTTGGCCAGAAATTAGAAAAACTTTAAGGACAATTAGAGGTGATGTTGGGTCATTTACTCAAAATTTATCTGATGATGATAATAGTTTAATAGTAAAAATAAGTAAAAAAAGTGGAATAAGCAATGCTATTTCAATTTTAAGCAATCAAATATCACCCAGTAATAAAGTTTTAAATTTTTCTAAATTTGAAGAAAATAAGATCAAAGTTTCTTTTAATCAGCAAGAAAAAAACAAAATTGATAAACAAACCATGGATCAGTCTTTAGAAATTATAAGAAGAAGAGTAGATGAAGCTGGAACTAGAGAACCTACAATTCAAAAGCAAGGAGATAGAAGAATTGTAATCCAAGTACCTGGATTAGGTTCTGCAGAAGAATTATTACAGTTAATAGGAAAAACAGCTAAGCTTACTTTTCATCAAGTTATAAACAATAATGTTTCTTGTGAAAAAAAACCATCAAGTAGAAATATTATAGTACCAAATATTGATGACATAAATAGCTGTTTAGAATTAGAAAAGAGATTTGTTGTTTCAGGTTCACAATTAACAAATGCTCAACCCTCTTTTGATCAAAATAACAGACCGGCAGTTTCCTTTCAATTTAATCCGGTTGGAGGCAGAAAATTTGGTGATTACACGAAAAATAATATAGGAAATCCATTTGCTATAGTTTTGGATAGTCAAGTCATATCAGCACCAATTATTCAAAGTCACATTCCTGGAGGTTCAGGTATAATCACTGGTGATTTTACAGTAGAGGAAAGCAACCGCTTAGCAATACTCCTTAGAGCTGGAGCTCTTCCTGCTTCTATTAAAGTTCTAGAACAAAGAACTGTAGGTCCAGAACTAGGAGCAGATAGCATCCAATCAGGAAAAATTGCAGCAATAATATCGGGATTATTAGTTTTATTTTTTATGTTCTTTTCTTATGGTTTATTTGGTTTATTTGCAAACATTGGCTTAATTTTTAATATTTCACTAATATTTTCAATAATGGCCTACTTTTCTGCTACACTTACTCTGCCTGGAATTGCTGGAATTGTTTTAACCATTGGAATGGCAGTAGATGCAAATGTTTTAATTTTTGAACGAATAAAAGAGGAAATAAAGACAAATAAAAGTCTTTATAGGGCAATTGAGTTAGGTTATGAAAAAGCACTCACTTCTATTATAGATGCTAATGTAACCACATTTATTGCAGCTTTAATTTTATTTATACTTGGATCCGGTCCTATTAAGGGTTTTTCTGTAACACTTGGAATTGGTATTGTTACTTCAGTATTCACAGCAGTTTATTTAACGAGATTATTGATTTCTTTTTACTTTAATGTAACCAAACCCAAAGTTCTAAATTTTTAAGGATTATTTATGAGGTTACGATTAGTACCTAGCAACACGAAGATTAATTTTTTTGGAAAATCCAAATTGGCAATTTGGGCATCAGTCACTGCCGTCTTTATTTCTATAATTTTTTATCTAATAAATGGACTAAATTATGGAATAGATTTTCGAGGTGGTACAATGTTGATGATTAAAACATCTGATACTACCTCAATTCAAAAAATCAGAAAATCTTTAAATAGTTTAGATTTAGGTGATACCGTAGTTACAAAGATTTCTGATCCAGCAGATACATTGATAGGTTCACCAAAACAAATGTTTTTAATAAAAATTGAACAACAAGGAAACGATGAAGAAGTTCAAAACAATATGATAATAGGAGTTAAAGAAACTTTAAAAAGAGATATTGGTGAAATTTCTTTTTTACAAACGGAAAGTGTAGGATCAAAGATCTCTGATGAGCTTATTAAAAAAGCAATATTGGCAGTTTGTTTAGCTGTTTTTGCAGTACTCTTTTATATTTGGATACGCTTTGAGTGGCAGTTCTCATTAGGTGCTGTTCTTGCATTAATTCATGATGTAATAATTACAATTGGGATATTTTCAATCATTGGATTAGAGTTTAACCTATCCATCATTGCAGCACTTTTGACTATAGTAGGTTATTCACTCAATGATACAGTTATAGTTTTTGATAGAATAAGAGAGAACTTAAAAAAATATCAGTCAGTGAAATTGATAGACGTTTTAAATAAATCTATTAATGAAACTTTGAGTAGGACAATAATAACTTCATTAACAACTTTACTGGCTCTTTTAGCTTTATTTATCTTTGGTGGGGAAGTAATAAGGGGATTTACCTTCGCTATGATATGGGGAGTTTTGATTGGAACTTATTCTTCCATATTTATCGCATCTTCTATATTGCTAAAGCTTGGTGTCAAAAGAGATTGGAATAATAAAAATACTGGAAACCCAGGTACTAATTATAGCAACTTTGATAATTAGATCTTATCTGCTATTTATTATAAATAATTTTTTAATTGGTTGAATTTTAATTTTAGATTTGTAATATACGATTCAATTTTCAATTTTTTTCCAAATTTAGTTAGAGGTTATAATGAGTTTTACTTTACCAGATCTACCATACAGTCACGATTCACTAGATAAACTAGGAATGAGTAAAGAAACATTAGAGTTCCACCATGATTTGCATCATAAAGCATATGTTGATAATGGAAATAAACTTATAGCTGGAACTGAGTGGGAAAATAAGTCTGTTGAAGACATTATATCAGGTACATATAATAATACTTCAGTAGCTCAAAATGGTATATTTAATAATGCTTCTCAACACTGGAATCATTGCCAATTTTGGGAGATGATGGGTCCTAACGGAAAAACAATACCGTCCAGCTTGGAAAAAAGTATTGTTGAAAATTTTGGATCTGTTGAAAAATTTAAAGAAGAATTTACTGCTGCTGGTATTGGACAGTTTGGTTCTGGTTGGTGTTGGCTAGTTCAAGAAGGAGATGGATCACTAAAAGTGACTAAAACTGAGAATGGAGTTAACCCAATTTGCTTTAATCAAAATGCATTGCTAGGTTGTGATGTTTGGGAGCATTCATATTACATTGATTTCAGAAATAAAAGACCAGCTTACCTTTCTAATTTTCTTGAAAACCTAGTTGATTGGGAAAATGTGGCCTCGCGCTTAAAATAATCTATCTTTGAATCTTAGACCCTTTTTATTAGTTACTTTAGCCTGTATTATTTGGGGGCTATCACCTCTTTTTTATAGATTATTAGGTGATGTTGATCCTAAAGTTATAATGTCATTTCGTGTGATCTTTTCATTATTTTTTTTATGTTTTTTTCTTTACTTTTTTAATAGTGGCAAGAAATTTATTAAAATAAAAAAGTATCTTAACTCTTTTGGGCTGATCTTATTAGCTAGCTTAATGATTGGGATAAATCAGTACGGATTTATTTATTCAATAAGTATCAATGAGGTTTTACAGGCATCTTTTGCATATTATTTATTCCCATTACTTGCTATATTTTTTGGCTTTGTTTTCTTTAAGGAGAGTTTTACTAAAATCCAATTTATTGCAGTTTTTTTTGCATTTTTTGCGATATTTTTATTATCTTTAGGCTTAAATTCTATTCCTTTGATATCTATTATCATGGGTGTAACTTTTGCAATTTATGGAATGATTAAAAAAAAAATGGATCTAAATCCGCTTAAAACTGTATTTATCGAGATTGCTTTATTAAGTCCCCTTGCTTTAGCCTTCTTGTTATTTATTTTTAAAAAAAATCCAGAGCAAATAAATTCTTTAAATAGTTATAACTATTTTTTACTATTGCTTTCTGGGTTAATTACAGCCTTACCATTATGGTTGTTTTCTGTTTCATCTCAACAAATGAGGTATTCAACCTTAGGTATGATTAATTATCTAAATCCCACTTTACAGTTTTTGGTAGCAGTAATTATTTTTTTTGAGCCATTTAATAATTTGCATTTATTTAGCTTCATTTTTATATGGTCTGGTTTACTTCTTTATTCATATGATTCAATTAAACCTTCTTTTTTTAAATCAAAAAAAATTTCATCTACTGACTCACAAATTTTAAAATAATTTGTTGACTCTTTTTCTAAGAAACCGTCTTTGATGATTTGATTGAATGAAAGAATTAAATTATCCCAATAGCCTAATACATTAAGTAAATAAATTGGTTTATTGTGTAATC
The DNA here is from genome assembly GCA_902625475.1 of uncultured Alphaproteobacteria bacterium. Taxonomy (GTDB): domain Bacteria; phylum Pseudomonadota; class Alphaproteobacteria; order Rhodobacterales; family Rhodobacteraceae; genus CACIIZ01. The sequence goes on from CACOBR010000004.1 coordinate 83,340, forward strand.
CAAGCTGTTTCCAAGTAATCATTTCGAAAAGCTCTTCAAGAGTACCTATACCACCGGGTAGGGCAATAATCATATCAGAATTCATATACATTACTTTTTTTCTTTCATGCATATCTTCAGTTATAACGTAATTAGAAATATTTTCTTTTCCTTGTTCTTTTTTGGTAAGAATATGAGGCATAACGCCAAGGATTCTTCCATTATTTTTTCTACAAGACTCCGCCAAAACCCCCATAATTCCAATATTACCACCACCATATACTAACTTTAAATTATTTCGTGCAATAATCTCACCTAAAATTTTGGCATTCTTGGCATATTCGGTTGATACCCCTAATCTTGAACCACAATAAATACAAATTGATTTAATTTTTTTTTTTGACATAATTTTAATTCCTTTTCTATTTACTGTAACAGTCATCTTGTGGTTAAATCTAGTAATAAGGATTTTTTTGCTATTTAAAATTAAATTATGAATAAAATTATTTTTAAATTAGGTTGGCCAGGTGCTTTAATAGTTTTAGTTGGGTCACTTTCACTTGGAATTTATGCAATAGTTAATCAATCTTTTGTAGAAAAAGAAATACAAAATAACATCGTATCAGCTGAAGAAGAAATATCAAAGAGTATTTCTGAAGAACAAAAAGTTGACAATAATTCAAATAAAGATAATCAGCCGGATACAAAAAAAACATCGAATGGTGAAGAAATAAAAGTAGAAAATTCTTCTGATGATGTTTCTAAAAATAACGTCGCAGAAACAAAGAATTCTACAAAAAAAAGTGTAATTGAACAAATAGATAAAGAAAACATTCAAGTAAACAATGATTCATTACTTGAAAAAGAAAAAGAAATTGACAAAAAAAATAAGCAACAAACTTTGTTCCAAAATCAAGATAATTCAGAAGATAAAACTTTAACAATTAATGAAGCAACGATTAAAGAAGTGGACAAAGAAGAAACTAAAGTTGATATTCTAAGAGTAGATGAAAGTGGAATAACAATAATTGCAGGTAGTGCTGACCCCTCAACTACTGTTGAAGCTAAAATAAATAATCAAACTATTGGTAAATCTGAAGTTAATCAAGATGGAGAATTTGTTATAACAGGAGAAGTTTCATCATCTAATCAACCTCAAGAACTTCAAATAATTACTAAAGAAGAAAAAACAAAAAAAATAGTAAGTAAAGAACCTGTAGAAAATGAAGGAGATTGGGTTTATGAAACAAAAAGTTTTATTATTTTACCAGGAATAATTAAAAATAATAACGATAATGAAATTGAAAATGAACGATTAGATGACGTTCGAATTTTTGAGGTTCAGCAGACAGATATTTTACTCAAAGAAGAATTTAAAAATATAAATGTTGAGAAGTTAACTTTAGATAGAATTAAGTACTCTGAGAATGGAACGGCAATTCTTTATGGTAGAGCTAGGACTGATATGAATGTCATGGTTTACCTAAACAATCAATTTAAGATGAAAACAATCCCTGGAAAAGATGGAAGTTGGGATGTAGATTTGGGTGTTATTCCACCTGGTATATATAAACTAAGAATAGATGAGACCACAGTAAACGGTGATGTCAAATTTAGAATTGAAACTCCTTTTAAGCAAGAAACTAAAGAATTATTAGATAAAATGTTTACTAAAGCAATAACTGTACAACCGGGTAACAGTTTATGGCGTATTGCAAGGCGGATTTATGGTAGGGGAATTATGTATTTAGATATATATAATAAAAACAGCCATCTTATTAAGGACCCAGACCTCATATATCCTGGGCAGATTTTTTCACTATTAGATTAGAATTTTTTATCGCTTTTTTTTAAATCACCTTACATCTCAGTTAATTTAATCATTTAGATTTTGGAATATATGGATCTATACATTATAAAAAAAATAATCCCTTTTTTGTGGCCAAAGAATAATGTGTGTTTTCGTGTAAGGGTTTTAATTTCCTTTTTCTCTCTTATTTTTGCCAAAATTTTTACTGTTTTAATCCCGATAAGTTTGATTTGGGTTGTAGATTCATTTGACTTAAAAACAGAAAAAATAGGTGAATTTTCTCTTTTTATTTTTGGTTCGCTAGGGCTTATTGTCATCTATAATTTGTTTAGGATTTTAAGTGTAGGTTTTACTCAGTTAAGAGACGCTGTTTTTGCTTTAGTTGGACAAAATGCGTTAAGACAGATTGCAGTAAAAGCTTTTAGCCATATACATTCGCTTTCTCTCGGCTTTCATTTAACTAGAAAAACTGGAGCAATTAGTAGAATTGTAGAGAGAGGTATAATTGGAACTGAGTTCTTATTACGTTTTTTATTTTTCAATATTGTTCCATTAATTTTTGAATTTGTTTTAGTTATAGTTATTCTAATTTTTAAATTTGATATATTTTATACAGCCATTATTTCTTTATGCTTAATTCTTTATTCCTATTTTACATTTAAGATTACTGAGTGGAGAGTTTTAATACGAAAAAAAATGAATGAGTTTGATTCTGATTCAAATCAAAAAGCAATAGATGGTCTTTTGAATTATGAGACTGTTAAGTATTTCAATGCTGATAAATATGAAATGGATCGTTACAACGAGTCTAGATTAAAATATCAAAAAGCTGCAGTAAAAACAAGCATAACACTAGCATTCTTAAATTTGGTTCAAACTATAATCATTACACTTGGACTAATGGTAATTATGATTTTCTCAATGAGAGAAGTATACAACGGGAACTTAACAATTGGCTCATTTGTAGGGTTAAATGCTATTATCATTCAACTTAGTATGCCCTTAAATTTTCTTGGCTCTATATATAGGGAAATAAGACAGGCCCTAGTTGATTTAGAATCGATGTTTGAAATATTAAAACAAAAAGTAGATATCAAAGATAAAAAAAATGCAAAACCGTTAAAAATCTCTAAAAGTAATATTGAATTTAGGGATGTTTGTTTTTTCTATAATACTGATAGAGTTATATTACAAAAATTTTCATTAAAAGTTTTTAGGGGTAATCAAATTGCAATTGTTGGAAGAACTGGTTGTGGAAAATCAACTATTGGAAGATTACTATTCAGATTTTATGATCCTAAAAAGGGGAGTATTCTTATTGATGAACAGGATATTAAGAATGTGACTCTCAATTCGATACACCAAAACGTAGGTATAGTACCTCAAGATACTGTATTATTTAATGACACCATACTTTATAATATTAAATATGGAAATCAAAATGCTGACTTTAATGAAATACAATCTGCCACGAAATCTGCATGCATTGAGGATTTTATTAATAAATTGCCTAATGGATATGATACGATAGTAGGTGAAAGGGGTTTAAAACTTTCGGGTGGTGAAAAACAAAGAATTGGGATAGCTCGTACTATTTTGAAAGAGGCTCCAATAATTTTGTTAGATGAATCTACTTCATCTCTAGATTATACAACCGAGAAAAAAATTCTTACTAATCTAAAAAAGGATAAAAAAAATTCTACTATGATAATCATATCTCATAGGCTTTCAGCAATTACGGATGTAGATAAAATTATTGTTTTAGATGCAGGAAAAATTGTCGAACAGGGAACACATTTAGAACTTATGAATAATAAAAAAGAATATTTTCGATTATGGCAAAATCAAGATGTTGAATTGTTAAATCAGAATTAATTTTACTCGGCTGCTACTGATTTTTTTATATTAAAATTCATAATTTTGTTAAAAACGATTTTAAAGAAGTTTTCCCACCAATATCTTAATGCTAACAAAGTTGGTGTAAGTAAAAGTGTAAGTATAGTGGCGAATCCTAGTCCAAAAACAATAGCAGTTGCCAATTGTTTCCACCATGTGACTGTTGGTTCATTTATACTATAACCACCATTTTGAAAATCAAGAGAGAGTCCAAACATCATTGGAGTTAAACCTGCCATTGTTGTTATTGTAGTTAACAATACAGGACGTATACGGTCTTCTACAGTTCTAATTATAGCTTCAATTCTATTCATTGAAGTTATGTATTGTTGATAAGTATCAATAAGGACAATGTTATTATTAACCACAATTCCTGCCAATGCAACAATACCTGTACCTGTCATTATTACAGAAAAAGTTTGATCCATAACCAACATACCAATTAATACTCCAGTAGTTGACATTATGACTGCTAGAAGAACCAAAAAAGAATTATAGAAACTGTTGAATTGAGCTAATAAAATAACAAACATTAAACCAAGTGCTCCACTAAATGCTATTGTCAGAAAAGCTTGGCTTTCAGCTTGATCATTTGCCTCACCCGCAAAACTCCAATTTACGTTTTCAGGAAGTGGTTTATTTTTGGTGAGCCACTCTTTTATTTTTTTTAATTGTTCATTTGCATTTTCACCATTTTTGATATCTGCTGAAATATCAAACACTCGTTCTTTATTTACCCTGGCAATATTATCTACTTTTGGTACTGGTTTTCTTTTTATAAGATTAGAAATCGGTACTAAGCCAATGGTTGTTCTAACCTTTAAATCATCTATAGTGGACAGCAGACGATCTTTTTCGGGAAATCTAACTCTTATTTCGAGCTCTTCATCAGAATCTTCAGTCCTCATATTACCTAGGTTTATTCCTTTAGTCACTAATTGAACAATACCACCTATTGTTGCTACATCTGTTCCATATATTCCAGTTGCTTCCACATCAACGTCGTATTGCCAATCTATTCCGGGTAGGGGTCTGGTATCGCCTATATCTTTAAGAGCTGTATTTTTCTTAAGCTCATTTTTTATTATTTCAGTAGCTTCTAATAGTTTTTGTCTATTTATTCCAGATACCCTTATAAATATTGGTTTTGGAGAGGAAGGACCTCTAATTTGTTCTGAAATTTGTGCTTTAACACCAGGTAATTTTTTAAGTTTTTCATTTATTTCTTCAATAATTTCTTTACCAGGTTTTCTTTTGTTCCATGCTGACAATTCAATTTGAATTCCTCCAATTGTGTCAATAGGTTTGGCATCACCAAGACCATCTGCATTAGTAAAGCCACCTGGTCCGGTAAATGCAAAAACTGCTTCAACCCCATCAATACCTAAAATTTCATTTTCAACCATTTTTACTAATCTATCCTTTTCAGAAATTGACAAATTACCTCTTGCTCTGACATGTGCAATAGCTTGTTCAAATTCCGTTTCTACAAAAAATTCAACTCCTCTATTATTTTTTTTAAAATTTTCAATAATTGAATAAATCATAAATACACTCATAACAATTATGATTAAGGGCATTATTGGGTTGCCAACAAAAAAATAAAAAATCTTTCCCAAAAATGATCTTTTATATTGAAAAGTTCCTTTATTTTTTTGAAGTTTAAATGAAGTAGTTAAAGTTGATAAGAAAATACACTCTATGAAAAAAATGAACATGAAAGCTATGGCACTATTTTTATTAATATCAATAAATAATGAATTAAGTAAAAGATAGGCGGTACAAACTGATAGTATACAAACGCAAGCAAAAATTATTATTCTTAAATATATAGAAATAGTATTTTGAATTCCTTTAGCAATACTTTCCATTTTTTTAGAAATTCTACCTGTCACACCTCCAACAACGGGTAAATAAATGAGTACTACTATTAGCGATGCTGATAAGACAAATATTATGGTTACTGGCAAATTTCCCATGAATTGTCCTGCAACTCCTGGCCAAAATAGCATAGGTAAAAATGCGCATAAAGTGGTTGCTGTTGAAGAAATAATGGGCCAAAACATCCTTTTTGCTGCTGCTGAATAAGCGCGCATTGGCCCTATATTTTTCTTGATTTCTTTGTCCGCATATTCAACAATTATAATCGCACCATCTACAAGCATACCAACTGCTAAAATTAAGCCAAACATGACAATATTTGATATTGAAATATTAAAAATTGCTAATAACGCAAATGTTAGCATGAAAGACATTGGTATAGCAAAACCAACTAATAGTGCTGATCTAGTACCCAAAGAAGCTAAAACAACTATCATCACAAGTGCAATCGCAGTTAGAACAGCTGACTCAAGGGAATCAACCATACCTTTAACTTGTTTAGAATTATCAAGAGAAAAATTTATCTCCAAATTTTTTTCTAAAATTTGTGGCCAGTTTTCTTTATAGTCATTTACTACTTTTTTTACATCTCCAACGGTTTGGATCAAATTTGATCCTTTTCTCTTTACAACCTGAATAGCCATTGTAGGTTGTCCATTAAATCTGGCCATTCCAGTTCTATCTTTAAAAGTAAGCCTTATTTCAGCTACATCTCCAAGTCTTACTAATCTATCACCATTTTTTTTGATAGGGAGATTATATACGTCTTCAGTAGATTTAAAACTTGAAGGTATTTTTATTGCATAAGATCCAGTTCCGACTTCGACATCACCAGCTGCAATTAATTTGTTATTATTATTAACAACATTAAATAGCTCACCAGCTGTTATATTATAGAGCTCAAGTTTGAGAGGATCAATAATCACTTCAACCATTTCATCTCTTGAACCTGATAAGCCAGTTTCTAGTACGTTTGGTACGGTTTCAATTACGTCTTGGAGTTCCTTTGCAAG